>DAHWBS010000044.1 GCA_027323445.1 Leptospirillum sp.
CTCACGGTCGCCACTTAGCGACGCGCAAGCTCCAAGGAGCATACTGACAAAGAGAAGTCCTGTGGAAAAAGAGCCTGTTAAGAATCTATTCTTTTTTTGAATTTCCATTCTGACTCCTTTAATCATTGATGTGTTGCAAATGAAGCTCCCGATTTTTCAGAATGTAATAATTGAAAAATCATTCCAACTTTAATAAGTTAGAGCTTATATGGTATCACACTTTTAAATAATATTTAACTTATTAAGGGAAGCAGTTAGAAATCTGGACTTTTAAAACGTTGATTTTCTGTCCTTAAAGGGTTGTCGTTTGCATCGGGCAGGTTTTGGGTAGCAGTGTTGATGTTTCTCTTTGCGGTTCATTTTGTGATAACAGGAGGTTTTCTTGGAGATATTGTGTAGCGTTCGTCAATGGATTCGATTGTCGGGAGACGTTTTTTTTACAGCTATTCTGATTCTGTCGGGAGCCACAGAGGCGATTGCCCAGTCCGCCCAATGGATTGTTCCTGTAGCTCCGGGGGGGCCTTTTGCCCGCGTCTACTACCCACAGAATGCTCCTGTCGGTCCGGATGCCGGCTTTGGTCCCCGAAATTGGACACAGATGAACCAGAATCCGGAACACAACGCTGCCATTGAGGTTCCTGAAAAGTCCCCTGAATGGTTTCACACAGGGGTGTTCTGGCGCTATGCCGAAGCACGTGCGTGGCCACTCTCCCGGCATATTGCCTTTGGAGCAGAAACCGATGGTGAAATTGAGGCCGGGGCTGTCCAGACCCAGTTTTATGGGAATGCTCTTGGTGTAAGCGAAGCAGGAGGGGTTGTCTATGCAGAAAGTGATGACATGTTCGCTTATGCCATCAATGCCCGGACAGGACAGCTGATCTGGCGAACGATCCCTGTCGGAAATCATCTGATGGGCAATCCTCTGGTCAAGGGCCACTTTGTCTATCTTTCTGCTGGAGGAGTCGGGTTCAATTTTGCGAATGTTGTCCGGTTTGCAAAAAAAGGGAGAGCGGTTCGCGGGATGGATGTGAGCTACAATGGAATCTACGCTCTCGACAAGACAGACGGACATCTGATCTGGTACCGGGGGTCGGTTGGTGAGGCGATGCCCACACCTGCCATTGATGGAAATGTTCTTTTTTTTGCAACGGGATCAGGATCGGTCCATGCTCTGGACCGAAGAACAGGACAACCGCTCTGGACCACTCATCTAAAGGGGAACGACAACATGTCGAGTCCGGCGGTCGATCATGGACAGCTCTTTCTGGCAATGGCGTCTCCTCCAAGGCTTTATAGCCTTTCTGCCAAAACAGGAAAGCTTTTATGGAGCCAGACGATCAAGGGGGCAGCAAACACCGGAATGGGAGATGTCAGTCCGGCTGTCAGTAATGGGATTGTCATTATGGACACAGTCACCAAGCCAGGTATGATCCATGGAAATCCAACACTGGACCCTGTTGTTGAGGCATTTGATGCCAGAACGGGAAGGCCACTCTGGCTCCATTCCATGGGGCGTGGTCCAACACCTCCTGCTTTCAAGGGGGGCGTTCCGATGATTCATGGGAATACGGTCTATGTGGGGTCTCCTGTGAACGGGGTCTATGAGGCACTGAACCTGAAGACAGGAAAGCTCCTCTGGAAGTGGAGCCGGATCAAGGCCGCCCGGGGTGCCCCGACACTTTACAAAAACAGGCTTTTTATCTCAGGAGAAGATGCCCTTTATGTTCTTGACCCGGCAACTGGACGTGAGACGGGTTCGGTGAAAATTGGGGGGCGCATGGGTATCATAAGCCCAACGATTGTCGGGGGAACAGCCTACCTGGCCAATACCTGGGACTGGATTGTTGCTGTGCCGGTGGGGAGTTTTGTGAAGCCATAACAATCTGATAAGAGTTTTTTTATGCTTCTTCTTTTCGGGCAAAAAAACGGTAGAAAAAGAGAAAAAAGGGTGGAAGCAGAGAGGGCCAGATGTCCCTTGCTGCGAATCCCGAAAACCCCCAACGGGAAATCATGGCTCCGGCAGTAAAGCTTCCAAAGACTCCTCCGAGAACAACCGCAAGATCGATATACCCGACGAACTGGTTGAAAACCTGATTCTCCCTTGCTCTTTCCCGTGCCCATATCAGGCTTGTCATGGCAAAAAGTCCCGCTCCCCATCCGTCGAGAAGGGCAATTGCGAGGATTGACCATGGAGAATGGGCATGGGACAGGGCAAAAAGTCTTAAGGGCTGGGCAAGGAAAGATGCCAGAATCACTTTGGTGATGGGAAGTCTCGAAAGCCATCTCGAGTAGATCAAAGACATGATGACCATGGTCAATTCAGCAATGGCCGAGACCAGAGGGATAAAACTGCTGTTTTTGGTAATTCCCCTGAGAAACAGTTCGGTAAATGGCAATAGGGGGGCATTTACAAAATGAAAAGAGAAAAAAGCCAGCAGCATCCATGTCTCGGCCTTGCCAGGAAAAAGAATTCGCGTGCGTTTGGTTTTTGGGGTCATTCTGTCCGGTAACTGCGTATGTGTTGACACAATCCAGATGTTCAGAATCAGGGTCAGAATCCCGACGGCTTCAATGGCCGAAGAGATCCCGAAAAAATAAAGAGTTGTTCCTGCCAGAAGACCGACAATGCCCAGAATGAAATGCTGGACGAGAACAAAGGAGTTCAGCGCTTTCCGTGTGGTCGGGGAGGAGTCCCTTCGATTGAATAGTGCTAATGCAAGGGGAAGGTAGGGGAGTCGGCCCACCCATAGCATAAGGGCGAGGATAACTCCGTAAAAGGCGTCATGCACAGATGTAAAGGCAATGAGAAGAAGGGGGAGGGGGAGCAAAAAGAGAAGGATGAGAAATCGGGAAGGGGATTCAATGCGGTCAAGAACATATCCGAGGGGAACCCTGAAAACAAGTGGCAGCAGATTTCCGAATCCAAGGACAAGTCCAATTTTTGATTCCCCAAGACCATTGCCCTGAAGGATGATGCTGATGAACGGCCAGACAAATTCTCCCATCAGTCCATTTGCAAAAAGTGGAACCCAGATGATCCCTGGCCAGGTTTTATGTCCGGTTTCATGTCTTGGAGTTCTCATGGATTTCCCTACTCCTTCTAATGTCCATTTTTGACAATCATGCCATAAAAATCTCGTCTCAACAGTTTGCTGCCCATGAAATCCTGAAAAGAGGTTTCTTTCAGGACGGAAATTCCGGCAGGTTAATCTGTTCTTGAGATTCCCGTTACTCTGGACCTTTATGGTGAAAACAGGGAATCGGTCCGGGTTGCTGAGGATTTCCAGTGAAGGAGGATGGTCTGGCAAAAATCATGGTGCTATATGCCTCGATCGGCAGCGGACATAAAAAGGCGGCCGAAGCAATTGTTTCTTCCCTTCGTTCGCAAGAAGTGATTCCGGATGTTTTGCTGGTCGATGTGTTGTCTCTTATGAATCCACTATATCGATTTCTGGTTCCAAGAGGTTATATCTGGCTGGCCAGATATTTTCCTTCTGTTCTGGGATTTTTGTATCGCATTTCGGATCGGTCCTTTTCCCTTCTTCCCTCTGTGATCTTTCTCCGGTCGATTGTGTCCCGACTATTTTCCTGCGGATTCAGAAAATTCATCAGGGACTCTGCCCCCAATGTCATTGTCTGCAGCCACTTTCTTCCGATGGAGCTTTTGTCGACCGATTTGATGAAGGAAGTCTCCCCGCTTCTTTTTGTTTCGGTAACGGACATTATTCCCCATGCCTTTTGGGTGGCACCGGAAGTCGACCGGTATTTTGTCGCCTCAGGGGAATCTCTCAAAAAGATGAAGCAACTGGGTGTTCCGGGAGAAAAAGTCATCGTGTCGGGAATTCCCGTTCACCCCTCGTTTCATCGGGATGGTAGTGCCTGTGGTGCGGATGTTCAGCCTGAAAACCCATTGAGACTGCTTGTGGTGGGGGGCGGTGCCGGGGTCGCTCCCATCGAAAAACTTCTTGGTGCGTTGTCCATAAACGTGCTCCCCATATCGGTCACTGTTGTGACCGGTAGCAACAGGGCCCTTTTTCGTCGGATTTTTTTAAAGAGGTCGTCTTACCCCTTTCCGGTTGTTGTAAGAGGGTATGCGAGAAAGATGAGCCTGTTAATGGAAAAGGCGGATCTTGTCATTACAAAGCCAGGAGGGTTGACCACGGCCGAGTGTCTCGCCATGGGGAAGCCGATGGTTCTTTTTTCTCCGATCCCTGGTCAGGAGGAAGATAACCGGGATGTTCTGGAAGGATGGGGTACCGCCCGATATCTGATGCATCCGGAGGAGGCCTCTTTTCTTCTGCAGTCGTTGATAAAGGACCGGAGGATCCTCTTTTCCATGAGGGACAATGCAAAAGAGCGGGGACGCCCGGACGCTTCCAGCGTGATTTGCCAGGAAGTTCTTTGCTCTCTTCATAAAACAAGGAGAAGGGACGATGGAAAGTCTTTGTCGGAAAAGATTTCGAGGGTTGGACGAATGGCATTTTCCAAATGGTTTTGATTGGAGGGGGAGGCTCTGATGGCACGATATCGTTCAATCTGGATCTCTGATATTCATCTCGGGACAAAGGGTTGCCAGGCGGACAGGCTGTTGGATTTTCTTCGATGTACGGAATCGGAATACCTGTACCTCGTAGGGGACATTATTGACTTCTGGAGTCTCAGGAGAAGCTGGTTCTGGCCGGAGACACACAACACGGTCGTCCAGAAAATCCTGAGAAAGTCCCGATCAGGAACGAAGGTTTTTTATATTCAGGGCAACCATGACCCCATGGCAGACTGGATGGTATCGATCCTGAATTCGGGGCAGGTTGGATTTGGGCCCATCAGTATTTCCCGGGAAGCCGTTCATGTTTCTGCCGACGGGAAGACTTTTCTGGTATTGCACGGTGACCAGTTTGATTCCTGCATGCAGTATGCCCCATGGCTCGCAAAACTCGGAGATCGGGGTTACTCTCTCCTTCTTGGAGCAAACCGCTTGCTTCTTCCCGTAATCCGATTCCTGGGAATTCATTCCCGATGGTCCCTGGCCGGGTATGTTAAACGGTCAATGAAGACGGCTGTTTCTTTTATCAGTGACTTTGAGGAAATTGTTGCGAGGTCCGTAAGGAGAAATGAGGCGCATGGAGTCATATGCGGACATATTCATCATGCAAGTATCCGTCAGATTGACGGGGTCTCCTATATGAATGACGGAGACTGGATTGAAAGTTGCTCCGCTCTTTGTGAACATGAAGATGGTCGATTCGAGATTCTCAGATGGGATGAAGAAGTCTTGTGTGAGGCAGGCGAACCTGTTGGTGAGATTTTCCAGGAAAATCTTTCGGAGAAGGAAACTTCCAGAGCTTGAGAGATTCTGGCCGAAAGGCGAGCAGGAGGGGGTGTCCGGCGGTTTTAGTCTTTTTGCCGCCGGAACTCCATGGGGGGGAAGTAGCTAGGCGGGCTGCCTCGCATTGAAGGCAGAGCTTGGCAGGCGTGTCGGCTGGAGATGGCCAGCCGGGCGGGGTGTTGTACCTGCGGTCAGGATAGGTTCGATCCGGATTTTCAGTGCTTCCATCCTCTCCATCCGGGTTGGCTTTTTCGCGGATGAAGAGATCACGATCCGATCCTCATCTGTTGATGGGTCGATCTGGCGAAGCTTGTCGCCGGAGATGCTGACACATTCGCCGGGAGAGAGTTTTGTCACATCAGGGGAGAGTTGTTTTTCCATGATGACCATGACTCCCTGCTCGGGATGGTAGACGACTGAGGGATCCACAACAACATCAACCATTTTTCCCCCTGATGCGTGAATGCATCCGGACTGGCTGGTTGATCCGGCTCGAGTCGAACGGATCTCCATGTTCGTGATCCCCGATTTTCCCGTCTTCATTTCAACAATTAATCCGACAAGGTTTTCAGGGCTGTTCTTCGACAGGGCATATTCGGTATGACCTTTGTGCTGCTTCTCTGCCGCCCCGGCAGATTGTGCATTGTTTCCTTCCCACAAGATGGAAAGAAAGACCGCTCCGGCAAGGATGGTCCGAAAGAACCCTGTATCTGAAACATATTGGCCTGTAATGGCTTGACCTGACTTATTTTTTGAGTTTGATCTATCGTTTTTCATCTCAGCCTCGTTCGATCTGATTGCTCATTTATTAAGGAAGCGACTCTTTCTGGATCACATTGCTTCTGCCAATATTAAGCAACATCTATGCCAGATTCATGATTGTATGTTTTTAAAGGACTTATTTTCTTTATTAATGCCTGATATTACATTATTGTAAACATAAAAACAAATATGTCTTCATGGAAAGATGGTTATTTTCAATAGATGAATTCCAGCCACCTTCCCATGAAAGAATGTTCTTTGCTCTTTCCATTTTCTGATATTGATTGAGGATTGTTTTCCCAAGCCATGTTTTGCCGTCTTTTTTCTTTCCTGATGAAACAATAAAATCCCGAAAATCGTTTTTTCATGGGATGATCCTTGTATGTTTTTCGGATAATCAGGAAGAGGAAAATAAGTGGATGCAGAAAGTGGACTTCTTCGTATGTTCTTAAAGACCCGGTCTCCGGCTTTTTCCCGAATTATTGAACAGATGCGTCTTTTGGCTCCGCACGACATACCGGTTGTGGTCGAAGGGGAGACCGGAACCGGGAAAGAGCATTTTGTCCAGTGTCTTCATGAACTTTCTCCAAGGAATCGAGGGATGCTGGTTCCAGTGAATATGGGCGGAATTCCCCAGGGACTTTTTGAGGAAATCTTTTTTGGTCATGTGCGCGGAGCCTTTACAGGTGCCGACCTGGCAAAGGAAGGGCTATTTGCGGCCGCTAACGGGGGAACGCTTTTCCTTGACGAGTTCAATGCGATGCTTCCTGAACACCAGCCAAAACTGCTTCGTGTTCTTGAAACGGCAACATACCTCCCTGTCGGTGGCCTCGAAACGAAGAAAACCTCCGCACGGGTTGTTGTAGCGAGCAATGCCTCCCTGAGCGCGATGAAGGAGAGCGGGGTCCTGAGGGAAGATCTGTACTTCCGTCTCGCAACGTTTCGGGTCATTCTTCCTCCCTTGCGGGAGCGACGGGAAGATATTGTGCCGTTATTTCAATATTTCCTGTCTCAATATTCAGATCGGTTCAAAAAATCTCCCCCCTCGTATTCAAAAAAGCTTCTTGACCGGATTGAAGCTCATGAATGGAAAGGGAATATTCGAGAGCTTTCCAGAAAAACAGAGCATGCGGCCCTTTTTTGTGGCTCAGGACCAATTGAGTGGCATCATTTCGGAATCTCGACAGAGGAAGAGTCTTTTCCGCATTTTGGCGTTGCTCTTGAAGGATTTGAGCGTGGCTACATTCAGAATGCCATCCGGAAATCCGGAGGCAATATCCGTCTGGGAACCGAGTTGACCGGTCTGTCAAGTACCACATACAAGCGAAAGGTAAGACAGCATCACCCTGACAAGTAAGACTTCTTTCGTTGGGGAAGAAGCAGGGAAGTGGCCGGAATAAAATGCCGGCTTCCTTGATTATTTTGGCAGAATTCCCTATCTTTGAGAGTATGTGTGAAAGGATTTTGGTAAACTCGTACGAAGGGCCGGGGTGATTTTGGGCTCGGCATAGGGAGAGATGGCGAATGAGATACATTAAGTTTTTTAATGAGATAAGGCTGACAGATCTTCCATCGGTTGGTGGCAAAAACGCCTCTTTGGGCGAAGCCTATCAGGAACTGGTGCCTGCGGGTGTCAAGGTTCCTAACGGATTTGCCATCACGGCGGATGCTTATTGGCATATTCTGGAATCTGCCGGGATCCTCGCCATGCTCAAGGACACCCTGACCGGACTTGACCGGGACAACATGGATGACCTGGCCCGTCGCGGGAAAAAAGCCCGGGATCTGATTCTTGGCGCGGTCATTCCCGAAGATCTCTGGTCAGAGATTGTGCTTGCCTATGAAAAACTTGCAAAAGAATATGGCGAGAATCCGGATGTCGCGGTTCGCAGCTCCGCGACGGCGGAAGATCTCCCCACGGCCTCCTTTGCCGGTCAGCAGGATACCTATCTGAATATCCGGGGTCTTCAGCAGCTTCGGGAGGCTTGTCTCAAGTGTTTTGCCTCCCTTTTTACCGACAGGGCGATCTCTTATCGTGTAGACAAGGGCTTTACCCATTTTGATGTCGGGCTTTCCATTTGCGTGATGAAAATGGTCCGCTCGGACAAGGCTTCATCGGGAGTCATGTTTTCCATCGATACCGAGACAGGTTTCCGGGATGTCGTCTTTATTACCGGCGCTTACGGTCTTGGAGAGAATGTCGTTCAGGGAAATGTCGATCCGGATGAGTTCTATGTTTTCAAGGAGACATTCAAGCAGGGTAAAAAGGCAATTATCCGGAAGAATCTTGGCCAGAAACAGTTCCGTATGGTCTATTCCGAAGGAGTGACAAAGGATACGGTCCACAACGAGAGGGTTTCAGGAGAAGATGCCCGCAAGTTCTGCCTGACAAACGAAGAAATCCTTATTCTGGCGGATTATGCGGTCAAGGTCGAGGACCATTACTCGAAACATGCCGGGGAACATCGCCCGATGGATATGGAATGGGCCAAGGACGGTGTGTCAGGGGATATCTTTCTCGTTCAGGCAAGGCCGGAGACAGTGGAGTCCCAGAAGAAAAAAGGGGATTATCTGGAGTCTTTCACCCTTGATGAGAAGAGCAAGGTTCTGGTTCGCGGAAAATCCGTCGGTCAGAGAATCGCTGCCGGAAAGGTCCATGTCATTCGCGATCTCGCCCAGATCAGGGATTTCAAGCCCGGAGAGGTTCTGGTTGCGGAAACGACTACTCCGGACTGGGAGCCGGTCATGAAGACAGCTGCGGCCATTATCACCAATCGGGGTGGCAGAACTTGCCATGCCGCCATTGTCAGCCGTGAGCTGGGGATCCCTGCCGTTGTCGGCGCAGAAGGAGCAACCGATCACCTGGAAAGCGGGCAGGAGGTAACCGTTTCCTGTGCACAGGGTGATACCGGAATGGTTCTTGAAGGAATCCTGAAGTTTCATGTCGACAGGACAAAGCTCGACAACCTCGAGCGTCCAAAAACCAAGATCATGATGAACCTGGGTGATCCGGACCAGGCCTTCGGACATTCCTTTATTCCGAACGATGGTGTGGGTCTTGCCAGGATGGAGTTTATCGTCAACGGATTCATCAAGATCCACCCCATGGCTCTGGTCCACCCCGAAAAGGTCACGGATCAGAAAGTGATTTCCCAGATTGACAGCCTTACTCTTGGATATCCGGATAAAAAAGAATATTTTGTTGAAAAGCTGGCTTTTGGAATCGGAACAATCGGTGCCGCGTTTTACCCGAAGCCGGTGACCGTCCGGATGAGTGACTTCAAGTCCAACGAATATGCCAGTCTGATCGGCGGATCGTATTTTGAGCCCCACGAAGAAAATCCGATGCTGGGTTTCCGTGGTGCATCCCGTTATGTCAGCCCGCGCTACCGTGAGGGATTTGCGCTTGAATGTCAGGCAATCAAAAGAGTGCGCGACGAAATGGGTCTCACAAACGTCCGGATCATGATTCCGTTTTGCCGTACAGTCAAGGAAGCTCAGGGGGTCATTGAGGTTCTTCGGGAGAATGGCCTTGTCCGGGGAGAAAATGGACTTGAAGTTTATGTCATGTGCGAGATCCCCAACAACATCATCCAGATTGATGCATTTGCAAAGTATTTTGATGGATTTTCCATCGGATCGAACGACTTGACGCAGCTGACCCTGGGTGTGGACCGCGATTCTGAAATCCTTGCAGACTCTTTTGACGAGCGGGATCCGGGGGTTCTCGAGCTGATCCGTCTCGCTGTTGAAGGAACCAGACGGAACAAGGTGCACTCCGGAATCTGTGGACAGGCTCCAAGTGACTATCCTGAGGTGGCCGAAGCCCTGGTTCGTATGGGAATTGAGTCAATGTCCCTTAACCCGGATACGGTGATCAAGACGACCCTCAAGATCCTGGAAGTTGAAAAGTCCATGCGAGAGAAAAAGTAAGTTTGCTGCTTGGTATTGCTAGGCAGGTTACAAAAAAGGCCATCTCCGGAAGGGGATGGCCTTTTTGATTCTAAGCGGTTTTAAAACGGGTGGCGTTTTCCGGGAGCTGTCTTATTGTCAACCCTCCTCGTCGCGGCCCTCATGTTTGGACTGGACCCGGATGGAAAAGGGAACTCCGATGAACGGATATGTTTCCCGGATCTTTCTCGATATGAACTGGCGATACTGCATGGAAATTCCCTCCGGGCGATTGGCAAACATGACAAAGACCGAAGGGGCGACCTGGATCTGTGTCGTGTAGAAAACGCGGACAGGATAATTCTTGAGCCTTGGAGGAGGTGTCATCGCCATGAGTGGGCCGATAATGGCATTGAGCTTGGCTGTTGGAATCCGTTCATAGTACCACTGCCGGACCAGATCGATCTGGGTGAAGAGCTTCTGGATATGAAGTCCGGTCAGCCCCGAGCAGGAAGACATGGGGGCAAATGCGAGAAAGGGATATTTTTCGCGGATTTCGGCAAATCCCTTGGCTTTCCCTTCGGTTTGTCCACCTTCCAGGAGATCCCATTTGTTCCAGGCGAGGATCAGCCCCCGGCGTTTATCGATGACTTCCCTGATGATCCGCAGATCCCCGTCGGTGAGTCCGTCTTCCGCGGAGAGAAGTACAATGGAGATTTCGGAGTTGATGATGGCCTGTTCGGTCCTGATCTGGGCATACAGCTCCGATGCTTCGGCAACCTTGCCCTTTTTTCTGAGGCCTGCGGTATCGATCAGGTGATAGTCCTTGCCCCCCCAGTGGACAAGCGTATCGATTGCGTCTCTGGTCGTTCCGGGGATAGGGCTTGTGACCAGACGTTCCGATCCCAAAATGCGGTTGACCAGTGTCGATTTCCCGACATTCGGTCGTCCGACAATGGCAACCCTGGCAGGGGCCATCTGTCGCCGGGCGATCCATTTTCTGGCATCTTCTCCTGCTTCTTCCGTGAAACGGATGGGGACGTCGAGGGTTTCTTCCGCTTCCTCGGTCATCAGTGGAATAAAGGGGGTCAGGACTTCATTGATGTTGCGCCCGTGGGCGGCCGAAATACCTATGAGAGGTGAGACTCCATGCTGGTAAAAATCCGCCAGTCTGGCTTCTGCGTTGACTCCGTCGATCTTGTTGACGACAAAAACCGCGGGCTTTCCGCTGGCCCTTACGAAATCGATGACATCCTGATCGATGGGGTTGTAGCCCTCAAGGCCATCCATTGTATAGATCAGGGCATCGGCTTCTTCCAGGGCGAAAAGAGCCTGTTTCTGGATGGCCGCACCAAGGGGGTGGTCATCCCGGAAAACAATGCCTCCTGTATCAACAAGGCGGAAGTGAAACCGGCCGTGTGTGCCCCTTCCGTAGTGGCGATCGCGGGTGACCCCGGGGCGATCTTCGACAATGGCTTCCCGGTTTCCCAGAAGACGGTTGAACAGGGTGGACTTTCCGACATTGGGTCGTCCCAATATCGCTATAAGCGGTGGCAGGGCCAACGAAACCTCCTAAACAGGTGGGCATGGATATTTACAGCGATCAAAAGGGAAAACGCGATGTTTTCCTCAGGCTGATGGCTGTACCGGAAATCCTGAATCCGGTTTTCATCCATAAGATGGAAAAGGAATCCTTTCCGGAAGGATCAATCCTTTTTGAAAAAGCGAGGTTTTTCGGTATATACGGGAGGAGGCTCTTTTCGAATGAATCTCTGGTAGATCCATTGGAAAAAAATGACAAGAATTCCTCCGGCCATGACGGCCAGAAGGCCGTAGACCAGAAAGACACTCATATGGGAGAGGCGATTGTATTCTTCTTGTCCTGACATGGGTCCTTTCCTTCGCACTGATTCTCCCTTAAACTATCACTGTGGTTACTAGATTGCAATCAATAGACAGACCTGACGGCTGGAGGAAAAGATTGACGCTTCCGCCATCTGACGCTCGTCCGGGGCTATCTGGCGAGTCCGGTCCTGATGCCCGATTGGGTTTCATGGACAACTTCTGGAACTGGTTCGGGGATTCGGCCAACGCATCAAGCTGGTACTTCGGTGGTCTTCTGGCTCTTTCGGGGTTGCCGTTTTTGTTGGGGAATGTGTTTTTTCTCACCCCCCTGATCATTCTTCCCTGGGCGGCTCTTGCCTACATCTCAAGAAAAACCGGGGCCTCCACGGTGATGCTTGCCCGTCCGGTCCTTGGTGTCGTGGGTTCCAGGATGTTCATGGGGCCGATGGAAACAATGGTCCAGCTTGGATGGACCACTGTGACGACCTATATGGGTGCGACCTCGATCCTCGCCCTTTTGGGGCTTCACGGGTTTTGGGCCACTGTCTCGAGCCTTCTTTTGATTGCATTGCTTCAGGGTGTGGTTGTGGCCTTTGGGCTTTCGGCCATCCGTCTTCTCAAATGGATCTCCTCCATTGGTCTTCTCTTTTTTGCGGGATGGGAGTCATGGGTTGTTTTTGAAAAATGGGGGTTTGCCCACTGGCCCCACCTGCCTCCTCCATCTTCCCCCCTCTCTGCAGCCACATTGATCGACATCAGCTTCATCAATATCTGGACATGGCTT
>DAHWBS010000045.1 GCA_027323445.1 Leptospirillum sp.
AACCATGTATGGTGCAAAAGGGGCAGCCTGGTCGGAGAAGGCCAGAAAAAGCCTTGCGTTTGCGAGACTTGTCGGGGCAGAAACAATGCCGGTCTGCATTGCCAAGACATGGGCATCCCTCTCGCACGATCCAGCTCTGAAAGGGGATCCTCAAGGCTATGTTTTTCCGGTAACGGATGTCAGAGCTTTTACCGGAGCAGGCTTTGTCACTGTTTATGCGGGAGATGTCCAGACGATGCCCGGCTTGCCTTCAATCCCCTCATTCCGGAAAATGTCACTCTCTCCGGATGGAATAACCAGAGGCATGACATGATGGGTTTTTTTAGGGGGTTTTTCTTTTTTGCCCTGATCTTCTTTTTTCTTCTTCCGGAAGTCTCCCGTAGTGAAACCCTTCATCCAGTGGTTGCAGAAACCTCCACCACATCGACCTCTCTGGATGCCCCGCTGGTCAGAACCCGGGATGTGGTCAGGGTGCTGTCGTCCTATTTCCCCGAGGTCTATGGGAATATCACTTCAGTCGATGGTTCGACGGTTTCTTTCAGCAAAGGAGCCGCTGCCGGCATCACCGAAGGAATGGTCTTGAGCGTTGTGAGAAAGGGCGCACCGTTCAGGGATCCCTATACGGATGAAGTGATCGGTTACCGGGAAAAAAAGCTTGGACGGCTTTCCGTGGAGTCTGTCACGGAGCAGTCCAGCTCAGGTTTTTTTGCACGTGAGCCATCGATGGAGAGTCCTGTTGTTGGCGATCAGGTGCGCCTTTCGGGAGCTCCTATCCCTCTGGCGGTGATTCCACAGTCCAACTATGCCGATATCAGGGTATTGGCACATTTTGAGCAGCGCCTTGATCATTCCGAGCGATTTCGGGTGCTTGACCCTTTCAAGGTGGAGGCGACGCTTGGAAGCCTGGGCAGGGTCTCCAGAGAAGATCCTGCAGTCCTGAAAAGACTTTCAGTCATTCTTGGGGTGGACTACCTCTTTTTAGTGGATACGACGATTGTTGGACAACGGGCACTGATGACCGTTTCTCTTGTGTCCGGAGCAACCGGACAGCCTGTTGCCCATATTTCCGCAATGATGAAGGGCATTTCTCCCTTGATGGCCGAAGTGGGCAAGGGAGAACATCGTGCGGGAGGGTTCATCACCACGAGTCTGCCGCCGCTGTCCAAGCCATCGTCGGTTCTTTCGGTTTCCTTTATCCCCAAATTTATCGTTCCGATCGGGAAAAGTATCAGTGGGCGTCCTCTCTTCGCATTCTCCGACGGTAAGAAGGTTCTTCTGGGAGAGTTTTCCCCTGACGGTTTCAGGGTCAGATATTCTGAAGGGAATCCCGGAGTGATCCGTAATCTTCACATTTTCGTCTCTGCCGGACACCTCATGGCTGACCACCCGGCATCAGAGAAGGATCCTTCCGGATGGAAAAGCCATTACCAGATCGCTGTGAGCAGTATTGTGGAAGGAACACCCGATTCTTATGTCCTTGATGTTTCGGGTGGAAAGCTCAGGCGAATCTGGAAGCATGTCCGCCTGTACCTGAGGATTGTTCACCTCCCTGATGGTCATGACCGCCTTCTGGCCCAGAAAATGGGCGTGAACAGGCCATTTTTGGGGAAAATATATCAGATGGACTGGGTGAGGGATCATTTTGAAAAGGGAAGGACGCTCGATTGGCCGGCCAGAGTCAGACTGTTCGGATCACTTCCTGTCACGATATCGGGAAAGACCCGATTCCTTCAGCTCTCGAAAGACAACCACCTGACTTATCTGGGCGCGAATGGAGATCTTCGCTTTAAAAGTCCCTTCTTTCTGGGCGGCTACGATGATCACTATGTGTTTGGGCGCCCACATGCCCTGCTCCCCGTTCGAACACGAATGGTTCACTTAAAAGGGCGCATCCTGACAATTGCTTCTTCGAAGGGCGCAAACCGTCCGATTGTGATCGTCTATAAAAATGTTCCGGTCTCTTCTCCTGTGGCGAGGTTTCAGGGCTATCAGTACGGACAGGTCTATTTTTACCGATGGACCGGGGTCAATTGGATGCTTCTGGGTCGCTTGACCCGCGTCAGGGATTTTATAACCGACATTGCCATTGGCACCGATCCGTCCACATTGAAACCCAGACTTCTTGTGGCTACGGAACCTGTCTTTAACTTCATGAATATCCAGAATCTCTATGAAAATGAAGGGAAAATTCAGATATTCCCCTTGCCGGGAAAGGTTCTGAAAGCCCTTGGGGAAGGTGGGGTACCCCCATCGCTTCTGAATCGTCCCGCCTCGGGATCCCGTCCATGAAACACACGGTCAATGCAGAATCTGCAGACAGTCAGCAGGTTGACCTTTCCTGGCTCTCGAATCCTCCCCGTCATGTTGCGGTCATCATGGACGGAAACGGCAGATGGGCGACCAAGCGCCATCTGCCAAGGGTTATGGGACATCGTGCAGGTGCCGAGAGTGTCAGAAGGGTTGTGACAGCTTCAAGACAGTGGAACATACCTTATTTGACCCTCTATGCATTTTCGTGGGAAAATTGGACAAGACCACGGTTGGAGGTCAATGCCTTGATGGCTCTTCTGGAGGAGTTTATCGACGAGGAAATCCAGACAATGCTGAAAAACTCCATCCGGTTCTCAGTTGTTGGCATGCGTGAGCGTCTTCCGGAATCGGTTTCCAAAAAAATACGGATGGCCGAGGAGAGGACCTCTTCCTGTGATCGGATGGTTTTGACGCTCGCATTGTCCTATTCCGGGAGAGAAGAGATCGTAAAAGCTGCTGCTTCATTTGCAAGAGATGTCCAGAAGGGAATTCTTTCCCCCGAAGATCTTTCGGCGGACCGATTTTCCGGTTATCTGGATTCCCGGGATCTTCCCTCCCCGGATCTTTTGATTCGGACCAGCGGTGAAGTTCGGATCAGCAATTTTCTCTTGTGGCAGATTGCTTATACAGAGCTTCATTTTACCAGGACCTTGTGGCCGGACTTTTCGGAAGAGGATTATCGGCGGGCATTAATGGATTATCAGGAAAGAGTTCGCCGTTTTGGCAGGACCGGGGCAACGCCTGATGAAGGCTCCATTTGAAGAATCTTTTTCAGAGGGTTGCCGTTGCTCTGGTTCTTGTTCCGTTGCTGGTCCTTCTATTGCTGAAGGGCGCGCCATGGGCGATGCTTGTTCTGGTTCTCTCCGTCATGTTATTGGCTTATTCAGAATATTTGTCCATGATGTTGCCGCGGAAAGGGCCCCGTGTTCTTTCCTGGATAGCCCGCATCTCGGGGATTTTCCTGATTCTCGACTTCTATCTGTCCGCTCAGGGTGCCGCATCCGGGATCTCTCCCGGAGATCTTCTGGCGCTTTTGTTTCTGGCGATCCTTATGATCTCGATTTCCAGGCGGTCCAGACAGGAAAGTGAACAGCTTCCGGATATTCCGGCACTCCTTCCCGTCCTTGCCGGGCTTGTCTACATCCCATATCTTCTGGGGTATGTTGTCCTCCTGCGCTCCCTTCCTGGTGGCGGCAGGCTTGTCCTGTTCATTCTGGGATTTACTTGGGCGGTCGACATTTTCGCCTATGCTGTAGGCAAAACCATTGGGAAGGTCAAGCTTGCTCCCGCTCTTTCTCCCTCGAAGACAAAGGAGGGTGCGGTCGGCGGGCTTGCCGGAGGAGTGGTCTGGACGCTTCTTTTTCACCAGATGCTTCTTCCGGGTGTGGCACTGGGCGATCTTTTGGCCATCTCGGTTCTCATGAGTGGTACCGGCCAGGTGGGAGATCTTTGCGAGTCGGCATTCAAGCGATATGCCGGAGTAAAGGACTCTGGTCATCTGATCCCTGGTCATGGCGGTTTTCTGGACAAGATTGACAGCCTCCTTTTCAATGCGCCGGTTTTTTATTTGTTTTTGGTGTACTGGGAGGGCTTTTCGTTAAAAATCTGGACTTGATTCCCCGTTTTTTGAGGGGGTTCCCATATTGTTTCGCTAAGAGGATTGCTCAATGAGACGAACCAGCTTGTCTGTTCTGGGCTCAACCGGCTCGATCGGCCGCTCGGCTCTCGATATTGTATTGAAACACCCGGACCGTTTCAGGGTCCTCGGGATGGCTGCCGGGAAGAATCTGGATGTGATCCTTGAGCAGGCCCGACTGTTTCATCCAGAAATCCTTTCTGTTTCCGAAGAGGTCTATTCCTCCTGCAAGGAAGCTCTTTCAGGTTCCGGGATCAAGATCTTGTCCGGTGAGGAGGGTGCGATTGCTGTAGCGGCTTGCCCGGGCGCAGAAGTTCTTCTGTCGGCTATTGTTGGAGATGCCGGTCTTCCTCCGACATGGGAGGGAATCCTCCCTGGAAGGACGATTGCCCTGGCGAACAAGGAAACGCTTGTTGCCGGTGGTGGCGCTGTCATGAATCGCATCCGGGAAAAAGGAGCCAGACTGGTTCCTGTCGACTCGGAGCACAGTGCAATTTACCAGGCGATGAAAGGCCATGACTGGAACAGTGTCAGGCGGGTGATCCTGACGGCCTCCGGTGGACCCATGTTTGGGAAAACAAAAGCCGAGATGACCAATGTTTCCGTTGAGGAGGCACTGAATCATCCGACATGGAAAATGGGGCCCAAAATCACGATCGATTCGGCAACCTTGATGAACAAGGGGCTTGAGGTGATCGAAGCGCGCTGGCTCTTTGACCTTCCTTCCGACAAGATAGAGGTTGTTGTCCATCGGCAAAGCATCATTCATTCTCTGGTCGAGATGATCGATGGTTCTCTTCTGGCCCAGATGGGTGTTCCTGATATGCGGGGGCCTATCAGCTATGCGATTTCGGGAGATGAGAGACTGGCACTTGATGTGAAAAGCCTTGATCTTGTTTTGTTGGGACAGATGACTTTCCATCAGCCTGACCATGAAGCCTTTCCTTCCATCCGTCACGCGTTCAGGGCTCTTGAGCGGGGCGGCCAGTCCAGTCTGTGGCTGAATGCGGCCAATGAAGTGGCTGTTGCGTATTTTCTGGAAGGAAGGATTCCCTTCAGCCTGATTTCCCGAATTCAGGGAGAGGTTCTTGAGATGGCCCCCGTTTCAGAGGCACAAACACTTGATGAAATCCGAAAATCCGGAAAAGTCGCCCGTCATGAAGCCCAGAAGCTTGCGGATAAACATGCCGGAACCGAAGAGGTGCCGGGCGGGCTCAATCATAATGGCCAGATGGCGACACCTGTTTCAGGTGGCGTCAGGAGGAACTAAATGGAAGCACTCCTGTCTTTTATCCTGGTCGTGGGTGTTTTGATCGTCATCCACGAATCGGGACACTTTCTGGTTGCCAAGCGCTTTGGAGTCAAGATTGAAAAGTTCTCCATTGGTTTTGGCCCGAAAATTTTCGCAAAAACGGTTGGAGAAACAGAGTACCGGCTTGCATGGATTCCTCTTGGCGGTTACGTGAAAATGCTCGGAGAAACGGATCCCGAATCGGTGAGTCCGGAAGACCGGGCCCGCTCTTTTGGAGCTCTTCCTGTCTGGAAAAGAATCTCGATTGCGGCGGCTGGTCCGGTCGCCAACTTCATTCTTGCCTTTTTTCTTTTCACGGTGGTTTTCTGGGCGGGAATTCCTGCCCTCTTGCCGGTGGTAGGAAAGGTCATGGCCGGTTCTCCCGCAGCCAAGGTTGGGCTTCTTCCCGGAGACAGGATCCTGTCAGTGGATGGTCATTCGCTTTCTACCTGGGATGATCTGAGAGGGCTCGTTGAAAATCGTATCGGAAAACCGATCACCCTCCTTGTTGGTCGCAATGGCAAGGACCTGACCATATCCTTGTCTCCTCAAAGCATGATGGGACAGAACATATACGGCCAGAGCGTTCCTCAGGGGAAGATCGGCGTGGCACCGGGAGGGGAGACCACGACTCTTCGATATGGTCTGTTCGATGGTCTGGGGCGGGGTTTCCTCAAGACTGTTCATGTCACGAAGATAACGGTGATTTCGCTGGGGAAAATTGTGACAGGCGAAATCTCCTCAAAGAATCTCGGCGGTCCGATCCTGATCGCCCAGATGTCTGCCAAGGCAGCCCAGTCCGGCCTTGTCAACCTCCTTGTTTTTATGGGGTTCATCAGTGTGACGCTCGGTGTCATGAACCTTGTTCCCGTTCCTGTTCTCGACGGGGGGCATATCCTGTTTCTGGCAGCGGAAGGGCTTTTGCGGAGGCCCTTGTCCGTCAGGGTTCGGGAAGTTTCCATGCAGGTCGGGTTTGTTCTTTTGCTTTCGATTATGGTTTTTGCTTTTTATAATGACTTGATGAGGGTTTTTGGTTCCCATTGATGTAAGCCGGATACAGGTTTTAATATTCTGAAACGTTATTGGAAGAAAAAGGACAAAATATGAAAATCAATCGTAAAAAAACACGCAGGATCAATGTTGGCTCCGTTCCGATCGGAGATGGCGCTCCGGTGGCAATCCAGTCCATGACAACGACGGATACCAGGGACATTGAAGCCACCGTTTCTCAAATCGAATCCCTTGCCACAGTCGGATGTGAGATTATCCGTCTTGCCGTCGTGGATATGGAAGCAGCCGAAGCGGTCGGTAAGATCCGTCTCCGGTCTCCGATCCCCATTGTTGCGGATATTCATTTCGACTATCACCTTGCGCTCAAGGTCCTTGACGGAGCGATTGATGCCGTCCGGATCAATCCGGGGAATATCGGAAACCAGAATAAGGTCCGGGCCATTGTTGACCGGTGCCGCGACCGGGGGATCCCGATCCGGATTGGAGTCAATGCAGGAAGTCTTGAGAACGACCTGCTTGAAAGATACGGTCACCCGACCCCTGAGGCAATGGTTGAATCGGCTCTGGGCCATGTTCACTTGCTGGAAAAGGAAAATTTTCACGACATCAAGATTTCCCTGAAGGCATCCAATGTGCCGGATACCATTGACGCTTATACGCTGATGTCGGAGCGTTGTGACTATCCTCTCCATATTGGCGTTTCGGAGGCAGGTCCCTTGCTCTCCGGAACGGTCAAGTCTTCTGTGGGGCTTGGATACCTCCTTGCCAATGGAATCGGTGATACGATCAGGGTTTCCCTTGCGGCCGATCCTGCTGAAGAGGTCAAGGTCGCCTGGGGGATTCTCAAATCCCTGGGCCTTCGCTCCAGAGGAGTCAACATCATTGCCTGTCCGACATGCGGCCGTCTCGAGATCGATGTTGTCGGAATCGCCCAGCGTGTTGAGGAGCGGTTGGCACACATTTCGGAAACAATGGATGTCTCCATCCTTGGTTGTGTGGTAAATGGAATTGGCGAAGGAAAGGAGGCCGATCTCGGAATTGCCGGCGGACAGGGTGTCGGTATCTATTTTGAAAATGGAGAGGTCGTCAAGAAAATCAAGGATGTGGAGATCGAGGAGTTCATCATTGCCAAGGTCGAGGAAAGGGTTGAGAAGATGCGGAGAGAGGGAATCGATCCCAGCGCCAACCCACTGAAAAACGGTTTGCCCATGCATCCTGCCATGGGAGGGCTCCGTTGAGATCCCTTTCGGATCCTTTTCTGACTTTGCATGACGATCCGTCAGATGCAGAGGTTGCGAGCCACCGGCTCATGCTTCGTGCAGGGTTCATCCACAAGATCGCAGGGGGGATCTATACGTATCTCCCTTCTGCTGTCCGGGTTTTAAAAAAGATTGAGTCAATCGTCAGAAGGGAGATGAATCGGGCAGGTGGTTTTGAGATTCTGATGCCATCTTTGCAGCCCGGAGATCTCTGGGAGTCAACCGGGCGCTGGGAAAAATACGGAAAAGAGCTTTTCCGGCTCTCGGACCGCCATGAAAGAGACTTTGCTCTCGGGCCGACACACGAGGAGGTTGTCACCAGTCTGATCGCTTCTCAAGTGGGTTCATATCGTCAACTGCCGGTTCTTGTCTACCAGATCCAGACAAAGTTCAGGGATGAGATTCGTCCGCGATTTGGTCTTTTGCGCGGCCGGGAATTTATCATGAAGGATGCGTATTCCTTTTCGGCCAGTGAAGAGGATGCGAAGGCCATTTATGAGAAAATGCAGGAAGCCTACAAGGACATTTTCCGGAAACTGGGACTTCGCGCACGAATGGTCGATGCCGATTCCGGACTCATCGGAGGCAACCTCTCCCATGAGTTCATGATCATGGCACCGTCCGGAGAGGACACGGTTGTTTCCTGTTCAAATTGCGAATGGGCCGCCAACATTGAAAAAGCCGAAGGGGTGACCGTCTGCCCTGTTTGCCAGGGGGCTGTCTCCCGGGAAACAGCCATTGAGGTTGGACACGTTTTCTATCTTGGGCACAAATACAGTTTGCCCATGAACGGTCTTTTTTCTGATCAGGATGGCCAGGAAAAACCCTTCGTCATGGGCTGTTACGGAATAGGTATTTCCCGTCTTCTGGCTTGTGCCATTGAGCAGTCACATGATGAAAAAGGGATGATCTGGCCGGTGTCCATGGCTCCTTTTCAAATATCGGTCCTTCCGTTGGGTCCGGTTGCCTCGGAAAACCCGTCGGTTTTGTCTTTGATCCAGGAGCTCGAAGGCCGGTTTCCTGACGAAGTTTATATTGATGATCGTGACCTTCGTGCCGGGGTCAAGTTTGGTGATGCCGACCTGAAGGGTTTTCCCGTTCAGGTGATTTGCGGAGAAAAAAATCTGTCTGCAGGAAATGTGGAGATCAAGGTGCGCAAAACAGGGGAGCGTGAAATACTTGCCTTCTCCGCTGTTTCGGGCCGCATTTCGGAGATTTTGAAAAGTCTTTCTGTTTAAAAACAGAACCTTTTCAAATACGGAATAAATACTCAATCTTGCACCATTCATAAAAGAAGGCTTGACACATGTCTGATCGGCCGATAGAATCCGATGTTCCTCTTTATCGGGCGCATCTTGACCAGATCCCTGATGAACGCAAAGGTGGGGAACTCACCCTGTCGGGTGAAATCCTTGCGTCGAAGCTCTGGGGTGAGGAGTTTTCCGGTTCCGAGGTCTTTTTTTCCGCAGGACTTTTTCGACAGGGAACGGATGTTCATGTCAGGGCAGCGATTCGTTACAGGGTCAACGTTGAGTGTGTCCGTTGCCTTGCACTCTTCCACATATCGGGAGAGTTTGTCGAGCGGAGTCTTTTCATCCATCGAAAAAAGGGCGGTCCGTCTTATCCTGAAAATGAGCAGTACGAGAATGATGGATGGATCGATCTTCTCCCCTGGCTTCGAGAGTTGATTCTGGTCAGTGTGCCGGAGTATCCGCTTTGCAGCGAAGGCTGTCTTGGGTTATGCGAGGTCTGCCGAAAAAGTAAAAATGATGGTGGTTGTCTCTGCTCCGCATAGGGAGATATCCTTTCCTCACAGGATTTCCATTGGCGTGTTGTGTCTGCCAGAAATAACAAAGTCTGCCCGTTTCTGACTCAGGCTGATTTTGCGGGATTGGAAGTTCCCACCAAATCGAAAAAAGAATTTCCTTTTTTCTTTTTGCAGGTTTAATGAATATATTGATGACAAGGAGTTTTTAACCATGGCACATCCAAAAACCAAAATCTCGAGAACCCGCAGGGACAAGAGAAGAACCCACAAGAAACTGACAATTGGCGCCCATGTATTATGTCCTTCCTGCGGCATGACAAAACGCCCCCATTATGTTTGTCTCGCATGCGGGACTTACAAGAACAGGGCTGTTATCCGGGTCAAGAACGGGTAAATCATCTCCTTGATGAAAATTGCCATTGATGCGATGGGAGGGGATCTTGGCCCTCCACCCCTGGTTTCGGGAGCCGCAATGGCATACCGTAACCTGGGGATTCTGCCAGTATTGGTCGGCAATCGCCCGGACCTTGAGAAGACTATAGCCACTCTGGGACTGAAAGATATTCCCTTTACCATTGCTGACGCCTCCGATACGATCCTGATGTCTGATGGAGCCACAGACGTTCGCAAAAGGAAGGATTCTTCCATCTGGGTGGCGACTTCGCTTTTGAAGGACGGTGCAGTAGAGGCTGTTATCTCTGCTGGCCATTCCGGGGCATCAATGGCGACGGCGCTGTTTGTTCTCGGCCGGATCAGGGGTATCGACCGTCCTGCCATTGCGACTATCCTTCCTCACCGCAAGGGGGCTTTTGTTCTCCTTGATGCCGGAGCCAATGTTGACTGCAAGCCACATCACCTTCTTCAGTTCGCAAGAATGGGGCATGAGTATGCCCGGATGGCACTGAACATTGACAAGCCGAGAGTTGCGCTTTTGTCGAACGGTGAAGAGGAAGGCAAGGGGAATGAGCTTGTCCGGGAAACGGCCGAGCTGATGCGGACGACAGGGTTCCCTTTTACGGGAAACATTGAGGGACGAGAGTTGTTTGAAGGTGGCGCGGATGTCGTCGTTACCGACGGTTTTGTGGGTAATGTTGTTCTCAAGACCGCTGAAGGGCTCGCCGATAGCCTTATGGCCATGGTCCGCGAGGCTGTTCTTTCTTCGCCCCGGGCGCGTATTGGAGGCCTTCTGATTCGTCCGGCACTCTCCCAGATGAAGAAAAGAATTGATTATGCCGAATATGGCGGGGCCCCCCTTCTTGGTGTGAACGGTACATTTTTTATCTGTCACGGAAAATCTTCGGATCTTGCTGTTTTCAATGCTTTTAGGGTTGCCAGATCCGTGGTTTCGGGGGATCTTGTCTCCCGGCTTTCGAAGGTTCAGGAAAGTCTGTGATGGATCACCTGGTATCGGTTGTTTCAGGAACGGGTTCCTACGCTCCGGACCGGGTCATGACAAATTTCGACCTTGAGTCTATTGTCGATACCTCCGATTCCTGGATCAGGGAGCGGACAGGGATCGGGGAAAGGCGAATTGCCTCTCCGGGACAGGCCACATCCGACCTGGCCGTTCTTGCAGGGAAAAAAGCATTGGAAATGGCGGGAATCTCCGGATCGGACCTTGACGGAATCATTGTCGCGACAACGACTCCGGACATGCCCTTTCCCTCCACCGCCTGTCTTGTTCAGCGGGATCTTGGTGCGGGAAAAGCTTTTGCCTTTGACCTGAATGCGGTCTGTTCAGGATTTGTCTATGCGCTCAAAGTTGCCGACTCCATGATCAAAAGCGGCGCCGCAAGGACAATCCTTGTTGTCGGAGCAGAGGTCATGTCCCGCTATCTTGACTGGGAGGACCGGACGACCTGTGTCCTTTTTGGTGACGGGGCCGGGGCATTGGTCCTTTCTGCCTCATCCGACCCCCAGTCCCGTGGAATCGGCCAGATGGCACTTCATGCCGACGGTGCGGGATGGGAGATGATCTATGTGCCGGGTGGTGGATCCCGATTGCCTGCTTCCAGCGAGGTTGTGGAGCAGAAGCTGACCAAAATTCGAATGAAGGGAGCCGAAACCTTCAAGATGGCGGTCCGAACGATCGAGTCCTCCATCAGGGAAGTTCTGGCGATGGAAAACTTGACTCCTGAGGATATCGACTGGGTCGTTCCCCATCAGGCAAATGGAAGGATCCTCGGTGCGGTCGGTCAACGTCTCGGAATTTCTGCGGATCGGTTCTGTCTGAATGTCGAACGTTATGGAAATACTTCGGCCGCATCGATTCCGGTTGCGCTCGATGAAGCGGTCAGAAGCGGACGTATCGGGAGAGGAAACCGGATTATGATCACGGCATTTGGTGCCGGTGTGACTTGGGGCTCTGGTCTGTTGACATGGGAGCTGGATCGTTTTTCTCCGGAGGAGAGCAAGTGAAAGCGTGGATGTTTCCGGGACAGGGTTCCCAGTATGTCAATATGGCGGCCGCTTTTGACCGCCCTGGCGAGCTGGACCTGATTCGCCGTTCTGGAGATCTTTTGGGTGTCGACATGGGAGCTCTTCTCTCCGGGAAAGACAACCTGCTTGATCAGACACAATGGACTCAACCGGCGCTTCTTCTCCTTTCAACACTTTATTCCGGCCGGGTCAGCGAAACCTTGAAGATCTTTCCCGATCTTGTCCTGGGACATTCTCTCGGAGAGTATTCCGCGCTGGTTTTGTCCGGGGCGCTGTCTTTCGAGGAAACACTTCTTGCCGTTCACAAGCGTGGTTGTTTTATGCAGGAAGCCGTTCCCCAAGGGGAAGGTCTGATGGCGGCTGTTCTTGGAATGGACAGAGATGCACTTGTTGGTGTTCTGGCGGAGATCCGGGAAAGCTGCCCAGACTCGGCGGGTTTTATCGGAGCAGCCAATTTCAACAGCCCGGGACAGATCGTCATTGCCGGTACCCGGTCTCTTGTTGAGAACTCCTTTGAGCCGCTGAGAAAGGCCGGTGCCCGAAAAATCGTTCCCTTGTCGGTATCGGTTCCGTCCCATACTCCCCTTATGG
>DAHWBS010000046.1 GCA_027323445.1 Leptospirillum sp.
ATCTACTGATCTGGACGGTTGGCTCTCTTGTCTTTTTTCTGGGAGCGACCATCATTGTTTTCGGAATCCAGACCTCTTTCGACCGGAGTCAATTCCGGAGAGACTTCACAAAACTTCTCTACCATCAACGCATCATCACACTCTCTCTCAAAATTCTCTCCGACGCAAAAGATCTTGAAACCGGACAGAGAGGATTCCTGCTGACAGATGATCCTGCTTATCTTGAGCCTTACCAAAACAGCCGAAAGTCGATTATTGCCCATCTTGACATACTGTTATCTGCCACCCAGAAATCGCCGGCCATTCTTGCCCAGATACAAGACTCCGGACANCTGATCGCCAGAGAGATTTCCATCTTAAACCGGTTAATCGTTACACAGGAAATGTACGGACAAAAAAAAGCGCTGGAAATCATTCTGGAAGGTAGTCCCAAAAGACAGATGGACACTCTTCGCACGTCCATCGTCAATATCCTTTTAAGCCAGAACAGACAAATCATCATCATTGAGTCCCGCACATTCAAAGATCGACGGAGGGTCAGAAGAAACTTCATCCTCCTTCTGGGAAGTTCCTTTTTATTTATAGCAATAGCTCTCTACATCATCCTTCAGGAAATCCGGAAGTCTAACAAGCTGATGAAACGTCTTGAGACAGAATCTTCCCATGATGAACTGACAGGGATTCCGAACCGGAGATTTCTGCAGGAATGGATCCGTGTCGAAATTTTACAGGACCGGAAAAAAGAGCTTGAGTTTACCCTTCTGTATCTCGACTTGAATCACTTCAAAGCCATCAATGACCGTCTTGGACATGAAGCCGGGGATCATGTCCTCAAAATGGCCGTCAAACGGTTTCAGTCTGCCCTCAGGGAAGGAGATCTGATTGTCAGGATCGGAGGAGATGAGTTTACCGCCATTACCAGAGGAGTCCTTTCCCCGACCGAGAAGGAATTTCTCATCAACCGCCTCAAGGAAACACTTGCCCATCCCTCCCTGGTCCCGAAAGACTTCCCCGTCTCCTTTGGCTTAAGCGTCGGAATCGCCTCTTACCCGGAAGATGGGGACACTCTCGATGCGCTTCTTCGTGTTGCCGACAAAAATATGTACAAGGACAAAATGGGGAAAGATTCGGGCATCTCATCAAAGGCCTGATTTTCTTTAACGGAAATCTTCTCCGGGGTTTTCGATTTTCACCGGAAATGGAGGCAGTGATTTGAGGAGGTGACGACCATAGGACTTGGTCACAACCCGTCGATCGAGTATCGAAACCACTCCCCAGTCATTTTCGGAGCGGATCAGTCGGCCGACCGCCTGAATCAGCCGCAGAGAAGCCTGGGGAAGCTGAATCTGCCGAAAGGAGTTTCCGCCCTGATCCTCAAGCCACTCCGAATAAGCCTCCCCAATAGGCTCCGTCGGCGGAGAAAACGGTATCCGGACAATAACGACATGGGTGAGGAGACCCCCTTTGAGATCGAGCCCCTCCGCAAAGGAGGACAGTCCAAAAAGAAGGCTTCCTTCCCCTCTTTCCACCCGTTCCTGATGGCTTGCCAAAAGACTTTCCCTCGAAAAACGTCCCTGGACCAGAAGCCTTTTCAGAACATCAGGAGGAAGAAGACCGCTGACATCTTCCATTTGTCTCCGTGAGGAGAACAGGACCAAGGCGCCCTCTCCGGGATGGATCCGTTTCGTGATCCATTGGGCAACCTCCCTTGTATGGCCCAATGAATCCGTGGGGTCGGACTTCATGTAGGGGATCTCCAATGCCCCCTGACGTTCATGGTCAAAGGGGGAATCAAGCTTTTTGACCGTCACCTCCGGGAAAAGGGACAACCCCGACTGGAACAGGAAATGATCAAAGTTTCCAAGGGCCGTTAATGTTGCAGATGTCGCGACTCCTGCCGAAAACTTTGACCAGACAAGCTCTTTCAAAAGCCCGCCAGATACGACAGGACCAGCATGGAGTGAAAATGAAGGGATGCCTCCCTGAACGCTCCTTTGTGCCCAAAGGGCGATTGGCCCGGCATCCCGTTCTTTTTTGACAACAATGGTTTCCGTAAAGCGAATCAGTCCGGACACCCGCCGAAGAAGGCCGCCTGTCTCGAGAAGCCCCCTTTCGATAAGACGATCTCCCCCACCGGACCCCGACAGTTTCTGGGAGAGAGCATCTCTCAGACGGGAAAGACTTGTCTTGAGGGTGGAAAAATGCTCATGAGCAAGAACAAGATCCGCCAGCAGACTTTTCGGAAGAATTCCCCGGGAAAAACGCCATGTCGACTGCTCACTTCCCCCCGAAAAAATCCCTGAAGAATTCTCTTCCCGGATTGGTTTCGAAAGTTGTGCCGGCCAGTTTTTTTCCAGAAAATGGGCAATACCCGATAGAACGGGCGAAAGATGAACAACAGCCTCCTGACAGGCCACAACATCGGACCCAATCTCCTTTGTTCCCATAACCGAGACACCATTTGCCATGGCCAGAGGAATTTCTGACAAAAAAACCAAAGAAGACTCCAGATAGATCCCTGACAAAAAAGCCTCCGTCGCTTTCTTGGGGAGATGATGCGCCTCATCTACCACAAGAAGGGATGCACTCGGAGAAGGAAGAACAACTCCCCCTCCCAGGAGGGCATCCGCCAGGAGAAGATCGTGATTGGTGACCACAACATCGACACTTTCCAAAAGCTTGCGGTTTTTGAAGTAGAGACAGTCGTCATAATACTGGCAATGCACCCCGCTACAGCTCTCCGCTCGATTGGCCACAAGGGAGAAAATCCGGTCGTCCATAACTCCCGGCCAGGAGTCCCGATCTCCATCCCATGTACTGCCCAGGGCTTTTTCCATTTTTTGCAGCAGATCCTTGCTTCCGGGAGGAGCCATCAATCCACCGTCCCCAAAAAGGACAAGGTCCCGCTCGCAGACATATCGGCCACGGCCCTTTGCTATTCCATGAGTCAGCGGCCAGCCGGAATGCGCCTCAAGAAACGGAATATCCTTTGATGCCAGCTGTTCCTGCAGTCCCACCGTTACGGAAGAAACAATCAGTCGCCGCCCAAGGTGCCTTGCCATGATGATCCCCGGCAAAAGATAGGCAAGAGTTTTTCCTGTTCCCGTGGGCCCTTCAACGACCAGAAGAGAGCGACCGGACTCATCTGCGCCGTCTGTCTGCCGTGCACGGGAAAACACCTGGCGGACCAATTCGATCATCTCACGCTGTCCTGGTCGATCCCGGAATTCCGGAAGACTCTGGGCGATGCGGGACAACCATTCATTGACCTCATGCGCGGTCTGTGGAAAAAACGGGGCTCCGGAGTCAGACTTCATGACAGATATCCATCTCCGATCCAGTATGGAAACGTTCACGAAGGCATAAAACAATTGCCCCCGCCACAGATACGCCTCTCTCCTCAAACCCATGGGCCAGGCTTTTCAGCGTCCACCCTGTGGTCGCAAGATCATCCACCAGAACCACAGGATCTTTTTTCAAGTTTCGGGAAAAAGACCAGCGATCATCGGCACTCAAAGAGGATCTTGCGATAAGCCCCAGGGTCTTTGACTCGGGACCGTCTTTCCTCTCCACACCGGTAAAGGAACAAGACAACCCCCATGACCTGCCCCACAAGAACGCCATACGGTCGGACATCGAACAACCTCTCATCAAAAGTCTCTTCTTAAGAGGTGGAACCGGCAGAAGAAGAACTCTTTCGCGCGGGAGCCCCAATCGGGAGATTCCATGGTCCAGAAGCAGGTTCAATGCTCTCTGGTCTGAATAAAACTTGGCCCTGGAGAAGAGAGAGCGGATCACACCCTGGTAGCTGAAGGCACCCTGGATCCATCGATCTGAAAAAAGTTTTACAGGGGAAGGAGAGGTCCTGATCTCCTCTAAAAACAGTTCCATGCAGGAAGGACACAGGGCTTGGAAATCTGGTGACGGATCAAGACAATGCAGACACGAACCAAGGGAGATCACCGGCAGTCAGGCGATTAAAAAACAAGCGGTGTGTATTCGTCAAACTCCGAACCAAAAACACTGTCTTCAGACGAAATATACTCAGGAGAAGAAAGCACTGAAGTTTCCTCCCTGTTATAACCGGGATAAACCGTAATGGTGTTCCATCTCCGGCAGGAAAGACACCGGCCATCCCACTCGGAAAGTCGTGTTTCACAACTTCTGCAGAAATATTTCTCCGAAACGGTCCCGGCAAGAGAGGACTTTCGAAAGGCCTCCAGAGCATTGCCCTGGTCACCTTTTCTCAGGTACAGCTCGCCTCTTAATCGATGAAAGCTCCCATCCCAGTTGACACGTCCATCGATCGACTCCAGAAGATCGATCGCCTCGTCAACCATCATCAATCGGGCCAGCAGACGGGCTTGACCGAGAAAATAGGCTGGCTCATCCGGAAAATCATGAACCAGCCGTTCGTAAAGCGACAGGATCAAGTCGGGGTTTCCCCGGTCGAGGGCCATCTCCTCGATCTTGTCGAGGTAGACCATATCCCGGTCTCTCGACCACCCTTCAAGAAGGGTCTCCAGCGCCTCTTTTCCGCGACCTTCGCTGTCCTGCGCTTCGGACAGGGCAACCCTTGCTGGAACAAAAGAATGGTTGATCTTGAGGGCACTCCGGAACAACCTTCTCCCGGCATCCGACTTTCCTTCCCTGACCAGTTGCCGTCCTGATTCGTACTTGATCCCCACGAGAAAAGCGATCTCCCTCTCCCGGCGGTCCCCCTTCTGGAAGGAACGGGACAACACGGACTGGACATCGAGAGCCTCTTCCCATCGCTCAAGCCGTACCAGAAGATTTCTGAAACTTCCCAACAGAAGGACGTTCTTCCCTTCCTTCTTGAAATATTCCCTGTAAAGGGCAAGCTGGTCATCCAAACGGCCAGCCCTGTCATAGTCATTGGCAAGGGCCTGAACAAGACGCACATCCTCTTCGTCAAAAACGCGGGCACGACGGTGTATCCGGATTGCGCCGGTCAGATCCCCGCCCTGACGTTTCAGGTTTCCGAGAAGATAAAGGGCAGCCATATGATTCGGCATAATCGCAACAAGGCGGTCGAGAAGAGTCATCGCCTGGGGAATATGGGAACGGTTCATCTCTTCCCTGATTTTCTTCCAGAGAATTTCCGCTTTTTCCTCCGTTCGCTCTTCCTGAATATTCTTTAAGGAACGGAACCATTTGAGTGCATCCCCCACTCCGTTCACCATCAGAATGAATGCGGCCCCGACAACCAGAGCCAGCACCATCAGGGCAACCTCAGGAAGCAAAACGGTCCTGCCCGGCAAGAATTCGAATGGAAAGGAACGGGGATTCCACTCAAAAAGCTTCACCAGATAGACAAGGGACAAGATCAGGACCAAAAGAAGAAATCGCGTCATGAACGATTCGGCTCCGGAATGGACAGGTACATTCCACCATCATTTGGCGCATGGCGGTCTTCAGGACTCTTCAGCGTAAAGTGCCCTGCATCGGATAAAACCCACAATGGAACAGAGGGAAAGAGGTCCTCCAGCCGGTAAAGACGACGTCCCTCCGGTAAAAACAGATGGACAACAACATCTCCAAAATCCATCAGGCTCCAGATTGGCCCCTTTTCACAAAAGAAAGGTTCCCCCCGCTTTGTAAAGCGTTGGTCGAACGCATCCATCACGGCGTCACGATGACGTTCGTTTTCGACCTCGCCAATGATCAGGTGGTCGGCGTAACTGCATTCTATCCCCGGGCTCAGGAGCCAGATCCTCCCCACTTTCCGGTCCAGAAGGAAGCGGGCCATCGTTGCAGGTGTTTCTTCCGGAACATCAACCAAATTGGCCATGGAGACATTTCCTGACTTTTCTTTTATCGGAACAGGATCCCCTGTTTGATACGGTATTTCTTCCTTACCCTTCAATAAATCATCCTTCACCAAATAACTCCTTTTCAACAATATAGGATTTGACACTTGTGGGCAAGATTTTCTTCTTTTCCATAGAAGGATCCTTCGCCCCTGACAAAACACCCCGAACCATCGTCGAAGAAATGTCCGGGGTGTCTGCCCGGACAAGAGCCAGCCGAAATGAAGAGTTATGGACAGATCTCATCCAGAGTCCCATCACACCAGAATCGAGAAACCGGGCATCATCCCTGGAAATCGACACTTTCTCCCTCCCAAGAATGGAAAAAACACCCGATACAACAGGAACAATCTCCTCAAAAGGGGTTCCAGGCCTCGAAGCTACGAGGAGGTCCGCCAGGGCAAGGATCCCGGCCGGATCCTTCCAGGAAAGGAACCCTGAAAAGGCATCCGTTCCAAGAATCAGCCACGGGCGCCCGGGAAGATTAAGCTCACGAAGGGTCTCGACCGTATACGAGACCCCCAAACGCTGAATCTCTATGGGAACAACTTCCCAGCCATCGTTGCCGGCTATCGCTTCCTTGAGCATCCTGAAGCGATGATCGGCACCGGGATCTCCGGAAAGAGCCTTGTGCGGAGGTCTGCCTGTTGGAACAAACAATACTCTGGAAAGGGAAAAACGTTTCTGCATCTCCCTCGCCAGAGAGATGTGCCCCTCATGAACAGGATTGAAAGCCCCCCCATAAATGGCAATATCAGAAAGAAAAGGCATGTCAGGACTTTCGAAGATGTCCGTTCCCCCAAACCTGATACTTTGTCGTGGTGAGTTCGGCAAGACCCATCGTCCCCCGGGCATGGATACGGGTCGTGGAGATTCCGACTTCGGCTCCCAGTCCAAACGCGAAACCATCGTGCAGCCGGGTCGAAGCGTTGACCATCACACAGGAAGCATCCACCTCCCGCCAAAAGCGGTCCGCCTCCCTTACGTCAGAAGTGATAATCGCTTCAGTATGACCTGAACCATATTTGCGAATATGCTCAAGAGCCTGATCGAATCCGTCCACGACACGACAATTGAGCGTCAGGTCCAGAAATTCGGTATCGTAGGTTTCATTGGTCGCCTCATCCACGGTCGGATCCAGTCTTCTTGTCACACCACAGCCCTTGACCCTGATTCCCCGTTCATGACAGACCGACAGGAAGTGACGAAGGAAATCTTCTTTTTTGGAGTCGACCAGAAGGGTCTCCATCGAGTTGCATGTCGATGGCCGGCTCGTCTTGGCATTCATCACAACGGAAAGGGCCATATCCTCATCGGCGGAAGCAGCCACGTATATATGACAAAGACCCCGGTCATGACGAAGGACAGGCACTCTTGAATGCCGGGTCACAATATCCATCAATCCGGCGCCTCCCCTTGGAATGATGACATCCAGATCCGTATTTCCCACCAGATCGACCACGACATTCCTGTCTGTCCAGGGAAGAAAAAAAACCCCGTCGGCATTGACCCCCGAAGACTCGAGAACTCTTTTGATCACGAGAGCCAGGCGCATGTTTGTCCTGAAAGCTTCGGAACCCCCTTTCAGGACAATGGGACAACCGGCCTTGAGACACAGGGAAAATACTTCGACCGTGACATTCGGGCGGGCCTCATAGATGACACCCACGACTCCGAGGGGAACCCGGATTTTTTCAATTTTCAATCCATCTGCGTTTTCCCAGGAGGAAACACCTGTTCCCACCGGGTCCGGAAGGGCCGCGACTTCCCTCAGCCCGCTGACCATCTGGGCAAACCGGCTATCCGTCAACAAAAGACGATCGCACATCGCAGGATCAAGGCCGGACGAAACAGCGTCCGCATAATCCATCTGGTTGACCGCCATGATGTCGGTCTTCCCGGCAATGAGCTCCTCGGCCAGAAGAAGAAGCACCTCATTTTTCTTCCGGCTTGAAAGCATGGAAAAATCCCCGAGCGCCCTTCTGGCCAGGGAAACTCCCTTGCCCAAGGCTTCCGGGGTGTACTGTCCGTTTTTTTCTAGCATGATCTGACTTCCTTCTGATCGTTCGGATATTCCATCAGGGCCATATCATTGACATGCACAACAATAACACCACCGGGAAGAGGTTTTTCTTCGATATCCATTGCAGAAAGTCTGGTGATACCCTTGCCGATCTCCTGTCCGTCTCCAGCCATCAGCTGAACAACGTCGCCCTTGGCAAATCCTCCCACAGCCCTCACGATGCCCGGAAGGAGAAGGCTGGTTTTGCCGTTCTTCACAGCCTTCACGGCTCCGTCATCCAGAACCAGACTCCCCGATGGTCTTGAGAAATATCCGATCCAGACCTTCTTGCTCGACCGGGTGACAGACTTTGCATCAAACAACGTGCCTTCTTTACCCAGAAAAAAACGCTCGATGGCCTTGGGTTTCATTCCCCCGACAATGCCGACGGGCAGTCCCCACAAAGCACCATCAGAAGCCGCAAGAACCTTCGAGGACATCCCTCCGGTTCCCAGTCCTGACCGGGAGATACCCGCCATTTTCCGGATATCGGGCGTGACCGCCGGAACATAAGCCACCCGTCTGGCAAAAGGATCAATCCGGGGGTCCGTCGTAAAAAGAGCCGACACATCCGAGAGAATCAGAAGGAAACCAGCCCTGACCATTGCGGCCACTTTTGCTGAAAGCTGATCATTGTCGCCGAACCGGATCTCTTCCGTGGCAACAGAATCATTTTCATTGACAACAGGGACAATCCCCAGTGACAGAAGTGTCTCAAAGGTCCGGTCAAGATGGGTGAAGCGATCCCGCTCGATCACATCATATGGGGACAGGAGGACCTGGGCTGCGGTGATCTTGTGGCGGGAAAGAGCCTTTTCCCAGCTCCACATCAGACGGTTCTGGCCGACAGATGCTGCTGCCTGCTTCAAGGCGAGAGAAAGCGGCTTGCGTCCAAGCGACAGGGTTTTTCGGCCAGCGGCCACCGCTCCGGAAGAGACAATGACGACCGATACCCCGCGGGAGCGCTGTTTTGCGACTTCTCCTGCAATCATCGAAAGCGCCCGGCCGGAAACGCCTCCGTCTGAAGCCGTCAATACCGCCGAGCCGACTTTTATGACCAGGGTTTTCATCTTTCCATAAATACTGGAAAGCCTCGCAAGTTCAGGCTCGAAGGACAGGGAGGAACCTTCGTTCACGCAATGACCGAAGAAGGGTTTCTCTCTTCCGGAGATCGATTGGCCGGATCACCAGGGGACGCATGTTCAGGAGAATCTGTCCGTTTTCGTTCTTCCTCCAGACGCTCTTCCTCCGCCAGGACAATCGCCAGCTCTTCCATAAGGCGTGGCATTCCTTCCCCTGTCTGGGACGAAATCATGAGTTCAGGAAAACCCTTTTCCCTGACAAATGCCAGAAATTTTGCCACTCTCTCGGGATCCGCCGCATCAAGTTTGGTCCCGACAACCCGTTCAGGCTTTTCCATCAGATCCGGATCAAACAGCTCCAGTTCCCGTCGAATAATGGAATAGGAATCGGCGGGATCTTCAGCTCCCTCATGGGAGAGGTCCAGAAAATGAAGAAGGATGCGGGTTCTCTCCACATGCTTCAAAAATCGGGTTCCCAGACCTTTTCCCTCATGCGCTCCTTCAATAAGTCCGGGAAGATCGGCAATCACGATTTCCTGCTCATTCGGAGAGTGACCCATGACAAGAACTCCCAGATGAGGATGAAGGGTTGTAAAGGGATAGGAGGCGATCCGGGGATGAGCCCTTGTGACCCTGGAAAGGAATGTGGACTTGCCTGCGTTCGGAAATCCCAGAAGACCCACTCGGGCCATGACCTTGAGTTCAAGCCGGAGACGGCGGGTCTGGCCGGATATTCCCGTGTCGGCATAATCGGGAGTCTGTCGGGTAGCGGTTGCAAAATGGGCGTTTCCTCGACCGCCACGACCACCCCTGGCCACAACGACAGATTCTTCCGGAACGGTCAGATCAAAAAGAAGGGCTCCGGTGTCATCGTCAAAGATCTGGGTTCCAAGCGGCACTTCGAGTCTCAGGGAACGGCCGTTTGCGCCGTGCATGTTCTTTCCACGACCTGGACCACCCGGAGTGGCGATGAGATGGGAACGGTGCTTGAAGTCAAGGAGAGTTGAACGGCGATTGGTGCCGATGAAAATGACGCTGCCACCCTGGCCGCCGTCACCTCCATCAGGACCACCTCTTGGAACGAACTTTTCGCGGCGGAACGAAATAGCCCCCGCCCCGCCCTTTCCGGACTCGACAATGATTCGGGCTTCATCTACAAACTGGGGCAAGGGGAGATTCCTTCCGGACTAAACCGGCATCTCCTGGGAGACCCGGGGAAGCACATGAACTTTTTTGGACTGGCCACCGCTGGTGAACTTCACCAAGCCGGATTCCCGGGCATAAAGCGTAAAATCCCGGCCAATGCCGACATTCTCACCGGGGTAAAAATTGCTTCCCCGCTGGCGGACCAAAATATTGCCGGCCAATACAAACTGGCCATCAGAACGCTTGACTCCCAGACGCTTGGACTCTGAATCGCGTCCATTACGGGTGGAGCCCACCCCTTTTTTATGTGCCATGACCAAACTCCTTCAACAGCCTGTTTAAACGGAAACAACTCACCCGATCCAGATTATGCGCCCCGGATAATTTCCTCGATCCGAATTCTCGACACCGCTTGACGGTGACCCTGTTTCCGGCGGTAGTTCTTGCGTTTTTTCTTTTTGAACACGATGATTTTCTGATCACGTTCCTGTGACAGGATCTTCGCACGAACCGATACGCCAATGGATTTCTCTCCCTGGGCGAAAACCGTTCCTGTTTCATCGGAGACCATCAGGACTTCCTGAAGAAGGACTTCACCCTCTCCGTCAATTTTTTCAACAACCAAAATCTGGCCCGGGGTTACGCGATACATCTTTCCGCCCGTACGGACCACAGCAAAACCCGCCATGCCACTCCCACCTTCCTTAAAAATCTTTCCAAATTTCGAGTGATCTCAAAATGCGAAGTGGAATAATACCATTAATGAAATAAAAAAATCAAAGCATTAAAAGTACGCACAAAAAACAGAGGCCACCCTCATGCGAAGAAAATACTGTCCAGGGCTCTTGAATCCAACAACAGGGAAACGCTCATGAGCCGTTAAGATTTTTTTCTAAAAAGTTCAATCAGGGCATTGGTTGAAGAGTCATGCAAAAGCGGTGTACCGGATTTTTCCTTGATTTCCGGAATGATCCGCTGCGCCAGCACTTTTCCGAGCTCTACTCCCCACTGGTCAAAAGAGTCAATCCCCCATATCGCCCCCTGGACAAAAACACTGTGTTCATAAAGCGCTACAAGTTTCCCGAGTGTAGCCGGAGTCAACCTGTCTGCCAAAATGACATTTGTAGGACGGTTTCCTTCACAGACCTTGTGAGGGATCAACTCTTCGGCAATGCCTTGCTTTCTGAGTGCTTCGGGAGACAAACCAAAAGCCAGGGCCTCGGACTGGGCAAACAGATTGGACAGGAGGATCTGGTGATGAGCGCCCACAGGGTTCAAGGAATGGAAAAACCCGATCAGGTCGGCAGGGATCACCCGCGTTCCCTGATGGATCAGCTGATAAAAAGAATGCTGCCCATTTGTTCCAGGCTCACCCCAAATCACCGGACAGGTATCGTAGGTCACACGATTCCCCGACATGGTCGTGTGCTTTCCGTTACTTTCCATGGTCAACTGCTGGAGATAGGCCGGGAACCGCTTCAGGTACTGCTCATAAGGGAAAATACCGCGAGTTGCCGAGCCAAAAAAATTATTTTCCCACAGAGAGAGGAGCCCCATAATAACAGGAAGATTTTTTTCCGGAGGGGTCTTTCTGAAATGCTCATCCATTTCATGAAAACCGGCCAGCATCTCGTAAAAATGAACAGGTCCGACCGCCAGCATGATTGAGAGGCCGATCGACGAATCCATCGAATATCGTCCACCCACCCAATCGCCAAAACCGAACATGTTCCCGGGATCAATTCCGAACTTCATGACCTCTGTGCGATTGGTCGATACCGCCACAAAGTGGCGGGAAACAGCTTCCTTCGAGCCCAGTGAGGACAAAAGCCAGTCCCTGGCAGTCGAGGCGTTGGTCATCGTTTCAAGGGTGGTAAACGTTTTGGATGAAAGGATGAACAGCGTCTCGGAGGGATCAAGGTCACGCGTTGCCTCGACAAAGTCGGTTCCGTCGATATTGGATACAAATCGGAAGGTCATATCGCGACGGGAATAAAACTTCAGCGCCTCATACGCCATGACCGGACCAAGGTCAGAGCCTCCGATTCCAATATTTACGATGTTCTTGATCGCTTTTCCCGTATGTCCTTTCCAGACTCCATCATGAATCCTCC
>DAHWBS010000047.1 GCA_027323445.1 Leptospirillum sp.
GGAGGACTTTCCAAATAAGTCCCCCATGTATCTTTGAGCGGTTACCCCTTCCTTACCTCTCCCCCAAAAAGAAATTTTCGGGATCTCCGGATTTTATGTCTTCCTTTTCTCAATTCCAGGAAAGGAAACCCTGGACAGAAAAACCCGTACCCTCAGAATAACATCTAATTTGGGTCAAAATCCGTTCGTTGCCGGAATAAGGTTCAAGAGGGGGAGGGTTCCGCACTCCAAAATGAGAAGAAGATTCTGAAGGTGTTTTCTCATCAGAAAAAGAGGAATGATCGGGCATCTGCGAAGGCTTGGGGGTGGTGGGCCGAGGGAGGATCGAACTCCCAACCCGCTGATTAAGAGTCAGCTGCTCTGCCAATTGAGCTATCGGCCCGAAGAATTAATAGCAGGTATCAGCTAGAAATTCAAGAGGAAGGCTCATTTCCCTCTCCTGTTCGGGCCTCGCTTTATTCTTAGTCCTGTTCCTGATCTTCCTCTTCAACAATCCCTTCAGGTATCCACTCGCTTGACCTGCGAATGGAAAACAGCCTCTCTCCTTCCGGAACCATCGGGCAGACCCCTGCGGGGCAGACATGCTTCTCCACATGGGACATCCACTCCTCCCTGAAGTACTCAAGAGAGCTCAGGGGGACACTGGGTGCACTCTTCCCAAGACCACAAATGGATGACTCCACCATATACCCTCCGATGCGGACCAGAAGGTCAAACATCTCAGGCTTCCCCTGTCCATGAACGATCTGGTCGATAATCTCATAATAGTCCTCCGTTCCGTCACGACATGGCGTACACTGTCCACAGGATTCATGGTGGCTGAAGGCGGACATCCAGTACGCAAGATCAACCATACAGGTTGAATCATCAAGAACAATAACGGAGGCAGAACCCAGGAAAGAACCCGTCAAGGCAACGGATGGGTAATCCAGGGAAATATCCAGATGCTCGGGCAGAAGAAGACGACTTGCCGAACCTGCCGGAAGAATAGCCTTCAGCTTCCGGCCGTTCGGGATTCCGCCTCCAAGAACCATGATAACCTCCCGAAGGCTCATTCCGAAGGGAACCTCATAAAGCCCCGGCTTCGCTATATGGCCTGACAGACAAAAAAGCTTTGTCCCCGGCGTGGCCTCATCACCAAGGGACTTGTACCATTCGCCTCCCTTTAAAATAATGGGAGGAATATTGGCAAGTGTTTCGACATTCTGAACATCTGTCGGCCTTCCCCACAGCCCCACATCGGTAATTCTGGGTGGTTTGTTCCTGGGCAATCCCCGGCGCCCCTCAAGGCTATTGATCAGGGAACTCTCCTCACCGCAGATATAGGCGCCTGCTCCACGATACAACCGAATATCGTAAGAAAAACTCGACCCCATGATTTCTTTTCCTAAAAATCCGCGCTGACGAGCTTCGCCCAACGCCTTTTCAAGGATCCTCCAGGAGCCGGGATACTCTGCCCGGAGATAAATGTAACCAAGGCTTGCCCCAACAGCATAACCGGCAAGAAGCATTCCTTCGATCAGGCTATGAGGATCACGCTCCATGATGTAGCGATCCTTGAAGGTTCCAGGCTCACCCTCGTCCGCATTGGCCACAACATACTTGATTCCCTCATGTTTTTTTACGGCAGAAAGCTTCGCTCCGGTTGAGTAGTCGGCTCCCCCACGCCCTCCGAGACCAGAAAGTCTGATCTCATCGATGACAGCATCCGGAGACATTGATGAGAGAACCTTTTTCAGGGCATTGTACCCACCCTTCTGAAGGTAGGAATCCATTTCAACCGTTACAGGAGATGACAGATCGTTAAAAACCACCGTCTTCCCCTTGATTGGCTCTCCAATCGGACTGGGAACAGGACAAATCGTCGGAGCCGCACTCTTGTATCTCGAAAGTATTTCAGGAAGAGACTCAGGGGTGACATTCAGATACACATCCTCATCGATCATGAGCGATGGACCTTCCGCGCACTGCCCAAGACACTGGGCAGGCCTCAGGGTGAAGAGACCATCAGATGTCGTTTCCTCAATTCCGATCCCAAGCTCTCTGGAAAGGGTCTTGAAAAGCTTTTTCCCTCCGTTGTTAAGACATGGATTCGTAAGACAGGGACGAATGACATGGCTTCCTGAGGGATGAAAGGAAAAGAACTGGTAAAAGGTTCCGATTCCCAAAACATCGGAGGGAGAAAGAGATGTCTTCCTGGCAATCTCCCTGACTTCCTCTTCCCTGATATAGTTAAATTGCCCCATTGCCTCATGAAGGAGTGGCAAGACAGCCTGCTCTGGCTTCTCCCATAATTGGGAGGGATCGGAACAAGCGGTCTCTTTGCCTGACGGGTCACCCGATAAACGATCTGAGTCCAAGATTGACCTCCTTTTACGAGATTGCCTTCTACTTGTCATTTCTGGGAAAATAAACGACATTATGCGTTGTACCCATTAATGGATGCATCCAACGGCACATCACCTACCATCCTGCCATAACCGGGAGATAAAATGAACAGGTCAAAAAAGCCTCGATTTTCTTCGAGGAAAATTCAGGCACTGCTTCTTTTTTCAATTATCGCCAACTTTTCCCTGACCGCTTGTTCAACAGCCCCGGTTGAACTGCATCCCTATCAAAAAACCACGACCATCCCGGCCACCCCGGAAGAATCAAGACTCATTCTTGAATCCATTGAAAAAAACCACCCTGGAATCCATATCGAAGCATCCCTTTCTCCGGCCGGAAAAGCCACCAATGCCAAGATTACGGTACGAACGTCCCGCAAAGAGCATCTTGTCAACAAGGGATTTCAGAAAATTGAGGGGAAAACAGAAATCTATCCGGCTTGCCAGCATTGGTTCTATCTTACAAGGAATTTTGATCCGGCTTGTGGAGGAGGAAAACTTTGGGGAACGGCCTCTGCCATTTTTGTCGATGGCGTCGGGATAGGAGCTCTTTTTGACCTCGTTCAGCTCGGGCGATATCCATTTACCTGGACAAAGACCGACCTCTCCAGCCCTCAAATGACTAATGAAGTTGCTGATTTGGCAAAAAAAATGGCCTTATCGGCCAAAAACAAAGAAACCCTTTCAGCTCCGAAGTGAAGGGCTGAAAGAGCGCTCTTTGTCAAATATTATTCAGATTCTTCTTCTTGAACGGCGTCTATACGATGAAACAAGTCTCACCGGTTGTAGTTCTGCCTTGCGGGAGTGTGCAAGAAGCTTGGACAGGACAACAACTGGAACGAATACAAAAAAAACGATCAGCAGAGAACCAAGCATCTTCCCACCTTCTTTCGTCACCAAGAAAAATCATCCGGTCAAAGGAAAGGTCAGACAAAAAAAGGACCACCTCCCCGGATCGCTCCCTCAAGGTCGAATTTTTCCAACAGGAGCTCCAGTGATTTCAATATATTCTCTCAATGGAGTCTCGTCAACCTTTTTTATCTCTGAAGAAAGTGATTTGCCGCACAGATTGATCACCAAAACACTTTGCAATAAGTTCGACCTCACGTCAAAAACAGAAAAACACCTTACGCCTCTCCTGGGCAAAAAATCATTCCAGCAACCAGAGGAGAGTTCATCATGTCAGGATTAATCCTGCCCGAAAACAGCCTTTTCTGGGCCGGAATGGAAGACGCTGTCGCTGAACTTAAAGCCCCATTTTCTGGATCCATCTTTGAGGATAACAACTATTGCGCCAATATTCCTGATCCGGTTCACAAGCTTTATACCGGGGACAATCTTCCCGTTCTAAAATATCTGCTTGGCGAAATCCTGGAGGCGGTCAAGGTTATTTACATTGATCCCCCCTACAACACCGGAAGCATTATCAACTACCGCGACCAGTTTTCAGTCCCATACAAAAAGACCGCCCCTTCCAGACGGAACAATGACCTCGACGGATGGGTCAGCAAACCATCGTCAGATCATAGTCCCTGGATGAGCTTCATGTTCCCGCGGCTTGCACTTGCAAGGAAACTTCTCCGCCCGGACGGCGTGATCTTTATCAGCATCGATGACCGTGAGCTCCCAAGACTAAGGCTTCTGATGGACTGGATCATGGGCGAGAAAAACCATATCGGGACAATCGTCTGGAGGAAAAAGGTCGTCAGGGGAAGGGGCAATCGTCATATTATCCCCCAAACGGAGTACGTTGTCTGTTATGCAAGGGATATCTCCATGCTTCCTCCATTCCGGGAACCGTTGACCGATGACATGATCGATGCCTATACCAAAAAAGATGAATCTGGCCACTATAAGGAAATCCCTCTCGCCAAATCCGGTACAGCCCATTCTCCCCGCCCCAACCTCGTCTACCCGATTACCGCTCCCGATGGAGCCATCATTCACTGTCCGACACATCAGTGGAGGTGGAGCGAAAAAACGTTCCAGGAGCGGCAAAAAGAAATCCTCTTCCGGAAAACCAAAAAAGGGGTCTGGAGGGTCCTGACAAAACAATATCTCGAAACAGACGAAGGTCTGCGATTTCGAACACCAACCTCACTCTACGACAAGGTCACAACCACCGATGGGACAAGAGAACTGCGAGACATTTCCGGAACGGGAAACTTTGACTTTCCTAAACCATCCAGACTGATTCGCGATCTCGTCTCCTGGGCCACAACCGACTCCCCATCTCCCGACAAGCCTGAGATCATTCTTGATTTTTTTGCCGGAACAGCCCCAACGGCCCAGGCGGTCATCGATCTCAACAAATCGGATCACCGAAAAAGAATCTGTTACCTTGTACAAAACAGGATTGAGTCACCTGAACACACAGACAAAATTCTTGAATTGGCAAAGATCAGGATTCAAAAATCACGGGAAGGCTATCGGGATGAATCCTCCACAGATCATCATGATCAGCCGGATTTTCCTGAAGGCTTCCGTCTATACCACTATCTTCCACCAGCATAGCCGGCCGGGGTTTGCGCAAGACGTACCAGATTCCGGTATTCCCTTTCCGGGCTCCACAACAAGCCATCAAGGCCAAAGGTCTCTTTAGTCGCCACAACCGGGACTATTTCTGAACGACGGACCAGAGCCGGCATGACTCCCGGCGGATTCGTCAAAAACCGTTGACCGGATTTATTCCGCAGGACATGGTCTGCTGCCGACAGAAAAAGGATCGGGACAATCATGAGCAAAAGAGGAACAATATCCGCAAACAGACCCCTTGAGTGTTTCTTGCGAAGAAAAAGCCCCAGCAGCCACCCGTTGAAAGCAAGAAGAAAAACAGTCGGAACAGACGGCAGGGAAATCTGACCAAGCCGTATCCCCGAAAAAAAGGTTGCAAGAGAAATAACCGCACTGGAGCAAACATTGAGAAAAGCCTCCAAAAGCGAAGAGGTCCACCCAAAAAAGAACACCAGCCCCAGATAGGCAAATCCGGCAGGCAGAAGGACCTCACCTGCCAAAGGAACGATCACAGGATTAGACAATATCCCGACAAGATCACCGATATTGAAGACACCCCATAAAAGCGGGGTTGTAAAAAGTATCACCCAAAGTCCTGTTTCCAGCGTTTCAGCAGTGATAAAAGCGGAAACATCACGACGTCTTTCGCTTGCCTCTTTTCTCAATGCAGCCAGGACACCCAAAACAGCCATAAGGGAAAGATCCATGCTGATGGATCTGGGCAGGTCAGGAATGAGAATCATCATGACAATCACTGAAATTCCAAAAAGATCCTCCCGATGGAGCGAAGCCCCCCAGCCCCTTGATGCAAGAACAAAAGAGGCCGCAAGGAGTGCCCGTCCAGCCGGAAGAGGCATCCCGATCAGGGTGGTATAAGCGATCAGGACGGGAATCACCAGTATCGCCAGCAACCGGTGAATAAAAATACGGGCAAGGATCCGCCGCAAGACAGGCAATGGCAAGAAACGGATGGCGACAAGAATCGCTCCGGAAAGAAAGGCCGCCAGAAGCCCCATATGCTCTCCTGAAACGGACAGCAGATGATAGACACCGGACCCCAGAAAGATCTCGTTCATCCGTGGAGACACATGAGACGTATCAGAAAGGACCATCGCTTCAATCAGACCGGAAACAGCGGCAGGGAAATGGGCTTCAAGGACAGTCTCCAGAAAGGGAACCCTTTCCGGAGACCAGATCAAAAAAGACTTCCATCCGTTTGAATGACCTGTTGTGTGATCAGGAACAAAAACATTCCAGGGACGAATTTGACCCTGAAGATATCCGTTATCGAGAAATGACAAAAAACCATGTTGCGACGTCCACCTGTCAGGGTGGTCCGACAAAAACACATCCCCGGAAAAGCAGTCCCCCTCTTTTGGTGTCTTTTCAAGCCTTGAGACGGGAATGACAAGACGAAGTTCCTCTCTTCTTCCATCTGCAAAAGTCGTCAGAAAGACACCTGAAAACGTTTTTTGGCCCTGTCCTTCGACCTGTCTCAGGCAACCACGAAAAACAGCATCTCCAAAGGGAATCGATTGAGCATAAGGAAGGGTCAAATGAGAAACGGACCAGAAAAAACCCAGAAAAACCCAGTACCAGGGCAAAACGATTCCGGAAGGTACATGCCGAAACTCACGATAGAGCACGAATGAAAGAAGGAGAAGAAGAATGACGATAAAAAGGGGAGCCAGCGGGAAAAAAACTCCCCCCAGCATCCCCAGAAAAGCGGCGATTGCCGCAATCAGCCATCCAACCGGAAAAATCAGTGTGCCATCACCTCGAAGTCCTTCAGCACGGCCCTTTCAAGCTCTTCTACAAGATAGGTAATCCTGTCCTGATTTTCTCCTTCGAGCATGATTCTGAGTGCGGACTCCGTCCCGGAGTAGCGGAGCAAAAGACGCCCTCGACCACCCGAAAGCTCCTCCTGAACAACATGGGACATCCGCTGAAGATGCGCCAGTGTTTCAATCGGGACCTTCTGAAGGACAGGAATCGTTCGCAATACCTGAGGGAATGGCTGATAGACAGAAGCCAGCTCGGACAGAGAAATGCCTTTTTCAACCAGTGTCGAAACCAGTTGGACCGTTGACATCAGACCATCACCCGTCGAATGCAGATCGCGAAAAATCAGATGGCCTGACTGTTCTCCTCCGAATGAAAGATTCTCTGCCTCCAGAGCTTCCAGAATATAGCGGTCCCCGACCTTGGTCTTCAAGACCCGTATGCCATTTTTTTGCATCAAGATATCGAGCGCCAGATTGCTCATGACAGTGGTTACCAGTGTCGAGTGCCTGAGCGTTTTTTTCTCATTCATCGTCAATGCCATCATCGCCATGATGGCATCACCGTCGAGGATTCTTCCCGATCCGGTGACAAAGACCGCCCGATCCGCATCACCATCGAGTGCTACACCGAAATCCGCTCCTGTCTCCAGAACTTTTTCGGCCAGCTTCTCCGGGTAAAGGGCCCCGCAATGATCATTGATGTTCATTCCATCCGGCTGATTTCCGATGGATGTCACCTTTGCCCCCAGCTCGCGCAAAGCCATCGGAGCAACGTTATAACCGCCCCCATTCGCAAGATCCATCACGATGTGGATACCGTCGAACTTCATTGAGCGGGGCGTTGTATTCTTGATGAATTCAATATAGCGTCCATCAGGGCCGGCAAGCCTTGCAACCTTGCCGATTCCAGGCCCTGTCGGCCGGATCTTGTCTATTTCATCCCCCACAACAAGGGATTCGATTCTCGCCTCAATCTCATCGGGAAGCTTTGATCCGTCCGAGGAAAAAAACTTGATTCCGTTGTCCTGATAGGGGTTATGGCTTGCAGAAATCATGATTCCGGCATCTGCCCTGAGCGCGCGCGTCAAAAAAGCGATTCCCGGAGTTGTAAACGGACCAACAACAATAACGTTGACCCCCATGGAGGTGATCCCGCTCGTCAGGGCATTTTCAATCATGTAACCGGAGATGCGCGTATCTTTTCCGATAACAACATGATGACCGCCCTCATATTTTCGGAACAGATAGGCCGCAGCCCGACCAAGCCGATAGCAGGTCTCCCCTGTGATTGGTTCAACATTGGCCACACCACGAATACCATCGGTACCAAATAGAGATCGCTTCATCAGTCCCCCCGAATTCTTTTAGACGGTCACAGGAGTCATCCAGACCGACACAAACCATTCTCGTCAAAGAACCATTAAAAAATCAAAAACCATGAAAACAGAAGACTCATGAAAGACACAAGAAAAGAAGCTATAAACGCACTCCCGAAGGAATCAATTGAAAAGCCGGGAACAAACCACGTTACGGACCAAAACACCAGCGCGTTCAGGACAAACGTAAAAAGTCCCAGCGAGAGGATGTTGATGGGCAGCGTCAATAAAAAAAGGAGCGGCCTTATCAGCGCATTCAAGATTCCCAGAACGATGGCAACCAGAATCGCCGTTCCGAAATCCCTGAGATGAATCCCCCTGATCCAATGCGCCACAAAAAAAACAATCAGGGCATTTAACAGGATTCTTAATAGGAGTCCCATCGGCATATTCCTTTCATTACATTACAAAAATCAATCATGAAGTCATCAGACATCCAATTTCTCGATCTATCCTACAGGATTTTCTCAACCTTGGAAGGAATTCCTCCGATAAGAACAACACACTGATCCCTCAATCAAAAACAAAGACATTATTGATTCTTTCAATCATGCGTGCAAGGAGAGCAACAATTTGATTTATTAAAACAAAAAACATAAGATTCGCTCAACCCAAAAGACCACATTTTAAAAAAAACGAAAAATTATTTTAATCGTATTTTTTTAAAATCATACGACTGACTGGCACTGCATCAACTGACTATCAAGAGGAGTGACTGATGTCACTGAAGAAAAAGCTTCTGGGACTTATCTTTTCCCAGATACTCCTTTCCTTTATCGCCGTTATGGTCATCGTTCACGGAATCAATTCCATCGACAAAGAATCAGCTCACATCAATATTCTCTCCCGGGAGACCGACGATCTGTCCCAAAAGATGGAGTCCATGCTCATTCAGCACCAAAGTGCGATGAGAATTGTTTTGTCCGGAGGACTTCGTGGAAGCTTCGTGGAAAAATCCATTCTTCTTCAGGGTGAGTCCTTGTTTCCCTATCTTGTCAAAAAACTGGGGAATGATCCCGCGACACAAAAAATCAAATCATTGCTGGCATTGACCATAAGCCTCGACCATGCGTCCCTTTCAATCGGCCGGCCAGAGATTTCGCTGATCCGCTTCAACAAGATTATCCTTCCCAAATATAGCCAGCTCATGAGTCTGGTCGAAGCGCATAAAAAAGAGACCCTTTCCGACCTTTCCCGTAAACTTCTCATGAAAACATCCCAGATCAGGATGCAGGTTCTTACAGTCATTATTATCGACATGGTCCTGAGCATGTCTCTTCTGGCAATGCTCACCATCTCCCTGCTAAAGAAGATTTCAATCATTTTCAATGTCTCGGAGCAGCTCGCCAACAAGGACTTTTCTGCATCGATGCCTTCCCTGGGAAAAGACGAGCTTGGCAAAATAGCCTCTGAAATACAGACCCTCTCGTCTGACCTCCAGAAAACAGTAAAAGATGTCAGCAGCTACGCAAATACCATCTACAGGGAAACCTCAACCATCCTGACCTCCATGAAGGACCTGAATGTAAACGCAACAAATATGAATGAGGAAATTGCCCATTCCGTCTCGTCCATGGACGAACTTGATACGACGATCAACTCCTTCAGGGGGACCATACAGGAAGGAATCAATTCCACCCAGGCGACAAGGAAGCAAGCCCAGTCCGGACTTGAAATCGGGGAGCAGGCATCCCAATCCCTCTCCTCCCTTTCCAAGGATGTTTCCAGGACATCCCAACAGATCAACCTTCTGGCTGGAACCATTGAAAAAGTCACCGAAGCAACCGCCGGCATCCAGAGCATTTCCAGCCAGACAAACCTTCTGGCACTGAACGCCGCCATCGAAGCCGCAAGAGCCGGGGAACAGGGGCGAGGATTTGCCGTGGTTGCCGATGAGGTCCGAAAACTTTCAAGCCTCACATCAGGTCATGTGAAGAACATCGAGGAAATCGTTGCCGATGCAAGTCGGGTCATGCGGGAAACGATCGATATTTCCGAAGGCATGGTCCAGGGAATGTCCCAGAATATGGAAGACGGTCAAAAAGTCCAGCAGGCATTGACACTCATCAGCCAGCGTCTTGAAAGCATGGAAAAGACCATCCAGAATCTGGGGACAACGATTTCGGTTGTCAGCAAGGTTGAGGATCAGCTCAGGGGAACACTCCTTTCCAATGAAAAAATGGCAAAAAATACTCTGTCCATTGCCGCCGGAACTCTTCGGGAAGCAGAAACCGTCTCAAGAACCATCGAAGAGCTCTCTGCCCTGTTTGCTAAATAAACTTTCGGGAGTGCTGAGAAAGACTCCCCAAAGTCCCCGGCACAGATGGACTCATTTGTTTAAAGACAAATCCACGGGGTTTTCCTCACTTCTCCAATGAAGTATGCTGTCTTATCGTACTCTCTCACGACATTTTCAGTGGAATGATTTC
>DAHWBS010000048.1 GCA_027323445.1 Leptospirillum sp.
AGGGCTGGCATGGACTCTCCACCTGAAAGTTCCACGTGGAACATCCGGAGAAAAGATCCAGGAAATCCTCTATCGCCTGAAGTGGACCCATTATTGAACCGGACAACCCTTGCGCTCCAAAACCGGACAGATTATGTGCTCCCTACACGGCCACTTGTAATCTCGCAATCTCGGGATTATATTCTTGAACTGTTCTTCCTCGTCTCTCTGATCCCTTCTTCACTTTTTCACCCTCCGACGCCGCTGTCGGTTCCTCCAACAATCGATTTCCGTCAAAGCAGCCCGGATCCGGCAAGTCAAGCCTTCAGGCTCAACTCCAAAATCGTTTTACGAAGATCCCTGGAACGCAAGACGGAAACCAGAAATCCGTCCAGGGTCCGACGGGATCCATTGAGTCTGTCCTTCCCAAAGGAGATGTCATGTCCGAAACCGTTTATGAAGTGATGAAAAGCCAGGGAATCACCCGAAGAAGCTTTATCAAATTTTGCAGTCTCATGGCAGCGGGCATGTCCCTCGCGCCATCATTCGTTCCGGTCATTGCCCAGGCGCTTGAGACCATGCCCCGGGTTCCGGTCCTCTGGCTTCACGGTCTTGAATGCACCTGCTGCAGCGAGTCTTTCATCCGCTCCTCGCATCCGCTGGCAAAGGATGTGATCCTGTCGATGATCTCCCTCGACTACGATGACACTCTGATGGCTGCAGCGGGAAATGAAGCCGAAGCATGCCTTGAAAGCGTGATGGAAAAATACCCGGGGGAATACATTCTCGCCGTTGAGGGCAATCCGCCCATGAACGAGGACGGAATGTACTGCATTGTCGGCGGAAAGCCTTTTGTCGAACAGTTGAGGAGGGTTGCATCCAAAGCCAAGGCGGTGATCGCCTGGGGATCCTGCGCCTCATGGGGATGCGTTCAGGCGGCCAAACCCAATCCCACCCAGGCGACCCCCATTCACGAAATCCTGACAGACAAGCAGGTCATCAAGATTCCGGGATGTCCTCCGATCGCCGAAGTGATGACCGGAGTCATCACCTACATCACCACCTTCGGCCGGATCCCTGATCTCGACAGGGAAGGGCGCCCCAAAATGTTCTACAGCCAGAGGATCCACGACAAGTGCTACCGGCGACCCAACTACGATGCCGGACAATACGTCGAACACTGGGACGACGAGGGGGCCCGCAAGGGATATTGCCTTTACAAGATGGGGTGTAAAGGGCCGGTCACCTACAATGCCTGTTCGACCACGGGATGGAACAACGGAGTTTCTTTTCCCATCAAATCAGGACACGGATGCATCGGTTGCTCGGAAAAGGATTTCTGGGACAAGGGACCATTCTATAAACACCTCTCCAATCTCGACGGCTTCGGCATCGAGGCCGACGCCGACACGATCGGCCTCACCGCCCTTGGCGTTGCGGGTGCCGGTGTTGCCGCCCACGCTCTCCTCACAGGCGTTAAAAAATCCAGGGAAGATCACGAATCCGGTAAAACAAAGGATTCCCCGTCCGGACCATCCGGCAAGGATCAGTAACCGAACCTGCCTCAGAAGGAGCAAAAACGATGAGCGTCTATGAAACACAAGGCTTCCGGATGGACAATTCCGGCCGAAGGGTCGTGGTTGACCCTGTCACAAGGATCGAAGGACATCTTCGCTGTGAAGTGAATCTTGACAGCAACAACATCATCAGAAACGCGGTCAGTTCCGGAACAATGTGGCGAGGGATCGAGACCATCCTCAAAGGACGCGATCCCCGGGACGCCTGGGCCTTCACCCAGAGGATCTGCGGAGTTTGCACCGGGGTCCACGCCATGGTCTCTGTCCGAACGGTCGAAGATGCGCTGGGGATCAGTATTCCGGACAATGCCAACATTATCCGGAACCTCATGCATCTGACCCTCATGGTTCAGGATCATCTGGTCCATTTCTACCACCTCCACGCCATGGACTGGGTCGATGTACCCAATGCCCTGAAGGCAGACCCCCGACAAACCTCGGCGATCGCCCAAAAGATCTCCCGTTGGCCAAACTCATCGCCCGGCTATTTCCGGGATGTCCAGAACCGGCTGAAAAAATTCGTCGAATCCGGACAACTCGGCCCCTTCATGAATGGCTACTGGGGAAATCCATCTTACAAACTCCCGGCAGAGGTCAATCTGCTCGCAGTGACCCACTATCTTGAAGCACTGGATTTTCAGAAGGAAATCGTCAAGATCCACACGATCTTCGGAGGAAAAAATCCCCATCCCAACTGGCTGGTCGGCGGTGTTCCCTGCGCGATCAACATCGACGGGGATCTGGCGGCGGGAGCTCCCCTCAACATGGAGCGGTTGAACTATGTTTCCCAGATCATCGAGCGGACCATTACGTTCATCGACCAGGTCTACATTCCGGATCTGGTCGCCATCGCTTCCTACTATAAAGACTGGCTGTACGGCGGCGGCCTGTCGAGCCAGAATGTCATGTCTTACGGCGAATTTCCCGACCACCCGAATGATTATTCTCCCCGAAACCTCCTTCTTCCCCGCGGAGCGATCATAGGTGGAGATCTCTCCACCGTCCATCCTGTGGATCTCAGAAATCCTCGCGAGATCGAGGAGTATGTCGTTCACTCCTGGTACCGGTACCCGGATGAAACCAGGGGAATTCATCCCTGGGACGGCATCACCGACCCGAATTATGTTCTGGGCAAAAAGGCCAAGGGAACGCCTACCGATATCAAGGAACTCGACGAGGAAGGAAAGTACACCTTCATCAAGGCCCCGAGATGGAACGGCCATGCTATGGAAGTGGGCCCGCTGGCCCGCTGGATCATCGGATACGCCCAAAAGAAACCGGAGTTCAAAGAGCCGGTCGACAAACTTCTGGGTACCCTCGGACTTCCCGTGAGCGCCCTTTTCTCGACTCTCGGCCGAACAGCAGCGCGAGGTCTGGAAGCATCGTGGGCGGCCCACAAGATGCGCTATTTCCACAAACGTCTGATGGACAACATCCGGGCCGGAAACACAGCGACCGCCAACACCGAAAAGTGGGAGCCCCGAACCTGGCCCAAAGAGTGCAAGGGTGTCGGATTCGCAGAGGCTCCGAGAGGCGCCCTGGGCCACTGGATCAGGATCCGGGAGGGGAAGATCGAAAACTATCAGGCGGTCGTTCCCACCACATGGAACGGTTCGCCCCGGGACCCGAAGGGCCAGATCGGTGCGTTCGAGGCCGCCCTCATGAACACCCCGCTTGCCGATCCAAAACAGCCCCTTGAAATTCTCAGGACACTCCACAGCTTTGATCCGTGTCTGGCCTGTTCCACTCATATTATGGGGCCGGAGGGGGAACCTCTTCACAGCGTGAAAGTCCGGTAGGAAATCCCGGACCGGGAGGAACGATATGGGGTACAAAGTCGAAGTTTCCACTGTGGCTCCTGAAAACGATGAGGGGGTCCACTATATCTATGAAGCTCCGGTTCGGCTTTGGCACTGGATCAATGCCGGATCGTTTTTTGTCCTGGCGGTGAGCGGTTATCTGATCGCCCATCCGTTTCCAAGTCTCATGGGACAAGCGAGCCACCATTTTCTGATGGGAGACATCCGGTTCTCCCATTTTGTCGCGGCCTATCTCTTCGGCGGGGGATTTCTCATCCGGTTTTTATGGAGCTTTATCGGAAACACCTATTCCCGGGAGCTTTTCCGAATTCCGGTTACAAGCGGCATCTGGTGGAAGGATCTGGCCCGCGAAATTCGCTGGATCTTCTTCCTGGAAAAGCGTCCAAGGAAATACTATGGCCACAATCCCGTGGCCCAGTCGGCAATGTTTGTCTTTTTCGTCCTCGGAGCCCTCCTGATGATCGGAACAGGAGGGGCCATGTACGGGGAAGGTCTGGGAGAAGGCTCCTGGGCCGATCGGATCTTTGGCTGGATCACCCCTCTGGTTGGCCAGCCCCAGGATTTGAGAACACTCCATCACCTCGGCATGTGGTTCATTCTGGTCTTTGTGGCGGGACATATCTACATGGCGATCAGGGAAGACATCGTGGGACGTCAGACCTCGGTCGGAACCATGATCAGCGGCTTCCGGATCTTCAGAAAGTGAGCGGAAAATGGAGACTATGAAAAGGACGCTTGTTCTGGGAATCGGAAATCTCCTGTGGGGGGACGAAGGACTTGGCGTCCGCGCCGTATGGGCCTTTCAGGAACAGTTTGATATCCCAGAAGGTGTAACCGTCATGGACGGAGGGACTCAGGGGCTTTCACTGACTCCGTTCATCCAGGAAACCGACCGGCTTCTGATCTTCGATGCCGTGGACTTTCAAAAAGAACCGGGTTCACTCGTTGTCCGTCGAAACGAAGAGGTCCCGGCCTACCTTCACTCCGGCAAGATGAGCCTCCATCAAACCGGATTTCAGGAGGTTCTGATTTTATGCGATCTTCTCGGATCATCTCCCCGGGAGATGGCCCTGGTCGGAGTACAGCCCCTGGACTGGGATGAATTCGGTGGATCGCTCACCGATCTGGTGCGGGGACAGATCCCCGGAGTTCTGGAAAAAGGGCTGGAAATCCTGGGAGAATGGGGCATCTTCCCGATGCCCCGGCAGAAAGATTCATTTGATCCGATTTCTCCTGATCCCCTTTTCATGGCTCTCTCCGAAAGAAAGGCTTTTCCATGTGTCTAGGGATCCCCATGCGGGTTCTTTTCTCCCACCCTTTCCTCTCGAAGTGCGAAGGCCGGGGGGAGACACGGCTCCTTCAAATGACGCTGGTCGGAGCCCAGAAGCCTGGAACATGGGTCATGGCCTTTCTGGATCAGGCCCGCCAGGTTCTGTCGGAAGATGAGGCAAGAGAGATCAATCTCGCCTTGGACGCCCTGGAGGCAGCATTTGCCGGGGAAACCGATTTTGAACGGTTCTTTCCGGATCTTCCTTCCCGCCAGTCTCGCTCGATCGACTCAATCACTTCCGGAGAAAACCCATGAATCTGACCTCCCCTCCGGACCTTCCGGAACACACACGCATGACCCCCAGGCTTTACGAATCCATGATCGCCCTTCGTGGCCTCCTGGTAAAAGCCATCGAACACCCGGACGAGAGTTATGTTTTTTCTCTTGAAGCTCTCTTGCCCGAAGAATGTTCCCACCTTGTCGAACTCCTGGGAGAGGGAGAGATCTCCGGAAAGATTCTTTCGAGCGACCCGGAAAAAAAAGACGAAACGATCCATATCCGTGAATCGAACTACCCTGGCCTGTGGCTTCTGGGAACCATTCCCGCCGAGGGATCTTCAAACGGGGTGGTCCTGTCGAAAATTGAGGCGGGAAGATCTCCCCGGATCCTTCGAACAAAGCCGGTTGCCTCTTCCGGCCTTGTTCCGGATGAGGCCTGTGAAGGACCTCTGGGACACCTCTTTCCTCTTCTCATGAACGCCCGCCCCCTCCTGGGGGAATTGGCATGGCATCTCGAAAACCATTCTCCTGAAAAGGGAACCCACACAATATTTCTGAACAAGCTCCCGCTGTCTGAAGCGGATGCCGAATGGATCGACCGTCTCCTGAAAGAAGACCGGATCTCTCTGGTCTCCCGTGGATATGGAGCCTGCCAGGTCCATTCGACATCTTTTCCCGGTCTCTGGAGGGTTCTCTACAGAAATCCGGAAGGGATCCTGCTTCTTGATGCCCTTTGTGTGACAGAGGTTCCGGAAGAGATTGCCGCAACGGAGGAGGATATGGCCGACGGTCTTCTCCAGTATGAGGAATTTCTCAAATGGATCGAGGCGGATCTTTCTTGAAATCGTCAAAAAGCCCACCCGCTCTCCCCGGACTGATCGCCCTTCGTCTGGAGGAAGATCCGGACAGTCTTTCCGGGGTGATCGGGATTACTCCCAGGGATCTTTCCCATCTGCGTCTTCTTGAGGGCATTGCCGCCGAGAAGACGCTCTCCCGCATGGGACTTCTCTTTACCCTTTGCCGCATGGCCCAGACAAGCCTGGCCAGGGAAACACTGGGGCATGCCGAATCACGGCCTCCCTGCCGGAACGATCGGAAAAAAGCCGAATGGAAGGTATTGAAAGAGAGCCTTCTCGAATCGCTGAGAACCGTCCTGACCCCTCCAGGAGTTTCTTTTTCTCCTGTCGAAAAGGTCTGGGACGATTTTCGGACGGTGTCAGCCGGATGGCCCGACGAAAATCCCGACACACCGTTCTGGAGAGATTTCCGGAAGGTTTGCGAGCGGTATGTTTTCGGGGGTCCATCCTCTCACTTTGGGAAAATGGACAAGCCGGAGCGATGGGACCGATGGGCGCAACGCGGGCAGGAGGGAGAGACCACTCCGGTCTCTCTTCTGGCCCGGGACCTGATGCAGGAGGAACGGATAGAACATCTCCGTTTCCCTCCCCTGACAACGGAAAAGATCTCGGAGTCCCAGAATCTGATCTTTGGCAATCTCGGCAAAGATCACTTTTTGGTCCGACCTCACCTTCGGGGAGTTCTCCACGAGACAGGACCCAAAGCCCGAATGGGCTCCCATCCCCTGGTCCTCGCTCTGGAATCTGCCAGCCGTCCTCTTGCCTCCCGTCTCGCTTCACGACTTCTTGAACTCTCCGCATGGGCAGAGGAAGGCCCTCTTATGGCTGAAAAAAGCCTTCTCTTCGGAATCACTTCAAGCTCCCCGTCCTCCGGAAGCGGCCTGGCATGGGCCGAAACAGCCCGTGGGGTCCTCCTCCACCAGACGACTGTCCGGGATGGGCAGACAGAGAGCTACCGCATCCTCGCTCCGACCGAATGGACCTTTCATCCGGAGGGAGGACCTTTTAAACGCTGGACAGGACAGCACCCCAAAACAGCAGACAGGGGCTGGCCTCTCCGACTCGATCAGGCCCTGTGGATCTTCGATCCATGCACTCTGGTCCAGGTTGCCGGAGACGGGAACCCAGACAGGAAAGTCAGGGAAAAGAGGAAGGACGATGCATGAACTTTCACTTGCGATAAGCCTTCTCGATCTTTTGGAAGAGCGAGCCTGTCTTGACGCATTCGAGCGGGTCCAGAAGATCATTCTGGAGGTGGGAGAATTGTCCGGTGTTTCCATTCCGGCCCTCCGCCAGGGCTTTGAGGTCGCCACAAAGGGCACCATTGCCGAGGGGGCAGAAATGGATATCCTCGAACCCCCGGGAACAGGGTGGTGCTTTACCTGCGAACAAACAGTCGCGATAAAAGACCCTTTCCGTACATGTCCGGGCTGCGGAAAAAGCGCTGTGACACCGACCGGTGGCCTGGAGTTCAGAGTCGTGGAGCTTGTGGTTTCATAGAAAACAATTCATCTGGTGCGACCCGAACCCAGTACGGACCAACTGGATCATGTGCTGCTGAAAGCATAAAGGAGTCTTTATGTGTATCGATTGCGGTTGCGCCTCCTCGGATAACGGACATGTTCACCCGGCTCACGATCACTCCCATGAACATGATGGGCACGGGCATGATCACGGAGATCACCCCGCTCCTTCCGGTCATCATTCCTCGACCCGGCGCATCAGTCTGGAACAGGACGTTCTCGCCAGGAACAGCCAGCTGGCCAACGAAAACAGGAACCTCTACCGGGAAAAAAGAATTCTGGCTCTGAATATTCTTTCAAGTCCCGGCACCGGAAAAACAACCCTGATAGAACAGACCATCCTGGCATTCGGAAGGAGATCCCGGTCAGGGAAGGACCCTTTTCCCCTGGCCGTCATCGAGGGAGACCAGGCAACGAGCCGGGATGCCGACCGGATCAGACAGCTGGGAGTTCCGGCGATCCAGATCAATACGGGAAAAGGGTGCCACCTCGATGCTCACCAGATCGGTCACGCCTCCCGGGAGCTTCCGCTTTCGAAAGGGCTGGTTCTCATCATCGAAAACATCGGCAATCTCGTCTGTCCCGCTCTTTTTGATCTTGGAGAATCGGCCAGGATTGTTCTTTTCTCTGTCACTGAAGGAGAAGACAAGCCCATCAAGTATCCGCAAATGTTCCAGTCAGCCAATCTCGTCCTCCTGACAAAGACCGATCTCCTTCCCTACCTCGACTTCGATCGGGAAATGGCGCTGAACAACATCCGGGCGATCAATCCCGGAGCAACGATCCTCGAAATCTCTTCCAAATCGAAAGAGGGTATGGAGGAGTGGATCGAGTGGATCTGTTCGCTTCAAAAACGGGTGTGCGATCCTGTTCAGGCTTCGGGCGCATGACTCATCCAGAAATTTCCAGGAGAATCGCCGCAACATTCCCCCCGCAGGCCGGACAGACATTCCGGTCTTCCGAAAGGATTCGTCTCGCTCTTTGCGGACAGATCCAGGGAGTGGGGTTTCGTCCGTTTGTTTTCGGTCTTGCCAGATCTCTCGGGCTGACAGGATTCGTTTTTAATGATTCCCGGGGGGTGACAATCGAGGTTCAGGGCCAAGGGGAAGCCCTTTCGGAGTTCTCTTTGCAGCTTGATCTTAAAAAACCCTCCGTCTCCCGCATCGACAGTCTTCAACGGGAAAACATACCCGTCTGTCCGGAAGAGTCGGACTTTTCGATCCGGAGCTCCCCGACACTTTCAAAAAACTCTGGCGAGGTCAGCTTTGATTCGCTTCTCCCAGATACCGCCGTCTGCCAGGACTGTCTTTTCGAGCTGTTCGACCCGAAAAACCGGCGGTATCGATATCCACTGATTTCCTGCACCAACTGCGGACCCCGATTTTCAATCACCATCAAAGCCCCGTTCGATCGTTTCCATACGACCCTCGAAGGTTTTCCCCTTTGTCAGGATTGCCAAAATGACTTTGAAAATCCAGGAAACCGCCGTTTCCATGCCCAGACCATCGGATGCCCGATGTGTGGGCCCAAAACACGCTTTCTCGACGGATCCGGGAATCCGGCTTCTGGTTCAGATCCGGTACGAAAGGCCCTCCAGGTGCTTTTGAAGGGAGGGATTATCGCAATCAAGGGAATCGGAGGCTATCACCTGGCCTCGGACGCCAGAAACCGGGAGGCCGTTGTCCGCATCCGCACCCTTAAAAACCGTCCGAACAAACCGCTGGCCGTCATGACGGGAGATTTCTTCGCGGCCTCCACACTGGCCCGGACGGAGAGCCTTCTGGCCAAAACGGCCCTTCTCTCCCCCGAGAGACCGATCGTCCTCCTTCCGGTCAAAAAAGACGGCAGTCTTCCGTACGATTTGATCGCTCCAGGTCTTGACCGGATCGGGACGTTCCTTCCATCCACCCCAATCCAGCACCTTCTCTTCGGGAAAGAATCCTTTTCCCGGCCGTCTCCGGAATCAGGGGAACCGCTGGCGCTGGTCATGACCAGCGCCAACCCCGAAGGAGAGCCGATCGCACTTACAGAAACAGAGGTCGTGAGGATCTTCGCAGGCAAGATCGATGGGTTTCTGGTCCACGACCGGATCGTTCATCACCGTCTGGACGACAGCCTGATCCGGGCGGATGGAAAAAGTCGGATTTTTCTGAGACGGGCCCGGGGATGGATTCCCCAGACCTTCTCTGTCAGGAGAAAAAAGCCTTCTTCCCTGAAAACAGGCTTTCCCGAGCCCTTTGTTCTCGCACTGGGAGGCCAGATGAAGACCGCCCCTTGCCAGATCAGGGAAGGGAAGGCTCTTGTCTTTCCCCATATGGGTGATCTGGACGGAGAAGCCTCCCGGGAGGGATACGCATCCTTCCTCCGCTCCTTCCTTCTGGCACAGGGGGCGACTCCAACCCATCTTGCATGCGATCTCCACCCCGACTTTCATACGACCCGTCTGGCTTATGAATGGGGGAGCGAGTGGGGCATTCCGGTCATTCCCGTTGGACATCATCATGCTCATATCGCATCGGTGATGGCCGACCGGGGTCTCTTCGGACCTGTTCTGGGAATGGCCCTGGACGGCTTTGGAATGGGGACGGACCAAACTCCCTGGGGAGGAGAGCTCCTTCAGGTCGACCGGACGGAAGCCTTGCGTCTTGGTCACTTCAGAACCCTTTTCCTTCCGGGAGGAGACAGGGCTTCCCGCGAGCCCTGGCGCATGGGCGTCTCTGCCCTGAGTGCCCTTGGGCGAGCGGAGGATGCCGGGAAAACATTCTCCCACCCACAGGCCCACAATCTTGCAACGCTTCTTAAAAAAACCGGGCAGACCTTTTCTCCCTCC
>DAHWBS010000049.1 GCA_027323445.1 Leptospirillum sp.
GTCTGAGCTACACCGCCACGAAATTATCCGCTGATAATACAGGATGTATTTTAAAAAAATCAACAGATAGACTTATCCACATGAATACCAAAACCAAAATGGATTTTCGAAACAATGCCTGCAAATGGGGAAAGAAAATCTCTTCTGATTTTTGAGATCAGGCATTGTCCCGGATGCTTCCTTCAATACTCATTTCCGATCAACTCTGAGGAGTTTTTCAGATACTTACAGTGTCCGCAGGAAAATCCAACAAGGCTGTGTTAGGGTTCCTTGTCATTTTGTGCCGTTGGGGCAGCCTTCCAAAACAGACGGTTCCGGCCATACTTTTTGGCCTGATACATCGCCCAATCCGCCTGGGTAAGCAGATCGGTCGAACCCGCACCATCATGCGGATACAAGGCCAGCCCCGCACTTGCCGTGACATAGAGAAGTTCGTCTCCCCAGGCAAATGGTTTCGAGACCTCCTTAAGGAGTTGCTCTCCGAGGTACTCCATCTCGTTTTCGTCAAGAACATTCGAAAACAAAATAATAAACTCATCCCCACCGATCCGGCAGACCGTATCCGATTCACGAATCGACCTCTGAAGACGAATTGAGATTTCTTTCAAGAGCTCATCACCGACCTGATGACCATACTGGTCGTTGACAGGCTTGAAATCGTCAAGGTCCAGATAACAGATACCAATGACCGAGTCAGATCGTTTTGCTCCCCTCAGCGCCTGATCAAGACGATCATGAAAGAGCATTCTGTTCGGAAGCCCCGTCAATGGATCATGAAAGGCCAGACGTCGCATCCGGTCTTCCTCTTCGCGCTGGGCAGTGATATCTGAGAGAAAGCCAATAAAATGCGTTAATTGCCCTTCCCTGGACTTGATTCCCACGACAGAAAGGCGGTGAAGCCGAATCTGCCCATTTTGTCGCCTGTTCCAGATCTCTCCTTCCCATTTGCAGGAGGATGCGACCGCCTTGAAGATTTTCCTGAAAAGATTTCGATCATGGGAGTCCGAATGAAAACACCGGATATCTTTCCCGAGAATGTCTTCAGGCAAAAATCCGGTAATCTCATGAAAACTTCTATTGGCCATGAGTACTTTTCCATGGTAGTCGGCAATAATGACGCCCTCAATTGCTTCTCTGAAAACAGTCGAGGACAAAAGCAGGTTCTCCCGGTGGTCCAGACTGTCAATACAGTAAGAAATACTCTCCGACATCGATGTCAACAGAGAAAGAACCTCTGAGTGGAAATACCCGATCTTGTCAGACAACACGATCAGTGTTCCGGTCACCTCCCCCTTCTTTTTTAAAGGAAAGGACGCCACAGAACGAACATTCGAATATCTGGCTCTCTCTTTCCATAGCCCCGTATTGGGATGTGCCATAAAATCATTGATAAAGACAGGCTTTCCCGTTCGGACAGACTCTCCAACCGTACCAATTCCGGCAGGAGATTCGGGATCAGAGGACAGTTCAAGGGCGTCCAGTATTTTCTTGATTACAGGATCAGAACAAGCTGTTGTTCTGATATGAAGCTGCCGCGTGTTCCGGTCAAGATCGGCAACCATCGCAGCAAGAAATCCTCCATAGGAAACACCAATCCTGCAGACTTCCTCTAAAAGAAAGCTTAATTCCTTCTGTTGCAACAAGTTTTGATGGACAAGGGCAGATCCGGCGTAAAGATCCTTCAGTGACAGAAGCTGCTGCTCAAGAAGCTTACGGTTGGTGATATCGATCATAACACCGATGACACCAACGATTTTGCCATGACTGTTTTTGAATGGTGTGGCAATCAGATCGCAATAAATTTTTTTCTGGTCTTTTCGAATGAAGCATTTTTCGAACCGATAGGAATCAATCTCTCCCCTTATCATGGCATTGAGAGAGAAATAACTTCTTTCAGCGTCGGATGGGTCCGAAATATCCCGGATACTCTTGGTAAGAAGCTCTTCGTTTGTATAGCCAAGCATCTGTGCCCAAGCGTCATTGATGCGCCAATAAGATCCAGTCGTATCAACAACGCCGATTCCGATCCCCGCCCAGTTGAAAACGGATTCGAAAAAATCCTTGTTCAATGGATCAAATCCACCCATTACAGGCTGACTCATCAGAGACTCCCATCAGAACCAAGACTGAAAAAAGAGCAAAAGAATTACTAATAAGTAAGGATCAGAAATCTTGGCATTCAAAATCTGAAAATTTTGGGGAGACGGAGAATATCAATAAACAGACTGGTTATGACGGATTCTATAAAACTCATTTTTCATACTACAGGAAGGAAAGATGATTAGCTTATATTGCCACAAAAAAAATATTTTTAAAATCATTAAAATACCTTATAAATGCCCAGAATACTCCATTTCATAAAAACAAACCGGTTACTTCGGATAACCTTAACAAATCCTGCTTTTCAATAAAGAAAACAGTTACAGCAGATCAAACATCATTCCCCCAAACGATCTTTTTCATTAAAAGGAAACCCCGCAAGACCGGGCTTGATCTTAATCTGGGACAAACAGGCCCAAAGCTCCCTGGAAACAGCCTCCCACACCCACTCACCCTTTCTTTTTCCATTCAAGACCATCGAAAGATACGATGGTGTAACACCAATCGTTTGTGCGAGGTCCGCCAATGTCCACTCCCGCAGCAAAAGAGCAAGCTTGATTTGCTTGACCGTCAATAAATCCAATCCTATAATCCCCTAATTTTCTTTTATTTAACAATATATTCAATAAATGCATAAGAGGAAAATTTTATACCCAATGGGCATAAATATCAACCACCACTCCTCCGGTATCGCCCAAAGGATCCGCTTCTTGAGAGGCGCTCTTTCACAGGCAACATTTGCCCATCGGCTCGGAATTTCTCAAACAGATGTTTCACGCTACGAGTCAAGCAGCAGGACGCCACCGATGACGCTTCTAACCGCTATTGCAACAGAGTTTCATGTCTCTCTGGACTGGCTTGTCTTTGGTGAGCGGGATCAGTCTTCCCAAGCGATCGTCAGCGAGCCGTCCCTCCAGACAAGTGAAGACCGGCAGCTCATGATCCTCATTCGTCAGCTGGACAGAAAAGACAGGACACTGATAAAAGACCTTGCAAAGAGGCTTGCTGGCGTAACAAATCATCGGACTATCTGATCTTTACGTTCAATAACAGGCCATTGAACAGCTTCTACTTTTCCCAATAATTTTTATTCAAATGCCCCGGGGACATGGCCCAAACAAGAACAGGCTTTCCCCCCGAATATCCCTCTTTCCATCGGAACCAGAAAAAGGCCCCAGTTTCCACTTCCAACGGAAACTCCTCTCCCGTCAGGATCAACGAGGCAAGACGGCCAATGACCGGTTGGTGACCAACAATCACTGTAGTGCACTGAAGCTCCGGCCAATGCAGAAAAGACAGAATCTGCCTGGCAGAACCCTGATAGAGAAGATCCAGAGTCTGAATCGTTCTGCCAAGGCACTGGGCGGTCTGAATGGTTCGGAGCGAAGGACTTGCAATAATCCTGGAAGAAGGATCCAGCCGTTTTCTCATCCATCCGGAAACTTTTCTGGCCTGACGCCATCCTTTGTCCGTCAGTGAACGGTCAAAATCCCGTATCGACTCCCCCTGTCCATCAACAAATCGGGGCAACTCTTCCGCTTTCGAATGTCGCCAGAGAACAAGATCCATCAAATCCTCTTTTCTGGAAAAGGTCCCGTCGAGAAAATTCGGTACGATTGATAAACACATCGCTCTTTAAACAGTGACATCTTAAGAATTTCCCAGAAAAAAAGACCTTTCATGATAAAACCACCGTCAGAAAGTCATCTTCAGAAAAGGCGGAGAAAAGAGCAGGAAGGTCAGCGGAGCTTTCAGGGCATGTCCAGAAGAAAGCTCCGGCAGAAGGCCAATCTTATTTATCTTTTGGGGAGACTCTCGGGAGAGAGATCTCTTAAGAGCGGGTACAGTGCATCCTTTTGGGAAACGGTCGGAATGCCCTCCGGCCAGGCGATCCCGATATCCGGATCACTCCAGAGGATTCCTCCCTCATCGGAAGGATCATAAAGTTCAGTGCACTTGTAAACAAGCTCCGTATTTTCCTCAAGGGAATAAAATCCATGAGCAAATCCTTCTGGAATATAGAGGAACTCAGGAGTTTCGGAGGTCAGCAACTGGCCATACCACTGACCAAAAGTTGGAGATCCCTGGCGTATGTCCACTGCCACATCAAAAAGAGATCCGGCAACCACCCTGACAAGCTTTCCTTGCTGGCGAGTCTTCTGAAAATGAAGTCCTCTCAGGATCCCTTTTCCTGAACGGGAATGGTTATCCTGCAAAAAGATTTCCGGAAGGCCCAAGTCCCTGAACTTCGCCGCATGGTAGGTCTCCATGAAAAAGCCCCTGGGATCCTTGTACAAGTCAGGAATAACCCGAAGAACTCCGGAAAGAGTCGTTTCAATCACTCTCATGAAAAAAGATCCTCCTCTGCCAACGAAATAAGGTATTGACCATAACCATTTTTGGCCATCGACCGACCAACACTCAGGATCTCTTCCCGGGAAATATACTTCATCCGGTAGGCGACCTCCTCTGGACAGGCCACTTTAAGTCCCTGGCGATTTTCAATCGCAGCAATAAAGTTTGAAGCCTCAAGAAGGGCCTCATGGGTTCCGGTATCAAGCCATGCGGTCCCTCTTCCCAAGCGTTCGACTCGAAGCTGGCCTTTTTCCAGGTAGAGCCTGTTCAGATCTGTAATTTCAAGCTCTCCTCTGGCTGAAGGACGAAGAGACCTGGCATACTTGGAAACCATTCCGTCATAGAAGTAGAGTCCGGGCACAGCATATCGCGATGGCGGCTCTTTTGGTTTTTCCAGAATCTCCAGAACTTTTCCTTGAGAATCGAATGATAAAACTCCATATCGCTCAGGATCTTTCACCATGTATCCAAAAATCAGGGCTCCACTATCAAGACATGCCGACTTTTGTAAAACCTCGGACAATCCATGGCCGAAGAAAATGTTGTCTCCCAAAACAAGCGCCACAGGCTCATTTCTGATGAACTCCTCCCCGATGAGAAACGCCTGGGCAAGCCCTCCGGGTGTGGGCTGGACTTCGTAGGAAAAAGAAAGCCCAAGAGCAGACCCGTCCCCCAGAAGGGTCTTAAAGAGCGGGAGATCCGCCGGGGTTGAAATGATCAGGATTTCCCGGATTCCGGAAAGCATCAGCGTTGCAAGAGGGTAATAAATCATGGGCTTGTCATAAACAGGCATAAGCTGCTTGCTCACGACATAGGTCAAAGGGTGGAGCCGGGTTCCGGCACCACCTGCCAGAATGATTCCCCTCATTTCTCCCCCTTTTCAAGTGAAGACAAAACCCCCAGCCTCTCCCCGGCATAGGTTCGTGAGCGGATATCCTTCCACCATCCTTCATTTGCCAGATACCACCTCACAGTCTCTCCTATGGCCGACTCGAAGGAACACTCCGGCGCCCAGGAAAGCTCCCTCTTCAGCCGACTCGCATCCATGGCATATCGTCGATCATGTCCCGGGCGATCAGCGACAAGCCTGATTTGCTCAGAATAAGAGCGTCCGTCCCTTCTTGGTCTTTCTGTATCCAGAATGGACAGGATCGTATCGATCACACTTCGGTTTGTCCGTTCGCTATTGCCACCGATATTGTATGTTTCTCCAATGGATCCTGCTTCATGGATGCGTCTGATGGCACGAACATGATCTCCGACAAAAAGCCAGTCCCTGATATTGAGCCCGTCTCCATACAAAGGGATCTCTTTGCCTTCTATTGCCGCCAGAACAACAGTTGGAATCAATTTTTCGGGAAATTGCCACGGACCAAAATTATTGGAACAGTTTGTCGTAATAACAGGCAGCCCATATGTGTGAAAATAGGCTCTGGCAAGGTGATCGGAAGCGGCTTTCGATGCGGCGTAAGGAGAGTTGGGGGCATAGGGTGTTTTCTCTGTAAATGGGGGATCTCCGGGCCCCAGGCTTCCAAAAACCTCATCGGTTGAAACATGGATAAATCGGAAATCGTCCCTCAGATGCTCCCCCTTTCCCGAAAGATATTTCCGGGCTTCATCAAGAAGAACAAATGTCCCTTCCACATTGGTTTTCAGAAAAATCCCCGGATGATCGATCGACCTGTCTACATGGGATTCTGCCGCAAAATGAAAGATGGCCGTCGGCTTGAATGACTCCAAAAGGGTCCTGATTAACGAAGGATCAGCAATGTCTCCCTGGACAAATTCATGGTCCAGATCCTGATCAAGCGCCGAGAGATTCGACCTATTGCCGGCATATGTCAAGAGATCCAGCGTCATCACTTTGGCCAAATTCTTTTTCCGGGCTTCCAATACAAAGTTTGATCCAATAAAGCCAGCACCACCCGTTACAAGCCACCGCTTTGACATTTACCATCCTTTTTAAAATTGGACCATGCACTCAAAAAGAATTTTTGATATCATATCTACTCATTTAATCTATTTAAACCCCCCATGCACCAAAACAGGAGTCATGATAACAATGGGACGAACTCTTTTAGAGAAAATCTGGGATGATCATGTCGTCACCGAATCGGACGGATCGACGCTTCTTTATATAGACAGGCAGCTGGTCCATGAAGTAACCAGCCCACAGGCCTTTGAGGGGCTAAAAATCGCTGGAAGGGTGGTTCATCGACCAACAGCAACACTTGCAGTTCCTGACCATAATGTTCCAACGACCGGCAGAAAAAAAGGGATCGAAGATCCCATCAGTGCCCTTCAGGTGGAGACCCTGTCAAAAAACGCCAGGGAGTATGCCGTTCCCATCTTTACAATGGATGACATTCGCCAGGGTATTGTCCATGTAATTGCTCCGGAGCAGGGCTTTACCCTTCCGGGAATGACCATTGTCTGCGGCGATAGCCACACTGCAACCCACGGAGCCTTTGGTGCCCTTGCCTTTGGGGTGGGAACATCCGAGGTCGAACATGTCATGGCCACACAAACCCTTATCCAGAAGAAACCTAAATCGTTTCTCATAAAGGTCAATGGTCACCTTCCCAAAGGGTCGACACCCAAAGACCTGATCCTCTACATCATCGGTCAGATCGGGACAGATGGAGGAACAGGCTATGTTCTTGAATTCTCCGGTGATGCGGTCAGGGGACTTTCCATGGAAGGCAGGATGACCCTTTGCAACATGGCCATCGAAGCCGGTGCCAGAGCCGGCATGATCGCGGCTGACGAAGTCACTTTTTCCTACATCAAGGGCCGCCCGATGGCCCCCAAGGGTGAGCTTTGGGAAAAGGCAGTTTCATCATGGAAGACATTGCACTCTGACCCTGATGCAAAGTTTGACCGGGTCCTTGAAATCGATGCCTCCAGAATCGAGCCTCAAATTACCTGGGGGACAAACCCGGGAATGGTCCTCCCTGTTACAGGATCCATCCCGTCGCCCGAGAGTTTCAAGGATGAAGTCTCAAAAGAAAACACCAAAAATGCCCTCAAGTATATGGGGCTCGAACCAGGAACTCCTTTGAACGGGATCCCCATCGACCGGGTTTTTATCGGTTCCTGCACAAATGGAAGAATTGAGGACCTCAGAGCCGCTGCAAGCGTGATCAAGGGACGGAAGGTTTCTTCCAGTGTTCATGCCATGGTTGTACCAGGTTCGGGACTCGTCAGCCAGCAGGCAGAAAAGGAAGGACTGGACAAGATTTTTCTCGATGCCGGGTTTGAATGGCGTGAACCGGGGTGCTCCATGTGTCTGGGAATGAATCCCGATCAGCTCTTGCCCGGAGAACGTTGTGCCTCCACATCAAATCGGAACTTTGAGGGAAGACAGGGCAAAGGGGGAAGAACCCATCTTGTCAGTCCGGAAATGGCAGCCGCAGCAGCTATTTCGGGTCACTTTGTCGACATTCGAACCTGGAACTGAAAATAAGGAAAAATACAAGATGGAAGCTTTCAAAAAACTCAAGTCTGTCGTTATTCCCATCGATCGCGCAAATGTCGATACAGATGCGATCATTCCCAAACAGTTTCTCAAGACCATCCATAGAACAGGTCTTGGAAAAAGCCTGTTCTATGACTGGAGATATCTTGCAGACGGGGTCACGCCAAATCCCGACTTTGTCATCAACCAGCCTCGCTACAAAGGCGGAAGGATCCTCCTGTCAAGAGAGAATTTTGGCTCAGGGAGCTCCAGGGAGCATGCCCCGTGGGCTCTTCTGGATTTTGGCATAAAAGCCATTATCGCGCCTTCCTTTGCTGATATTTTTTACAATAACTGCTTTAAAAACGGGATCCTTCCGATCCGGATCGAGCGGACGATTGTTGACGGACTGTTCAAGGACGTTGAACGGACGACCGGCTATCAGCTTGAAGTCGATCTTGAATCACAGTCAATTCTCCTCCCCGATGGAAAAAAGCTTCCGTTTGAAATCGATTCCTTCCTCAAAAAATGCCTTATCGAGGGACTCGATGACATCAGCTTGACCCTTGAGAAAAAAGCACTGATCACAAGCTATGAGAATCGCCGCCGCAAAGATGCTCCATGGCTTTTCCCCGACATGACTGCATGAATCGAACAGAAGGCGGAAGATCTCTTTTTGTATTGTTTGCTCTGGCAACGTTTCTGGCATACTGGGTTATTGCGCCCTATCTGGAACCACTGGTCTGGGGGGCAATCATGGCATTTGCCCTCTCCCCCATCCAGAGGTTCATCAAAAAATGGGTCCCCCAGCCATTTATGGCAGCATTGTTGACGGTCTTCCTGTTTTGCTTGCTGGTTCTTTTGCCACTGACGCTTCTGGCTGTTCCCATCGGGCAGGAAATTTTCCGTGAAACACTGTCCCTCAGGGATTTCCTACAGAACCCATCTGCAACCCTTCCAAAATGGCTGATCAACCTTCCGTTTATTGGTCACAAGATCTCCCTTTTGGCAACGGGACTGCGTACAAACACACAAATGTTGACCGGCGTAACAGGAAAACTTGAATCTCACCTCATGGAAATCGGAAACCAGTTCCTCTCCATTGCCTCCGGTTTGGGACATTGGCTAATCAAACTTCTGATCATGCTTCTCGGAACATTTTCCTTTCTTTTTCACGGTCAGAATGTCTGGGAACAGATCATCCGGCTATCGGACTCGGCCGCCGGAGAAAATCTGACGAGACCACTGTGTGTTATCCCGCCAACCACCAAAGGGATCATTTATGGTCTCTTTTTTACATCCCTTGCCCAAGCCCTTCTGGCCGCACCAGCTCTTAAGATTGCGGGAGTTCCGAACATTCTTCTTCTCTCGACAGCCATATTCATCACATCCCTGTTTCCGATCGGTGCAACCATCATCTGGCTTCCTGCTACGATCTACCTTCTTGCAACAGGACACCCCATCACTGCGGTTATCTTTGCATCATGGAACATTCTCGTATCAGGAGGGATGGAACATTTTGTCAAACCAATGTTTATTGGAAGGACCTCCCATATTCCGTTTCTCATGATTTTGCTGGGGGTACTTGGAGGACTTGAGACATTTGGACTGATTGGTCTTTTTATCGGCCCAATCATTTTGTCGGTCTTTCTGGAGGTGTGGCGCCATATGCTCACGCCTGAGACAGCCTCTCATTAGCCCTCAAGGGGGAAAACTCCCCCGACTCTCCTCTGGCCTTTCGGAATCCTTAACAAATTTCCATAAGACAAGCATCTTCCAATAGGCAATTGACAAAACAGGCTGTTTGCGGCAGAATACCCTTCGAGCCGCTAGCTCATTCGGTAGAGCATCGCCCTTTTAAGGCGAGTGTGCTGGGATCGAAACCCAGGCGGCTCACCATATTTTTCAATCACTTACCTAGTCGTTCATCCCGTTATCAATTCTGACTGTGCTAAATTTGTGCTAGGTAGCCGATTGACCGCTTCCATCCCGGATCTGAGACTTTCGGCACTATGGTGAGCGTACCTCATGACCATGGACAGGGATCTCCACCGTCCGAGTCGTTGGACAGTGTAAAGATCGACACCATCTTGGATGAGACGGGTTGCAAACGTATGCCGAAGATCGTGAAATCTCAAAT
>DAHWBS010000004.1 GCA_027323445.1 Leptospirillum sp.
TGTTGAAGGCCGACTGCGCTTTTCATAGGGGAATTATACGTTCTATGTTGAGAATTACAAAGCCGGTTGCCGCTCACCCCATGGATGAATCAAGGGGCTTGCGCGGCATATTGGGTCAAGGAAATGTCCTCGTGACTTCCTTTTGGACTATGGCTCAAGAAGAGGAGTTCGCGGGCAGAATATTCAAAGGCTTCCAGAGTTTTATCGAATCATTATTTCGGGAGGATCGAGAATGGAAAAAATGGCTTTTACCGTAAAGGGAATGACCTGTGATCATTGTGCGCTGACGATTGAAAAAACGCTTCTCGATAATCCGGATGTCCATTCGGCACATGTCTCTTATGCCAAGGGGGCAGGAGAAGTTGAACTCGAGGGCAAAAGCTCGTTCGGGCAACTTCAGGAAATCGTCAGGGGTTGTGAATGGTAATGTAAAAGTGTACCAGTTAATGGGGAAATAGGAATGAAAAAGTAGACCACCCCAAGGTGGTAAAATCAGGTTGTTTTTTGCATTTTCTTTCCCAAATCGAGATTGACAACGACTATATGCCGCACTATCATTTGTGTATCTATTGTATTTACATGAGGAGATGATTATGCGTGCCGCTTCCATTAATTTACGCGCCTTGCAGGAGCAACGTGATCTCATCGATTACGCCGCCCACCTGTTAGGAAAAAACCGTTCGGACTTCATGCTGGAAGCCGCCTGTGACCGTGCCCGGTCGGTGTTGCTCGACCAGGTGTTCTTTTGTTTGGACGAGGAAAGGTTTCGACAATTCACATCCATGCTTGACGCGCCTCCAAGTCCTGATGAGGGCCTTAAGCGGTTGATGGCGGTCAAAACGCCGTGGAAAATCAATAAAGCATGAGTTTGAAACTTTCTGCACCGCATCCGCTTGTTGCCACGCACCTTTTGAATGACTTTGAGTGTGGTGAACACAGCCTGGACGACTGGCTCAAGCGCCGGGCGATGAGCAACCAGATAAACGGAGCCAGCAGAACGTTTGTTGTCGTTGACGAAGAAAACCGTGTGTATGGCTTCTACGCCATCGCTGCTGGTGCGGTCTCCCACCAACTGGCGACCAGCGGGGTTCGTCGCAATATGCCTGATCCAGTTCCCGTAATGGTGCTTGGCAGGTTGGCGGTGGATCTCCGGGCGCAGGGTATCAAGCTGGGCGCAGCCATGCTGCAAGACGCAGTCAATCGCGCCATTGCTGTGTCGCAGAACGCTGGGGTTCGCGCGTTGCTCGTTCATGCGCTTCACGACCGCGCCAGGCAGTTCTACGAACACTACGGCTTTCAGCCATCGCCGCAGCACCCGATGACATTGATGCTGAGCCTGAAATCCGTCAAGGCTTGATCACTTCCGCTGGAAGTGCTTCAGAAATTTCTGGAGGAGGTCTGCCGCGAGCAGCCGGACTTCCTGTTCGGAGTTTTTCGTGTCACATTCGAACTGTCTCCGGTTAGTTTGAACTTCCAAAAGAAATTCCTCTGTTTGAAAGGAGGGAGAGACGGGAACACGGGGAGAATTGTGGACTGCTTGTCCCGGAGGGGAAGCCCTTGTGGCAGAAGAAGACCGGTCCAAACCATAGGCCCATTAAACCGATTTTCGTTTTAAGGCTTTCCGAATTTTTCGGTGTACCAATCCTCCAGAATATCGTCCTCGATCGCATAGGTTCCGTATCTTGTTTTCCATTCCATGTCCGAAAACCGCGTGAAACTCCGGATGAATCACGCTATTCTTGATTTATGCAGAACGACCACGACATTGCCTACGCGGCTCTCATCTCTCGGGACCACCGATTCGACGGACAGATCTTCGTCGGGGTCTCGACGACCGGAATCTACTGCCGGCCCGTATGTCCCGCCCGAAAGCCGAGGAAAGAGCATTGCACTTTTTTCCCGAGCGCGGCCGCGGCAGAGTCGGCCGGGTTTCGACCCTGCCTCAGGTGCCGGCCGGAAGAAGCTCCGGGCAACGCCCCCGTCGACCGGGTTGCCAGGCTGGCATCGGTCGCTGCCCACACGATCGAGGAAGGCGGCCCATTCGACCTGACCATCAGCCGACTTGCCGAAAAGCTCGGCGTATCTTCCCGCCATCTCCGCCGGGCTTTCACCCGGATGTTCGGGGTGTCGCCTGTCCGGTACGCGCAGACCCAAAGACTCCTCCTCGCACGTCAGCTGCTCGCGGGAAGCGATCTCTCTGTCCTTGATGTCGCCATGACGGCGGGTTTCGGAAGCGTACGCCGTCTGAACGAGCTTTTCCGAAGCCGCTACGGGAGCACACCGTCCTCGATCCGTCGTCTGTCTGGCACCCGACGACCCGACACACTCGTCTTCGAGCTCGGATTCCGGCCACCCTACGCGTGGGATGCAATACTCGGCTTTCTCGGAAACCGGGCCATGAAGGGTGTCGAGCATGCGGACCGCGACGCGTACAGAAGATCGGTTCTCTTCTCGGGGAAAGGGAAGTATCACTCCGGGTGGCTTCTGGTCGAGCGCTCCGGGGAGCGGAACACGCTTCGGCTCACCCTGTCAGAGTCGCTCGCGCCGGTCGTTTCGGTGGTTCTGGCGCGCATTCGCCATCTTTTCGATCTCGAATGCCATCCGGAGGCGGTCGGACAGGCACTCGGGCCCTTGGCGAGCCGGGTTCCCGGAATCCGGGTTCCCGGTGTATTCGACGGCTTCGAGATGGCGGTGCGTGCGGTCCTCGGGCAACAGATCTCCGTTGCAGGAGCACGGACGCTCGCCGGTCGACTGATCGAATCCTTCGGGGAACCGGTCTCCACCCCCTATCCCGGGATCTCCCGGACCTTCCCCAGGGCAGAGCGCATCGCGGCTCTGAACCCCGGGGACCTCGCAGGATCCGGAATCTTCGGTTTGCGTGTCCGGGCGATCCTTGCACTCGCCGAAAATTTCTCCCGCGGGACGATCGCCCTGTCTCCCGTTCCGGACCCCGAAGGAGAGATCCGCCTTCTCAGGTCCCTTCCCGGCATCGGAGAATGGACCGCCCAGTACATCGCCATGCGCGCGATGGCCTGGACCGATGCGTTTCCCCACACGGACTACGGGATCATGAAAGCCCTGAACGAGCGGTCGCCCCGGCGCGTGCTGGAGATCGCAGAACAATGGCGCCCCTGGAGGGCCTATGCCGCCATGGCCCTTTGGGAGTCGCTTTCGGAGAAAAAATGAGCATTTTCTATGTGACCTTCGAAACGCCGCTTGGACGGGTTATCGCCGCGGCAGAAAAAGACTGCGTCATCGCACTTGCCTTCACGGACGGACGCTATGCTCCTGTTCCCGATCCAGGCTGGATCTGTCGTCCGGACGATTCTCTCTTGGGGTCGGTCGTCGGACAGACCGGAGAGTATCTCTCCGGGAAGCGCCGTTTTTTCACCTTTCCGGTCTCTCCGTCCGGGACCCCCTTCCAGATGCGTGTCCGGGAGGCTCTTCAAGAGATTCCTTACGGAAAAACAGTTTCCTATCGGGAACTCACCCGTCTCGCGGGACACGACGACCGTTTCATACGTCCCGTCGCGTCGGCTATCGCCCGGAATCCCGTGATGCTGGCCATCCCCTGCCACAGAGTCATCGGGTCGAATGGAGCACTGGTCGGATACGCAGGAGGGCTGGACCGGAAAAAGGCTCTTCTGGATCTGGAAAGGATGACCCTGGGAAAGACATGAACCGCTGTTGCCTGCGCTCCATGCTCCCGGTGCAGCAATTTTTCATTGGCCCCCAAAATGCCGGGGAGGTTTTTGGCACCAGCCGGCCTTGTCTTCCGTCTCAGAGATGGAAAATTCGGCCATCTCGTTGGCTACGCAGGCCACCTCATCGGGAGAATGGGTGACCCAGATCGCCGGAGCCCCGGCTTCGTCCAGAATGTTCAGGATGACTCCGGTCAGCATTCGTCTTGCCGCCGGATCGATGGCTGTCAGAGGCTCGTCCAGAAGATAAAGGGAACAAGGCTTCAGAAACATCCGGGCCAGGGCGACCTTTCGGGATTGTCCCCCGGAGAGCTCTCCCACCTTTTTATTCATAAGATCTTCGATCCCGAAAACAGTTGACAGACGCGCCAGCTTCTCATCAAGTTCCTTTGGGGTTTTCCCGTACCGTCCCGATCCGGAAAAAAAGGGAAAAGCCATGCGGGTCCTTTCCGGCCTGGCGGATTCCGCCGCGAAGAGAAGGTTTTCCCGTATCGTCATGTGAGGGAAGAGGCAGACGTTTTGCGGAAGATAGGAGATCTCCCGGTGTTCTGTGGGGGTTTCGATCCCTTTTTCCCGGTCAAACCAGACAGTATCGCCCATGACGATCGACCCCCTGTCGGGAGAAAGAAGACCGGCGAGCATGCGAAGGAAGGAGGTCTTTCCCGATCCGGACGGGCCGGAGACTCCAAGGAGAAAGGTTCGTCCGAGATTGATGGAGCCTCTGATCTCGAGCCTTGGGGCGCCCGGTCTTTGAAGCTCCAGATCAATGTCGAGTGATTTCGATGGAATCACGGGATGCTCCCTTTCGGCGGATCAGGTTCAGCGCGGTGAGGGCCAGAAAGGAAAAGAGAAGGAGATAGCCGATGGATTCCCAGGCGCTTTTATCGTTCATCGAGAGAAGATCGTCATAGGCTTTTAACGACAGCGTTCGTGTGGAGCCGGGGATATTTCCTCCCACCATCATGACGACTCCGAATTCTCCGACGGTGTGGGCAAATCCCAGAATCCAGCCTGTCCAGAGGCCAGAAAAGGACAGGGGGACGATGATCCGGAAAAATGTTTTCAGTCGGCCAGCTCCAAGGAGGCGGGCCATTTCAAGAGTGCTTCCGGGAATTTGCCGAAAGGCCTGGGCCACAGGCTGGACGGCAAATGGAAGGCTGTAGAGGAGGGAGGCGACAAGAAGGCCTGCGAAGGAGAAAGGGAGAGGGTGGCCCAGGATCTTTGCAAAAAAACTTCCGAACGGATTGTCGGGGCTGAAAATAACAAGAAGGAGATAGCCCAGGACAGCGGGAGGCAAGACCAGTGTGAGCGTCAGGATCGCCTCGCCAAGAGTGACCCAGCGGCTTCCGGAAAAAACGATCCACCAGGCCAACGGGAGACTTGAGACGGTCAGGATGGAGGCGGTGAGAAGAGAAAGAGACACCGTCACATAGAGAGCTGAATGGTCCACCCCGACCTCCCTTTCAAGAGCGTTCTAGCGGTATCCGTGAGATTTCAGGAAATCCTGCGTCGATTTTCCCAGGATGAAGTCTTCAAGATCCCTGGCCGCTTTTTGGTGGGTGCTTGTCTTGACGATGGCCATTTTCTGCTCAAGATCGGGAACACATCCGGGAGAAAGCTCGACGAAGGACCCTTTTGCATGGCGGGAAAGAACCATGGCCTGGGCCCTGGAGAGAAAGCCTGCGTCAGCGGTTTTTGTTCTCAGATCCTGTGACACCTGGGCCAGCGTGTTTGCGTAGACGAGTTTTGGGTGAAGGGGCGCCCAGAGTTTTCGGGATCGGAGACACTCCATCCCCGCATGGCCATAGGGGGCAAGGCGCGGGTTGGCCAGTGCGATCTTCCGGATTCCCGGATTTCGAAGAAGGGAGGGCCCGATCTCCCCAGTCTCCCCGGGAGGCAGGGCCTTTTCTGAAACCCAGAGGACAAGGATGCCCTTTGTATAGGTTTTGACACTGTCTCCGACAACCCATCCCTCTTTTGAGAGGTTTTCGGGGAAGAACGAATCGGCTGAAAGAAACAGGTCAAACGGAGCATGATGGCGAATCGCGATAGCGGACTCTCCGGAAGAACTGTAGGAGATGCGCACGGCCACGTGGGTCTTTTTTGTGAACTTCCGGGATATCTCCGGCAAAACAGCCATCAGGTCGGCCGCTGCCGTGATCCTGAGCGTTTCTCCAAAGGCTCTGGTCGGGAGCGTGCCAAGCGAGAGAGCCACCGGGAAAAGACCCAGAAATACGATCACGAACGATCTGATCGTGGGTAGGAATGTTTTTCCGCCGGGCCTGCTCATATGGATTCTTCCTTTTTGTTTGAAAAGAGATGCGTCTGCAAAGAAGTGTGCCGTTGATCAGAGTGCGTGGCAAAAGGGACAAGACTTGTGTCTGACAAGGGAAAAAGTCCTGGTCGAAAGATCCATTCCCTCAAAGACGGTCATTTGATCTTCGGCCTGCGATCCATAACCGGACAGGATCCTGATCGCCAAAATGGCGGCCATCGCTCCAACCGCTCCGGAGATGGCTCCCAGAACAGGAAAGCCCAGGGGGTCCCATTCCGGATCTCCTTCGGGAAAGACGCACTCAAGACAGGCCCCCCGTCCTGGTCGAAGGTGGGCAACCATCCCTTCCGTCGCATTCATCGCCGAGAAAATCAGGGATTTTTCCGAGACGGACGACAGCCTGTTCAGGAGAAATCGCTCATCAAAGTTTGTCCGGGCGTCGATGACAATGTCCGCCGCAGACACAAGCGGGAGAATATCGTTTGTGACCTTTGCATCAAAAGCCTCGATACGGCAGTCGGGAACCAGACTCCTGAGACGGTCGGCCGCCAGATGGACCCTGCTTTTTCCGATTCCGTCGAAGCTCATGAGGGTCTGCCGGTTCAGATCGGGAAGGCAGAGGTCCCCTTCATGGACAAGAGTGAGATCCCGGACGCCGCCCATGACCAGATACTCTGCGATCACCCCTCCGATCCCCCCGATTCCCGCGAGAAAGACCCGGCTCCTGAAAAGACGGTCCTGATGGTTCTGGCTCCATCCGGGAAGATTCATCTGGCGGGCGACGCGGGCGTTTTCAAGAATGGCGGTCATAATCGGTGTCCCAGCGGTTCCTGGAAGCGGCCTTCGTTCGAGTCCAGGATGGCCATGAACTGGTTCAGTATGGTCTGGGCCGGAACGATTCCCTTGAGTTTCCATCCTTCTTCCCTCACAAGAGGAACCAGCCGGTCGAGTATCTCCTTTGACGGCCGGTATCCCATACGTTCCAGAACATTTTTGATCCCGGCCCGGCCTGTCTGGTGGGTCACGATGATTTTTCGTTTGGAACCCACGAGATCGGGAGAGAAAAGCTCGTAGTTCGCGGGATCCTTGATGACTCCGTCGACGTGGATCCCGGAGGAATGATGAAAGATTCGGGAGCCAACAATCGGGCGATAGGGGGACAGTGTGCGCCGGATGGCCCCGTAAAGCCATCGGGAAATATGGGCAAGGCCGGGAAGGTCGATGGTTGACGATTCGGGACGTGACGGATCTCCGTTTTCGCAGGCCAGGGCAAAAGCCACTTCCTCCATGGCCGCGTTTCCCGCGCGTTCTCCGACCCCTGTTACGGTTGTCGAGAGGTAGCGGGCACCCGAATGGTAGGCGGCAACCGTGTTGGCGGTTGCCATTCCCAAATCATTATGGCAATGAATCTCGATTGGCAGACCCTCTTTGGTCATTTCCGAAATTCTTCCGATCAGTTCGGCGGGATGGTGTTTTCCAACGGTATCGCAGTAACGAACGCGGATTCCCCCGGATTCCCGGACAGCGGCGATGAACTCCTTCAGAAAATCCATGGGGGCTCTCGATCCGTCTTCGAGACCGATCGAGACCTGGCATCCCTCGCCGGAGAGTTGCAGGACGGTTTTCCGGACCCGTTCGATAATATCCGGTTGTCCCATGTTCTGGACCGAGGCCCGATGGGCATCCGATGTGGGAAAAGAGACATGGACCCTTTTGAAGCCAAGCCTCAGAGCCGCATCAAAATCAGCGTCGAGGGGGCGCAGCCACGGAAAAAGCTCGACGGGAACCGGCAGTGAAAGCAAGGCGCGAAGATCCTCGATCTCGTGCTCTCCCAGACAGGGGGTTCCGGCCTCGATTTCCCGAACGCCTATTCGTGCAAGGGTGGTGACGATGACCATTTTTGTGGGGCGATCAAAAAAAACCCCTGGTGACTGTCCGCCATCGCGAATGGTTGTATCAACAAAGACAGGGTTAAAACCCGAATCTGCCGAGTTCTGGACTTCGCTCCTCTCCTCGATCATCTTGTTCCTCCCCCATCAGTTTTTCCTGAGTTTTTTTACAGTTCAGGAAGACTGAGCTTTTTCGAAGGCTTCCTTGGCTTCGGCCCATTCCTGGTGTTTCAGGAGCGCCTTTTTGGCAACCTCCTCAATTCTTTGGTATGCTCCGGGAAGCTCTTCCGTCAGGTCGTGCAGCTCCATGGCTGTTTCGGAGGCCTGGCGTGCGAGTTTTCGGTACTTCCCTTCGAGTTCCTTCAAATCCATCGGTAACACCTCCTGTTCGGACTGTTTGACAAAAAATGTTCCTAGTGCCTTTTGCCGGGGAGACCCTTTTCACCGGTCTCGTTCTCCCTGTACATCAGATCGCCTCCAAATTCTCCGGACCGGGCCAGAATGTCGATGGCCACATCTTTCATCGACCGGCGGTTTTTCATGCTTTCCGCGCGGATGCGACGATAGGCGTTGTCCTCGGAAAGCCCTTCCTGTTTTACCAGGATCCATTTGGCCCGTTCGATGATCTTGCGTTCGAAGACTTCTTCTTTCAGTCTCTGATTTTCCTCGCAGACAGCGCAGAAGTCCCGGATATGGAAAACGGCTTCCTTGAACAGCGAGGCAAAACGGAGATCGCAAAAGGGCTGCAGCATGACCCCGGTGAGACAATCCTGACCGCCATGCTCGTCCCTCTTCTCCATGAGAAGGATGATCGGTATGGGGGGGCCGCCTCCAACACTCTGGACAATCTGAAAGAATGTTCCGAGTGATTCTCCCCGGTCGAGAAGAATCCCGTCCACGCTTTCAGGATTCGTTCTCGAAAGAAAAGATTCGAGGGAGAGAACCAGGACCCGCTCCACTCCAATGGCGGTCAGCTCCCGAACGATTTCAGTGTGACGATTGGTGTCTTTTTGAACAAGAACGATTGTGCTCATATCAAGCCTCTTCCGGTTGAATATTCAGAAGATAAAACGCAAGTTCCATGCCTTTTTTGTAAGACTCTGTTGATTGCCGCTTTTCATGTCTATCCCTATGAAAAAATGAAGCCATAATGACAAAAATGAATACCATTTTGTTAAAAATGGTATTCATTTCATAAAGACAATCGTGCTACAAGACAGAATCTGTTCCGCGTTCACCAGTACGAATACGGACACTTTCTCCTATGGGACTGACGAAGATCTTTCCGTCCCCCATCCACCCGGTCCTGTTGACACTCATGATCAGATCGATCACCTCGTTTTTCATCGATACCGGCACAACAATCTGGATCATTCGTTTGGGAATCCAGAAAACGGGCCGGGTCAATGAATGGGCCAGTGCAAAAGAAGCCGGAGTCAGATGATTGACGATTTTGGAGACCGATTCATATTCGGCGGGTACCTCCCGATCGATGTCGGTCATCACATTGCCCCCCTGGAGCCCACGGCCGTTGACCGTTGTCAGCGTCATCGCTCCAAGGCCCATGGCATCAAGTCCCTTCATCGTCGGACCCACTTTGTCACGGCGCAAGATTGCAGTTCTCTCGACCAGCATGTCATTTCCCCCTTTCCGGAAAGCGGTTATTCAGCTTTTGCGCCGGTTCTGATGGTGTAGCTCTCTGTCACGGGAGAAACAAAAATCTTTCCATCCCCTTCATAGCCCACGAAGGCTGCCTTCTGTATGACGTCGACGATGACAGGGACAGACTCATCCTCTGTTACGATCATGAGCATGACTTTTGGAAGTTCGTCGTAATGGATCGGGCCAACAGTGATTCCTTTCTGTTTTCCACGTCCAAACACATGGGTCTTTGTCAATGCGGGAAAACCTTTGGCCTCGAGAGCCAGAACCACGTCATTTTCTTTTTCCGGACGAACAATTGCCCGAACCATTTTCATCATTTTTTGCTCTCCATGGTGTTGTTGGGTTTTGGTGCCATGATCAAAGATTGGGCTAATCCCGATCTTTTGTTCCTTCAGGGTGAAATTCCACATTGAAGACCTGGGCTTCATGCTGGAACACCTTGAACAGTTTTTCATCCTGGGCCGTTGCCGTCAGAAAGGTTTCATAGGCCATTTCCAGCGCCCTCCGGTAGGCTTCGCGCTTTTGTTCCGGAGAACCGTCCGCCGGCCACTCCTTTTCGATCGCATCCCGGAACTGTCCGAATTTTTTCAGGATGTGCAGGCGATTGACATGGACAACCTTCGGGTCGAATTCGACATTGAAAAAATGGAAATAGTCCTCGGCAGCGCTCAGTTTTTTGGATTCTTCTTCCCAGACGACCATCAGAGACCTCCTGATCCAAAACGGAATTCTCCGTCAGGATGTTTGCAATTCCTTGTGTTGATAGCATTTTTTGGGACACACCTTGGCGCATGACTCACAGCCGATACACAATTCCGGATGGACGATGTTCATCACTTTCTTGTCGAGTTCGTCTTCGTTTTCAGCCGTAATGGCCACCGCCTCTCCATCCTCGTCGATACCCATGAGGGCAAGGATTCCCCGCCCGCAGACCTTGAAGCAGCGGCCACATCCGATACACTTGTCGATATCGATTGTCTCGACAAAGCGCGGGGTCCAGGTCAGCTGACCTCTTGTGGTTCCTGTGACACAGGCCGATCCTTCCATGGAATCCCTCCTTTCTTGACCGTATTTGACCGGTCAGCTTCTTGAGAGCTCTTCTTTGAGCTTCGGTAGAAAAGTCTTGTTGAGGGCTACAGGAAGGACAGAGATCCCCTCCTGCTCGTAGAAACGACTTTCTTTCGGGAGAAGCGGGCTATCGGTGACGATGAAGTGCCGGCTGGAGGACCGTTTCATGATCTGCCGGGCAAACATCCGGGTTGTCTGATCGTCGAAATGACAACCGAGAAAAAGAAAGTGCCTGCCTGTCCGATGGGTCTTGATCCACTCCGGAATGGGGGTCTGTATGTCGATTTCTGTCAGGACCTCGACAAAGTCGGCATCGGAGACAAGAACCTCCACATTGGGGATCATCGTGCCGAACGGGCGATAAAGGACACGGTCCGATGAGGCCGGTTTATCCACCGCTTCCCATCCGTCCGGGGTTTTTCTGTCGATCCGGTACCATTTGTCCCTGTATTCCGCCTTGCTCACGGCGCTGATCTGGATGTCTCCGGTTTTGACCAGACATTTGGACGAGATGGTCGAAAACCAGGTGTCCACGACAAGCGGCAGGGGAAATTCTTCCAGAATCTGGTGAATGGGGGCTTCTTTTGATTCTGTTGAAAAGATTTCCCCCATCAGTGACGTGAGTGTTTTCCTGTGCTTGTAGGATTCGATGTACTGGGCGGATTCGTGAAGCTTGCCCTTAAGGCGACCGGGAACGGTGACCTTTTCGCAAAGCCTTGCACAAAGCTCCGGTTCGCTTGTCGGAAATCCGGGGGGATCGACGAAGAGGTCCGGACCGAGGTAGACAACAAGCGATCCATTCTTCCAGAGCTTGGTGATCTCTTCGATGCTACTGGTCAGCTCTTCCGCCGGGATTTCCATACTGGTCTGGACAGTGGCCATATTCTCCTCATTCCCTGATTGCGAGCAAAATTCCACCCGCTCTTTTTGAGTCCTTGATAACCGATACGCAATGGTTCTGTGTATCGATGAAGTGCAAGTCGACCGATCCGGATTGACGGGCCGGTTCCTCTATGACATCGGCTGCCGGAACGGCGATGAAGACAATTCCGGGGAACTGTTCCTTGAGAAGAAGAAGCGTTCTTCGTCCCATCCCTTTCCAGTGTTCGGCGACAATCGCCGTGACCTCATCGAGCAATGTCTCCTCCATCGTTCCTCCTCATCCCGAGACTTTTCGCGCCTCGACCGTAATCGGCAGAGACTGCCCATCCGTCAACTCGGGAAGTTCCAGTACCATTCCGTTCGCCAAAGTGACATTTCCTCCGAACAGGGCTTCCCTGTCCGATTTGACGATCGGTTCTTCGAGGTCCTTCTTCGGGACATAGACCGAAAAGATTCCCTCGGCATTTTTTCGAACCATGACTTTCACATTCGGCCTTTCGTTAAAGTGTTCACGAGCAAAAAAGGTGATTGTCGGGATATCCCCGGATCAAAGGGTTTCTTCGGGGTTCGGACAAACAGGAAGAACCTGTGTGACGCGATCATCCTTCGACTTGAGATAGTGTTCGATTTGCTCGACGACAGCTCTTTTGTCCATACAGGATTTTGTAAAGGGACCCATGAGTCTGACGATGACCCGTCCATCGGTGGCCACACCGGCCAGACGCACATCCCCGCCCGCAAGAATCAATTCGCAGCGGATGGGATCCATCACGCTGTGCAAAGACCAGTAGAAGTCGCCGACAAAGTCATCCCGGTCGGCATCCGGCTCTTCAAAAATTTCGTCCACGACTCTCTCCTTCAGTGGAAAAAACGTTTCAGAATCATCGGCCCCTTGCATTTCCAACCGCTCATGCGGGATTTTCGGTTTTGACCGGCTCCTCATCGGGGCTGTCATCGTAATCGAGCGACTCTATTTCCCGGAACTTGCACCCGACGGTGACTCCGGTTTCCGGGATATAGACCGCATAGATATAGAACTGCTGGAGGAAGGTTCCGATACTCCGGATATAACCCTCATCTCCTTTTCGGGCCAGAATGTCCCCCACTTCGCGGTTCGGGAACGTTCCGTCATTTCGGATATGCTTTTTGAGCTTGACCTTTTCGCCAAATTCAAAAAAAGGTGGTCCGGTCAGTTCGACGATATCGCTTCCACTCATGGAGGGACTCCTTTCTGGTGAAAGATGGTTCCCGTTCCTCTCAGGCCATGGCCTTCTGGTTTAAAGACTCGATTTCGCCCGGCTCGAACCGAAACACACCCCGGCCGCCTGAAAGGGGTTCGTAGCGGTCGACCGTTGACCTCGAAAGAAAATTGAACCAGGACTGAAAGCTCATTCCTTCCGGGCAATGTGTAATTTTCTGGACCGATCCGTTGTTAAAAAAAACGACATGAACCATTTCCATTGTGATAACCCTCCATCTTTCTTCATCTCCCGGAAATTCCGGGGGAATTGTTTTTCCCATGACCTGACTGTCAGTAAATGGCCGCTCCGGCACCGACATTGATTGCCGCCTCCTTGAATCGTTCGATGATTTGCCCTGCGTCTTCGGGATTCATTCCCGGATGGAAAGGCAGGGCGATAGCCCTCTCTGAAAGCTTTTCCGCGATGGGTGCCATCCCTTTCGAATATCCCCGGGCCAAAAACCACGGATCGAGGTGGAGAGCTTTCGGGAAAGGCACCGCTTCGATTCCGGATTGCCTCAGGTCGTCGACAATGGCATTTCTTGAGAGAACCGAAAATCGGGTCCCGAGATGAACCATGTAGGTGAACCAGTTGACCCATTCCACATTGGGGGACAGGTAGAGATCCTTGACTCCTTCGAAGGAGCGCATGGCATCCTGGTAAGCTTCCAGAAGCAGGGCCCTTTTTTTGAGGCTTCCCGCCAGCCGTCCGAGTGACTGAAGTCCGGTCCTGGCCAGGGCGGGCGAGATGCCGAGGTCCAGGGAGAGGAGCGGGTCCGGCAGGGACAGCGGGGTGGCCCGGTGGTTGTCCCTCATGGCCCGGAAGAGAGTGTCCAGCTCTTCCCGGTCGGTGAGGATTGCCGCATAGCTTTCCCCAAGACCGGGATGCGGCGAGCCAAAGGCGAGGATCGACACATCTCCGAAGCTCCCTGTGCGCCGGCCCCGATACTCGGAAAAAAGAGCTTCGGTCGAGTCTTCGATCAGGATGACCGGGTGATCTTTTTTGATTTCCTCAAAACGGTCCCAGTCCGCTGGGTGGCCAAGGGTGTTTCCCACCAGGACCGCGCGGGTTTTCTCGTTGATCCTTTTGGAGACCTTGTCGGGATCCAGGGTGAAGGACCAGGAGTCGATATCGGAGACAACAAGCTTCGCTCCGCTCCAGGGAATGGCCCTTGCCGTGCCGAACCAGGAAAAAGGAGAGGCGATGACTTCGGCCCCGTCGTTGATTCCGAGAGAGGACAAGACAACGTATAGCGCGATGGATGGACTGGGGACCAAAAGGACCTTTGCTCTTCCAAAGACAAATCCGAGCCTTGCCTCGAGTGTCTCGACCGGCCGGTCGAATCCCTCCTGTCCCAGAATACTGACCCATTGCTCTTCTTCTTCTTTAGTCCAGTGGGCATGGTCGAAGGTGATCGGATTGTTCCCGGACTTGTCGGTATTCATGACGCCCTCCGTTTTTCCTTGAGAATTCCGGACAGAATGGTTGTCGTCCGGTCGATGTCCCTGGCGGTGGTCGATCGTCCCAGAGAAAATCTCAGGGCCGACAGTGCCTCCTCCCGTGTCTGTCCCATTGCGGTCAGGACATGGGAGGGATCGATCGATCCCGAGGAACAGGCCGATCCCATCGATACATAGATCCCTTCCCGGACAAGGTCCAGCAGCAGTTTTTCTGCGGCGATGCCCGAAAATCCGAGATTGGCGATATGAGGAGCCCGTAAGGACTGCTCTTTGGGGCCATTTCTCCGGACAAAGGTAAAATAGTCCATCAGGGATTCCTCAAGGTGATCCCTGAGAAGGGTCGCCTTTGCAATACCATTTTGCAGAAATTCCGCGGCTTCCACCGCGGCATATCCCAGGCCGACGATCCCCGGAACGTTTTCCGTTCCTCCCCGCCGTTTTCTCTCCTGCGAGCCCGGCATGAGAGAGGAGAACGTCTCTCCTTTGCGGATAAAGAGTGCGCCGATTCCCTTTGGTCCATAAATCTTGTGGGCAGACAGGGACAGGGAGTCGACATGGACCTTTGAAAGATCAATGGGGATTTTTCCTGTCGCCGCTACGGCATCGGTGTGAACGAGCGCTCCGGCCTTGTGGGCGTCGGCCACAATCTCCTGGATCGGCTGAATGGCACCTGTTTCGTTATTGACCCACATGACGGAAACCAGGGCGGTATCTTCGGAAAGGGCGTTCCTGACCGTTTCCGGTTCGATCCGGCCGCAAGGATTCACGGGAAGGACGGAGACCTTGTATCCCTCTTTTTCAAGAAACGGAGCAAGTCCGAGGATGGAGGAGTGTTCGATGGAACTTATCAGGATCTCCTTTCTCCCGGGTCTTGCGGACAGGGCTCCCCTGATGGCCGTCTGGTTGGACTCCGTTCCACCGCTTGTGAAAAGGATCTCTCTCGACTGGGCAGAAAGAAGCCATGCCAGCTTTTCCCTGGCTTGGGAGACCGCTTCCTTGGCTCTCTCTCCCAGAGGATAGGGGCTTGAGGGGTTTCCGTACTCCTCCCGGAAAAAGGGAATCATGGCTTCAAGCACTCCGGGAGAAACCGGCGTTGTCGCCGAGGAATCAAGATCGATGAAAGACGGTTTCTGATTATTCATGATGCGACCCTTTCCGACGCTGTTTCCACTTTTTTCAACCGGCCAATCGCGATGTCCCTGATAAATGAATCCTGATCGGAGGTCATTTTTAAAAGGACTTCCCCGAAAGCATGTTCTGCGAGCCAAAAGCGGACCCGGATATCATCGTCCTCTGTGGCATCCATCCAGAGTTCAGGGCTCAATCGTTCGAGAACCGCGATCCTGACAAGGGGATCCGGATCATTTTTGAGCTTCAGGTGGTGGGGAGCGGGAATCCTTGTCGCCACAGCCCTGCGAACCTCCGGATCGGTATCTTCCATAAGGGAGAACAGGCTGTCCGGACGAACCCTCAGCGCGACCTGAAGACGGACATAGTAGTCCGGATCAAAGAGCATCATTGGAAGAAGGGAAACAGGAATCCTTGCCGCCACCCGGATCCTGACCTCGCGATCGGGGTCAGCGATCATCCGGATAAGGTCCCTGGATTCCATGAAAAGAGCCACATTCATCCGGACTGTTTCATCCGGATCGTCGATGAGCCTCTTCAACAGCTTTTGCGGAAGATAGCGGGTCACGATAGCCCGAACCTCAAAATAAGGATCCTGCCAGAATCGCTCCGCCCAGGATGGATTGGTCCGGAAGAAGCGTTCAATGTGTCTTGCATAGGTTGTCCTGACACAGGAGCGTCCGGGTTCGCAAAGGGTTTCCGTCCGGAAGGGCAAGACCGTGCAGGTGGCACACTCGTTCGGGCAGGAGGCGCTTTCTCCGTGGGGAAAAGCGGATCCGGCCGGAGCGATCCTGAATGAAAAGTCTTTATGTTGTGTCTTCATTCTTCTTCCTCCCTTCCCCCATTCTCGATCACCCCGATCAGGCGGGTGATTCCCATCCGGTCTTTTGAGTCCAGCTCCTGGACTTTCCGGAGAATTCGAAGAGCCTTTTCCGTTTCGCCAAGACGGGCGTGGAGATAACCGGCCGCCTTCATTGCAAACATGTAGAACCTTGGTTTCTGCTCGTATTCGGAAAAAGCTGCGTCATCCGGTCTGACCTCTTCAAAAGATTCGGAAAGTCCCAGATGGGTGCCCATGATCCGGGCGGCTTTTTGCGCATAGGGAATCGCTTCCCTCAGCATTCCCTTGTAAAAACGGAACTTGTAGCATCCGAGCACGACAGGGATATAGTCTCCGTAAAGCCTGTCGGCCTCTATCAGGTAATTGAGGGCAACCTCCGTGTCCAGATAGGCGGCGGCCGCCTTGCGGAGAAGTTCCACTGCCTCGGGTGGCGCCGGAAGGATGACCGCTCCGGCTTCCTCTTCCCAAGAGTCAAGAAGCATGTCCGACATCTTCAGCCAGCCGGATTTTCGGGTCCTTTTTTCGAGCACCCTCCTTCGGCGGGTGCTGGGCCCCCTTCGACGTTGAATGATGTCCCACAACCGCAGGAGCTGGTTGCATTGGGATTTTTAAAAACAAGGGAAGTGCTCATCATGTTGTCTTCAAAATCGATTTCACATCCATCGACAAGAGGAAGACATTCGCTGGGAATATGGACGGAAAATCCCGGTCCCGGAAAGACATGGTCGCTTGGCAGGGTTGTGTCGGCGAGTTCCATGTCGTAGGAGTAGCCCGAACATCCTCCCGGCTTGACGATCAGGCGGATTCCGGAGCGGCTGTTTCCTCCGTTGAACTGGATCATCCTTCGAAGATAGGTACTGGCCTTTTCTGTCACTGTAACGCCCACGGTGGTTCTCCTTTTTTTTCAGAATGATTCTAAAAACGTCAGCTCATGATCCGTGCAGCTTGATCTTCCTGGCCATGAGCATGTCCCGATCCTCCACACAGGCAGGATCGGGTATGCATGTCAGCTCGATAGGACAGACGACGTTACACTGGGCTTCATCGAAATGACCGACGCACTCCGTGCACAGGTCGGGATCGATCTGGTAGAGGCCATCGTCGTTCGACATAATGGCGCTGTTGGGGCACGCCAGCTCGCAGATCGAGCACCCTGTACAGTTTTCTAGAACGATTGTGTAAGCCATCTGTCCCTCCTTACGACAGAATTGTTAATGGAGTCCCTTCAGGAGCTGTATAGGCTCCCGAGCGGATCTTTGTCTCGCTTGTAACCTCTTTTTTAATGATTGCTCCGGACTTCACACCCTCGACATATTCCTTGAAATAGGTGAGAAGGGACGGTTTGATCGACTGGAAGGCGAACTTGTCGATCCCAAGAATCTTGGCCTCTTCCAGGGTCTTTTTCGGGCATCCGCCGATTTTTGCGCACATGACGGCTACGCAATCGGACAGCGCTTCGGTGATTCTTGTCAGGGAATCTTCCTCGCCAAAACCACCTTCGCAGTAAAGGTCGACCCGGCGGTGTCCGACAAATTTTGCTTCATTGGCATCGACTTCATAGACCTGGAATTCCCTTGCGTGGCCGAAATGCTGGTTGATCTCTCCACCGCCCTGGGTTGCGACCGCAACGAGGATGGGCGGAGCTGTTTCGAGATCCTTGTTTTGACCAAGGCCACTGACGATCATCTCCTTGATCCTTCGTTCCGTTTCCCGGATGTTTTCCACCTTGTCCCGATATTCCTCGCGGGCGGCGAGGTCGTACTGGACGTCGGCAATTTCGATCGCCTCGATCTTTTCGTTGGTGAATTCGGAAGAGCGGTCTTCACCGAGAAGCCCCACGGCATCGGCGCGGCATTGGCGGCAATGACGCATCATGTTCATCTCCCCCTCGCAGGAATCCTGGAGATATTTCAACTCCTCGGCGGTGGGGCCGCGCTGTCCGTTCAGTCCGTAGAATGTTCCATGTTCCGGCTCGGAAATGAGGGGCATGATGTTGTGGAGGAAAGCGCCTCTTTTCTTGACTTCCCGGTTCACATCCTTCAGGTGCTCGTCGTTGACTCCGGGGATCATCACTGAATTCACCTTGACCAGCATTTTCCTCGCCGTGAGCATCTCGAGACCCAACAGCTGTCTTTCGGAAAGAATTTTCGCAGCGTCGCGACCTCTCCAGCGTTTCTTGTTGTAGTAGATCCAGGGATAGATCTGCTCGCCTACTTCAGGGTCGACCATGTTGATGGTGACGGTGACGTGGTCGACGTTGTAGTCGGCGATCCGGTCGACCATGTCGGGAAGGGCCAGTCCGTTGGTCGAAAGGCAGAGCTTGATGTCAGGTGCCGATTTCGAGATCAGCTCGAATGTCTTGAATGTCTTGTCCGGATTGGCAAGGGCATCGCCCGCTCCGGCAATTCCGACGACCGTCATCTGGTGGATTTCGGATGCGACGGCGAGAACCTTCTTTGCTGCGAGTTCTGGTGTCAGGCGCTCCGAGACCACTCCGGGCCGGGATTCATTGGAGCAATCGTATTTACGGTTGCAGTAGTTGCACTGGATGTTGCATGCCGGAGCGACGGCCACATGCATACGGGCGTAGAAATGATGCGCTTCTTCGCTGTAGCAGGGATGGTTCTTGACCTTGTCCCAGACTTCGGGATCCATGTCGGCAGGTCCCCCCGAGCTTCCACATGTCGATGTTTCTGAACATCCTGACGCTTCTGTTTCCGGTTCTTGAATCATCTTCAGAAAATTCATGTCTTTGGAATCCATCGTCTCCCCCTTTGTCCCTGTTGCCGGGACCGGTTAGCCTTTTTCTTCTTTATCCGAATGTTGCTGCCTCTTTGAATTTCTCGATCATTTCCGTCCCCTGGGTGATCAGCTTTTCGGCTTCTTCCAGGAGCTTCTCTTTGGATGCGAACCCGAACCGGTGCACATCCCTGAGATTCTTGTTCACGACGACGAGGCGTCCACCGATCAGGACCAGGCGACCGAATCCCTCGTGGGACATCTTCATCATCGGGGTGACCATGACTCCTGTCCTTTTCTCGATGGACAGGGCGATCGTGTTGTAAAAGATCTCGAGCCTCCAGAGGATGTCCGGATCCGGGTCGCCGATGATGGGAATGGCGCGCCTTGCTTCGGCGTCGAGAATGAATGGCTTTAAAACCTGCTCGTCGGTCAGCTTGTCCCAGGCGCCGAAGCCGTCGTGAGAGCGGAACTGAAGGGCGAGATCCTTGAAAAACTGTTCTGATGCGGCTTGTGGCGATTCTGTATTGGTCATGGAGTTTCTCCCGTTTTTGATTTTCAGATGAAGTCTTTTTCGTGTCTGGATGGCCGGCTGTTTTCCCGGTGATCAGTCTTCGAGAAAGTCGGCCTGTTTTTCTCCCTTGTCCCGGAGAATTTTTCTCATCCACGGTGGTGGTGTGCCATTGATGAGAACACGAAGTTTTTCAAGAAGGTCGGAGATCTTCTCGGGCTTTTCGACCTTGATCGGGTGAACTTTCTGGGCGACAACGCGGGCGGCTCCGGATCCGCCGATGGCCGCAACGTACAAGATGGCGCAACCTTTCAAAGCATCGATCTTCGGAACCAGCTTGTCCTCGTTTCCGTCCTCGGCCAGGTTGGATTCAAAGGAGGCTACATGGGACAAGTTGAAGGAATCCGGCTCGAGATCATAAATGGCGATGTTCTTGGCCCATCCGAAGTGGGCATCGACGGTTTCCATGTCCTGGGTCGCAAAAGCTATCTTCACGGAAGTCCTCCTCCACTTCTTTCGTTATGTCCCTCAAAGTTCACAGGAACGAATTCCTCCGGGGTTCCTTCCCCGAAGACGATCGGATTTTTCTCCCCGGGATACCAGGTGTCGGGCTGGTTTTCCGGGTCTCTCGACCACATCATGTTGGACAGGCGAAACAGTGTTTCCATCGCTCCCCGATAGCCGATAAACAGTCGATGCGTCGCTCCGAGCCGGTCGAAAATGGGGAATCCCACCCGAAAAAGGGGAATATCGAGTCGACCTGCCGCCTGGCGACCATGGGAATGGGTCACCAGAAGACCCGCTTTTCCTGATTCGGCCTGCCGTTCCAAAGTTCCAAGATCTCCGGTTACAGGTTTGGGGCCGGGAGTCTTGGAAAGGAGCGGGGAAGCCGTTGTCGTCACCGATCCGACGAGCTCCATCCCGTTTTCTCCCAAAAAGTGAGCCATATCGAACAGATGGTCAGGTTCAAGTCCCAGGGCCACTTTGACCCCTCCCAGGTAGAAGTGGGAGTCGAGCATGGAGTCGGTCAGCCGATTCCTTTCCCGCTTGAGCGATTCGGGGTAGTCCCGGCCGGAAAGATTTTTGAGCGTGACCAGAAAACGGTCGAATGCGGTTATTCCCATCAATCGATTGACCACGACATAAGGAACGCCACTTTTTTTCAGAAGGGCCTCACCCGCTCCCCGAAGGGATTCTCCGATCACCAGCGTGTGCTCTGAGGATCCCATTCTCCTGATTTCGTCAAGGGTTGTTCCCCCCATGGAAACCGGTTCGAAGTTGTCGGGGATGATCCCGTCGAGAGACCGGGAGAGGTCCGGAAGGAAGATCGGAGAAAAACCGAAGGCATTCAGGACTTCCCGGAGGTAATCGATATCGGCCACCGTGAGGTGGGACCCCGCCAGAACATTGATCTGGTTCTTGACGGTCTTGTCCCCTTTGGCCACCAGTTCCTCGATGGTCCGGATCATGGCGTCCCTGAAACCGTCTTCATGAGAGCCTCGGAAATCAGGGGTCGAGACAGCTACCAGAGGAACATCGTCATGCTCCGGATGCTTTTTCCGGAAGAGCGCCACTTCTCCAACGATGTCTTCGCCTTTTGTCTCGGTCAGACCGGTGGAACAGATCCCGATGACACCCGGCTTTCCCTTCTCAAGAATCTTGAGGATGGCGGCCTGAATATTGTCGCCGCCTCCCAGAACCGTCGTGACCTCGCTCATCGCTGTGGTCTGGAGGGGGATGGATTCCTTGAAATGACGGCCAAGAAGCACCAGGGCGAAAGAGGTGCAGCCCTGCGATCCGTGGAAGACCGGAAGACTCCGGTCGAGCCCCAGAAAGAAAAGGGCACCACCGAGCGGAGCGCTCATCTTGAGAGGGTTCACCGACACGAACTCTGATGGCGGTGAGGTGTTTTCCCCTGGTTTTACCGTCGTGGTCATCATCTTCTCCTTGCTCTACACCAGCGGTGTGGTCCGGCAGCCGGGAGTCCATGGAGCCGGATTCTTGAGAACCTGGAAAATCGGGTTGGTGATGGTGCGATGCAGCTCGGAAACCAGCGTCACCATCCCCTTGTAACCCGCAAAGGCAAATCTTCGTTCCTGATTGACATCCAGGAACGGAACCCTGGCTTTGAGGGCGACAAACTGGGACCTGCCTCCGGCCATGAGGATGTCCGCTTCGGCATCCTTGAGCATCCGGTACATCTCTCTTGGCGTCATGGTGTCGATCATGTGCGCATCCTCACCCATGAGTTCGGTGATCCGTTCCTTGTCTTCTTTCGTGGATTTTTTAACGCTTGTCCCCACGACCACGAGACCGGCTTCCATAAGGGCTGATACCACCGACCAGCTTTTGACTCCGCCGGTGATCAGAAGTGCCCGTTTGCCCTCAAGTCCGGGACGGAAGCGTTCAATGGCTGCCCAGGCTTCTTTCTCTTCTTTCGCGATCAGCTCTTCCGTGCGTTCGGCCAGATCGGCGGGCGCGCCTCTTTCGATCAGCAGCCGGGAAATGTTTCGAAGCGAGGTGCTCATGTCGGAGATTCCGTAGAACGAACCTTCAAACCAGGGGATCTTGTATCGCTCTTCCATCTTGCTTGCGATGTTGATCATGGCTTTACTGCAGACCAGCATGGCCGCCCTTGCCCTGTGGGATGATGCGACCTCCCGGTATCTTGCGTCTCCGCTGATGCAGGCCGATATCCGGATTCCGAGACGGTCCAGAAGGGGCCTGACCTGCCAGAGCTCTCCCGAGAGGTTGTATTCTCCGATGATATTGAGATCCGTCGATGTTGTTGTTTCCGGCTCCATGGTTCCGATGACATAGTCCAGAAGGGCCTCACCCGCAAGCTTGTTCCCCAGATTTTTTCCGCCGACAAAACCCGGAGCGTTGACGGGGATGACCGGCCGGCCGAATTTTTCGGTCGCGGCCTTTGCCACGGCCTCGATGTCGTCTCCGATGATGGCGGGAACGCATGTCTGGTACAGAAAGACCGCCGGAGGGTCAAAGCGCTCGATGATCTGCCGGATAGCCTTGAAAAGGTGTTTTTCTCCCCCGTAAATGACGTCCATCTCGTTCATGTCCGTTGTAAAACCTGTGCGATAGAGCCTGGATCCGGAGGACAGCGCAGAGCGGTTGTCCCAGGAGTTCCCCTCGCAGGCGATCGGACCATGAACCAGATGGGCGGCATCGACAATGGGCTGGAGGGCAATTTTGGCGCCGTCGAATGCGCAACCGCCAGCTGCTGCTCCTGGTGTTGCCACTTTCGTGCATCCTTTTTTGCGATCTTTTTCCGATTTGGCCTTGTTGTGACCGCAGGCCGGTTCTTCAAAGACGTCCTGAACCTTTTGGTTTAGCATGGTGTTCTCCTGAAATCCGGGAAGAGGACTGGCCTCCCCCCGGGTTTCGATGTAAGAGTTCCGGTGTTAACGGATAATGTCGTAGCTGTAGTCGGTCTTGCTGGGAACATTGGTGTTCTTGTCGATTTCGTCGAAGATCTTGTCGAGAATCTTCACGAGGACATTCATCGCCCCCTGATAGCCGACGGTCGGGTACCGGTGGTGATGGTGGCGATCGAAGATCGGGAATCCGATCCGGAGCAATGGAGTTCCGGTGTCTCTTTCAAGATATTTCCCGTAGGTGTTTCCGATCAGAAAGTCCACCGGCTCGGTAAAGAGAAGACTTCTCAAGTGCCAGAGATCCCGGCCCGGATAAGCATGGCATCCGGTTCCGAAGGGGGAGGTGGCGAAAAGGGCGTTCATTTTCTCCTCCCAGTCTTTGCCGCCGTTTGTGGCCAGAACATGAACCGGTTCGGCGCCGAGCTCCATGAGAAACTCGGTAAGCCCCAGCATCTGGTCGGGGTCCCCGTAAAGGGCGAACTTTTTCCCGTGGATATGGGATGTGGAATCGGCCACGGCATCGACCAGGCGTCCTCTTTCAAGCTTTATGGACTCGGGGATTTCTTTCCCGGTCAGCTCCGAGAGAGCCATCAGCCAGCGGTCGGTTGCGCGAACTCCGATGGGGTACTGGAACGCCATCGTCTTCTGCCCGAGGGTCTTGGCATATTCGAGCGACTTGGGAGTATTGAATTCCTGGAAAGAGAGGGTCGCCTTGGAGTTCAGGGCTTCCCGGGCCTCTTCGAGGGTTGTTCCACCCATGTACATCCGGAAGGTTCCGTCTGTCGGGGTGTCGAAAACGTCGCTTGTGTCGGAGAGGATGATGGCCTTGATGCCCATCTCTTTCAAAACCCTCTTCAGTTCCCGGATGTTGCCGACGGCGTAGCCATCAAATCCCATGACGATGTTGATCGTCTCGTTTTCGGTCCGTTCTTTCTTGGCCCAGAAATGCTCCATGATTCCTTTGAGGGCATTGTCGTAGCCGGTGATGTGGGAGCCGACAAACGCGGGAGTGTGGGCAAACGGCACATCGTATTCTTCCGGGACAGAACCCTTCTCCTTCGATGTCTTGATGAAGGCGTTGAGATCGTCGCCGATGACCTCGGCCATGCAGGTCGTCGAGACGGCGATCATCTTGGGCTTGTACATGGCGTAGGCGTTGGCCAGGCCGTCGATCATGTTGTTTAAGCCACCGAAGACGGCGGCATCTTCCGTCATGGAACTGGAGACGCAGGAGGTCGGTTCCTTGAAATGACGGGAAAGATGACTTCTGTAGTAAGCAACGCATCCCTGGGACCCATGGACGAAGGGAAGCGTATTTTCAAACCCGAGAGCCAGAAATACAGCTCCCAGGGGCTGACAGGCCTTTGCAGGATTGACGGTCAGTGAGTCCCTGCTGAAATTGAGTTCCTTGTATTCCTCGGTTTTGGTCCACTCGATGATGCGAGAGACCTCATCCTCCGGATGGGGATTTTCAAAGTTCTTCTTCTTGTTCTCGAACATCTCTACATATTCCGGTTCCCGGAAAAGATTGAAGTGGTCAAGAACGTGTTTTGGATTCTGGCTCATTGATTCTTCCTCACATTAAACGGGCGCATCGCCTGCCCGCCCGGACTGGTTTTCTGGCATCGCCTCAAAAAGGGGCCTTTGCCATTTGCCAGACCGGATTGTTGATCGCCATGTCCATGTCCCGGGCAAAGATGGTAAATCCGTCGTACCCGTGATAGGGGCCGGAATAATCCCAGGAATGCATCTGGCGGAATGGATATCCCATCTTCTGGAACACGTATTTCTCTTTGATGCCTGAAGCCACGAGGTCGGGTTTCAGGGCCTCGACGAACTTCTCGAATTCGTACCCTGTCACATCGTCGTAGATGATCGTTCCGTCCTTGACGTAATGCGTGGTGCGCTGATAGTCGTCGTTATGGCCGAACTCATAGCCTGTTCCGATGACATTCATTCCGAGATCTTCATAGGCGCCGATCACGTGTCGTGGCCGGAGTCCGCCGACGAACAGCATGACTGTCTTGTCCGCGAGCCTTGGCTTGTATTTTTCGATGGTGGCCTTGGTCAGAGCTTCATACTTGGCGATGACCTTTTCCGCATTTTCCTTGATGGTGTCATCGAAGAAGGCGGCGATCTTGCGAAGGGATTCGGCGATCTTCGAAGGTCCGAAGAAGTTGTATTCCACCCATGGAATCCCGTACTTTTCTTCCATATGACGGGAGATGTAGTTCATGGAGCGATAGCAGTGGAGAACGTTCAGCTTGACCTTGGGGGTATTGATGAGCTCTTCGATCGAACCGTCTCCCGACCATTGGGCAACGACCCTGAGTCCCATTTCTTCCAGAAGGATCCTGGAAGACCAGGCATCTCCGCCGATGTTGTAATCGCCGATGATGGCCACATCGTAGGGGGTTGTCTCGATGGGCTTGCCCGTTTTCTTGTCGAAAACCCAGTCACGGATCGTATCGTTTGCGATATGGTGCCCAAGTGACTGGCTGACTCCGCGGAACCCTTCGCAACGAACCGGAACGATGGTTTTTCCATTGTGTTCCTTGCTCTTTTTCTTCGAGACCGCTTCGATGTCGTCTCCGATAAGGCCGATCGGACATTCTGACTGAATGGTGATTCCCTTGTTCAGGGGAAACAGGACTTCGATCTCGTCGATGATCTTTTCAAGCTTCTTGTCGCCACCGAACACGATATCCTTCTCCTGGAAGTCGGAGGTGAACTGCATGGTGACAAAAGAGTCGACGCCCGTTGTTCCGATGTAGTAGTTTCTGCGGGCGGCCCAGGAATACTGTCCGCAACCGACAGGACCGTGGCTGATGTGGATCATGTCCTTGATGGGGCCCCAGACCACTCCCTTGGATCCGGCATAGGCACATCCCCGAATCGTCATGACGCCCGGAACGGTCTTGATGTTGGACTTGACGCCGCAATCCGGTTTTCCTTCTTCGAATACATTCAGGTGCTTTTCGCGTTTTTTCCGGGTTTTTTCGGGGTAGACGCTCAGGACCTCCTCAATAATTTTTTTGGCTTCTTCAATGTTGTTGCTCATGGAACCCTCCGATCGGATGGCGATTCAGGGATATTTCCCTGTATAAGGTGAGACAAAAGGAAGACAGAAGGGGGATCAGATCCCCCTTCATGATTGAAAAGAGAGAGAGAATCAGGCGATGGCAACCTCATCAACTTTTTTGCCGATAAGGGATTCATCGACGGACTTCATGATGCCGAAATCCATCAGCAGCTCTTCGAGATCGTCCATGGTGATAGGAGTCGGGATTGTTCCCTTTCCTGCATTGGCATCGATCTTCTTGGCCAACTGGCGGTATTCTTCTGCCTGGCTTGATTCCGGAGCAAACTCCAGAACAGTCATGCGGCGAAGCTCGGCGTGCTGAACAATGTTGTTTCTGGGAACGAAGTGGATCAACTGGGTGTTGAGCCGTTTTGCCAGAGCCTCGATCAGGTCATATTCGCGGTCGGTCTGTCGCTCGTTGCAGACGAGTCCGCCAAGACGCACGCCGCCGGAGTTGGCATATTTCAAAATACCCTTGGCGATGTTGTTGGCGGCATACATGGCCATCATTTCGCCGGAGGTTACGATGTAGATTTCCTGTGCCTTGTTTTCCCGGATTGGCATGGCAAATCCGCCACAGACGACATCGCCGAGAACGTCATAGGAGACATAATCGACACCTTCGTAGGCGCCATTTTCCTCGAGGAAGTTGATTGAGGTGATGACTCCGCGACCGGCACAGCCAACGCCTGGTTCCGGGCCACCGGATTCGACGCAACGGATGTCCCTGAAGCCGGTTTTCATGACGTCTTCGATTTCGAGATCTTCGACCGTTCCGGCCTCGGCTGCGAGGGAGAGAACGGTGTTCTGGGCTTTTTCGTGAAGAATGAGTCGTGTTGAGTCCGCTTTGGGATCACAGCCGACGATCAGGATTTTCTTTCCCATCTCGCTCAGGGCTGCCAATGTATTCTGGGATGTTGTTGATTTGCCGATACCGCCTTTACCATAAAATGCAATCTGACGCATAATGTTTCCTCCTGGTTGTCTGCCTTCTCGTTCGGGAGAAGGGCAGAAATGAAAAAAGCCGAATGAAGATTTCTTCATTCGGCTTCAGCGCCTGGCCGGCTTGTTTCACCGACCTCATTTAGTTTTCTGTTCCGTCAATCCATTTATTTCAGCTCCTTCCCCGAAATACTCTGCCTCGAATCTTTCGGAAAAAGGCTGGCGTAGTCATATAAGCAATGAGCGTGCCAGATCCGTATATAAAGGGAATGAAAGGGTTTATCCCGTTTCTATAGAATCGATGACGAACACAAATTGTTAACAGTCGAACGTTTTAGTGACAAAAATGGTTGGGGGTCAAAGGGGCCTCTCACCCCATTGGTGTTTGTTGTAAAGTCTATATTAAATAACAAGTTAGTTTTTAATTGCCTGGATTTTGTCTCTTTTTCCGGGCTCATATGCATCAGGGTGTCTCTTTTGTTCCATTGGTTGTTTCCTTGAAAAGGAGAGCCAGGGATTTCCGGAATCCGGGAGAGGGGGAGAGGTTTAAGGCTTGCTGGAGGTTTTTTTGTGCCAGACTTTCCTCTCCCTCTTTTTTATAGATGATTGAGAGGTATCCCAATACCACCGGATCCCGGTGTCTGGTCCGAATGATTTCATGAAGGAGAAGGGAGGCTTCTCCATAGTGCCCGGTGCGGATATCGGCATAGGCCATCAGTCGTCTAAACCCTGTGGGCCAGCTTCTGGAGAGGCGAATTTCGCCAAGAATCTCCCGCGCCTGCTGGTATTGATGTTTTTCCAGGAGCACATTGGCGCGGTTAATGAGAATATGTTTTCCGGCCCGGGATTTTTTGATCCGGGCAAGATCGAGAAGCTTCTCTGCCTCCTTTCGTTTTCCTTCCCTGTAAAGGATGACAGAGAGGTTGTTCCTGTACTTGAGGTTCTGCGGGTCAAGTTTTGATGCCTGCCGGTAATCTTTTTCCGCGTCAACCCACCGGTGATCCTGGTAAGCCTCGTATCCGGTACGTTCAAGAAGATAGGCGGACTCTGCTTTTGAGGCGGGCTCCGCGCATCCGGGAAGAACGACAAAAAGGACGAGTTCGAAAAAAATGATTCCGGCAATGAGGATGTTTTCTAACATTTTCTTCTTCATTTCGTTCTCCTTATTATTCGCCTCTATAGCCAAAGACACCGTTATACCAGACAGTCGCCATCCCGAACGGGGTATACATCTGTGGAATATTCGACTGATAAACGGGGAGTGCAACTCCGAGGCTCCATGTGATCACCATTCTTCCGGTATTGGGATATTTCGCCTCAATGGAGGGCGCGACCCATAGATAGCTCCAGGATGGTACGGTTGCATTTCCGAAGACGAGACTTGAGCCCGTTTGTGTCTGCCCGACCAGCTCCAGAACATACCCGAGGCCGTAGTTGTCGTTTAAAACATCTTCAAGGGCCAGTGAATAGTCGATAAGGTTTCCGTCCACCATATTGAATCGACCTGAGTGGCATTGACCCGATGCAGTGCAGGGAATAGGGGTGAAGGTAACGTTGTTTGAAGCATAGTTTGCCCCGACTGTCGTCGGGTTTTGGACAACATCTCCTGCCATGAAAAAAAGCCGGAATGGCTTTGCGCTTTTTTTTGCGATCAGATAGAGCCCTTCGTTGACGGTCCCGTTTCCCATCTGGTCCAGACCATTGGCTGTCGGACTGAGTTCCGTGTATTTTCCGGTGGGCAGGACAAACTGGGGCTCAATGGTCAGGGATGGGCGGTGCCAGAGGGAGTAGACATCATTTTCCAGGAGAAAATTGTAACGGAAAAAAATAACGGTATCTCCGACGCCCCACCGGGTTATTCTCTGGTTGTTTGTTCCGGCACTGTTCTGGGAATTGATTCCGACAGGGACAACCAGGTCCATTTCAAGGTTTTTCATGAGACCCACATCGATACGCGACTCTCCGCTCATTGACGACAGGTTCAGTCCCTGTCCAAACATCAGGTTGTCGGACCAGGCACTGCGGATAAAAAATGATCCCACCGGAACAGTATTCGCGTTTCCTGTGAAAAATGGACCGCTTGTCAATGGTCCCCATGGCAGATAGTCAGGCTTCATCAGTGTGTCGATATCGGGGAGGAGATTATCCCCTGAAGACGGCCGGGTATCCGAAGGCGCGTTCTGGTCGCTGTTGGCTGCGGAGGCGGCAGTGGAGCTTGCCCAGGCCGCTTCCGGAACCAACAGGGACAACAAAAGAACGGGAAATACGATGCGTATGCCGAAGACGATGTTCATCTCGGGTCCTCCAGGATGAAAGAGAAGCCGTTGTGGAGGCTGGAGCGTTTTGGCTCCGTCCTCCCGCCGGCTATAAAATGGGTAAAAACTATCTCGCGATGACGTCTCCGCCACCCGGGCCCCAATACCAGTAGATTGAAAAATTGGGGTTGACCGACTGGTACTGGTTGGTCCCGGCAATCGGCAAAAGCACTCCTATTGAACAAATGATGTTTTTTGTGATGTTGGTTTCAAAGGTGGGCTGAAGTCCCCAGATATTGAACGCGCCGACGTGGGCGCCCCCTCCGTTGATCGGGAGACCGTCAACAGAAAAGGGCAGTCCGGACTCTCCGGCAAACTCGAGAATGAAACCGGTACCGGTACGGTCATTGATCATTGTTTCAGCGCCCAATCGGTATTGGGCGATATCTCCGAACTGGACGAGAGGTTTTCCCGGGGATCCTGCGATCGCCGCATTGTTTGGAAAGTCATAGGTGTAGAAAAAATCGGCATAGAGACGAAATGGTTTGGCGATATACCGGGTCAGGAGAGCCGGCGTGATGGCAGGCGCTCCATAGTGAGTGGAGGGAATCCGGGCCAGAGGAGGAAGACCTCCCGGTGGAACGGGCGCGTTTGTCCAGCTTGAAGTGGGCAATGTGACGTGCATGGCAAAGGCCATCGATGGTATTTTGCGATCTGGATGCTGGACGTAGAAACGGTGTTTGATCTCCATCGTCAGATCGGAGAATCCGCTTCCGTTGTTGATCTGACCATCGGCGCCGGACCAGAGGGAGACCATTGAGGGGAAGATCGTGAACTGGTCATTGTTGGTCAAGCCTACCCCGATCTCGCCCAAAGAAAGCAGCTGTGTCTGGTAGAAGCCGGCGGGCAGGGAGTGAACTCCTCCGCTGTCGGTGTATTGGGCCTGGGTAAACTGGCCGTAGAAAAATGGCCTGATATAGAACTCTCCCGGAGGGGCGGTGTCGGCCATGGGAATAAGTTCCGGTCCGGCAGAAAGGGGGTTCCACATCTTTCTGTAGGCTTTTAAGGCATCGGGGCCGTTCCAGGACAATCCGTCACCGGCAGCAGGGATGCTGGTCCCGGAGTTGTCAGTCTTCTTTTTTTGGTCAGACGCGACAGGAGATGTTTGGGGTTGGGAGTCGGCAAAAGCCTGTCCGGGGCTGACTGTCGAGATAAAGAGAAAAAAGAGTAAACAGCTCACCGGCAAACGGCGGTTTCCGGGTATGTTTTTTCTTTTGAACGGTGTCATGGCGATCCCTTTCGATTCTTGTTGGTATCGACTGAAGTTGAGTTTTCCGAAGGCAGAAAATTGACTTCGGAAACGGTCGCAAGAAGTCGGGGGGACGCTCAGGGGGCGCGGGTTCTGGGTGGTCCGGAGAAAAATGTTTTTTGGACAGCCCATGTGGTCCGGGATGTTTCGGGGATGGATTGGGAGATGCTCGGGGAAAAGAAGAAAAGAAAAAGCAGGAAAAGGAGGGAGAGCAATCCAGGATCGATCGTTTCTCTTGGTCGGCGATAAAAATCCCGCAGGAAGCGGATCAATTCAGGATCTCCCCGAACAGGAGCAGATGACGAGATTGCCGGAGTTGAAAAGAGGGGATTATCCACGCCGATGGCGGGTAAGTGGATTTTCTGGGTCAAGAGGGAGATTGCAGCGGGGCTATGATTTTCCGAAGGGGATAAGGTGAATTTCTTATCTGTATGGCTCTTTTTCATAAAGAGTCCGCTGTTCTCTGGTGTAAGTCTTGAGTGGCTGTTGTTTCCCAATATTTTTTCCGGAAGGAAAATATCTTGTACAAGCTGCACGGAACTCTGTCCGCCTGTCTTTTCCATGCGATGATCCGCCTTTGAAAAGGACAGGACGGTATTCATTCCCAGAAGGAAGATCAGAGCCGCCGGAATTCCGCCAAGAGCGACCAGTCCAGAGAGCATTCCTCCGGAAAGGATCCAGATCCCAAGACGGTTTCCGGGATTGTCGGCATTTTCGGCCGCCGATCCGGCCTTCCGGGTCTCTCCGCGGGTGATGAGAAATTCTGCAAAAAGAAATCCGGCGAGAAAAAGGGCGAAAAAGGCCGGTCCGGGAAGAGTGATCTTTTCCCGTATCAAAGTGAACCCGAGGAGGATCAGGATGGCGGATGAACAAAATGATGGGAAAATCGTCCGGATGTTGTATTTCCGGTAAGAGCGGAGACCTCCGGATCCGTGGCAGAAAGGAAGCAACCCCAAAAATCCGGCCAGAAGATTGGCAAGTCCCAACCAGCACGATGTCATGTTTCCGGTGAGCCGGTGTCTCGAAGATTCTGAAAGGGTATCGGTTGCCCGCTTTTCCCGGACCGTTGCGAGAACTCCATTGACAAGTGTAACGGGCAACTGGGGAAGAACCAGGAGTAGGACCTCAAGGACCGTTCCGGGAGTATGCGCCCCGATCCCCGGTATGGAGCCCTGGAATCGGGAAAGATCGATCCCTTGAAGGTGATGAAGAACCCAAAGAAAAAGAGAGATGGCTCCCACACTGTATACATAGATGGATACCGCCCGTTTCACCCCCCTGATGGCGGCATCATCAAGAATGCCGGAAAGGGTATCGGTGAGTCCAAGCTGTCCTGACAGGAAGAGCAGGAGTCCCAATAAAACTGCTGAAACAGAGGCTATCATGGGTGTCGGATGCAAGATCAGAAACAGAAAGGCCCAGACTTTTAACGGCTGTAGCGGGAGTGGAGTCCTGAAGATCATGACGGACAGAAGATAGGCTCCCCCCAGATAGAGGAAGTTGAGGCCCAGACTGTGGGCGCTCCCCCCTGATTCGGAGTCGATGAGGATTCCCGTAATGGGCACAAGGAAGCAGAGGTCAAAGAAAGAGCCCCATAGTTCCCTGGGTCGGAAGGTCCCCAAACCGGTTTTGGAAAAAGCATAAATCAAGCGTTTCATCGACGGTATTCGCCCGCAAGTGATGGCGACAGCTCCTTCGCTTTGAATAGTGAACACAAGATTGAAAGGGGGTAAAACGAATTTGTTTGGCAGGCTTTCATCAGCCCGGGTGGTTTTAACTCCCAAGCAATATGCATGCCGACTCAATGAGGAGAGTAAACAGCTCTTCTTCCATTTAATCCGATATCGGGAAGTAGCGGCCTTGTGAAAACAAAAATGTTCGTATGATGACAAAAGTTGCGGGTATGAACCTCATGAAGCCTGGTCAAACGAATCCATTTTTGTGGAGACTGTTGCTGATCGCGGCAATTGGGCCATTCCTGGAGCGTATTTTCCCTGATTCTTGCTCCGCCTCCGTAACTCGTGTAAATGGTTTCAGATTTTGTATGAACAGGAAGGATTGACTCGATTGTTCAGATCTGATAACTTTCCCCGGTTAAGGATTAAAGGAGGAGCCATGAGCAAAGTTTCTGTCATTTTGAAGCAAGATGTTGAAAAATTAGGAAAAGCCGGGGATCTCGTACAGGTATCAAAGGGATTTGCAAGAAACTTTCTGATGCCCAAGCAATTGGTCATCGAAGCGGACAGGCATAATCTTGAACTTGTAGAGCTTCACAGAAAACAGGCCAAGGAGCGTGCCGAGAAGCATCATCAGTCCCTTCTCGTTCTGGCGGGTCGCCTTTCAGAGATGGAGCTCTCTCTTTCTGTCAAGGTTGGCGATGCTGACCGTTTGTTCGGTTCCATCACGGCACAGGATATTGTCGATGGTTTGAAAAAACACGATATTCAGCTTGATCGCAAGCAAATCCATCTCGAGCGCCCGATAAAGGAACTCGGACATTGTGTTGTTCCTGTCAGGCTGGGTGAAAAAGTCCAGACGAGCCTCAAGGTTGTTCTGGTCCCGTCTGTCTGAGCATGTCCTGACACAAGTTGTCGTAATCAGGGGGGACCGTTGTCCCCCCAATCATTAAGGGAGAATTTCTTAGATGTCCATTACATTCAAGCCGAGCAATCTTCGGCGCAAGAGAACCCATGGTTTTATGAAGAGAATGTCCACACCACAGGGTCGAAACGTGATCAAAAGGCGCAGGGCAAAAGGTCGTCATCGCCTGACTGTTTGATTCGGGTTTTTGTATCTTGAAGTGGGTTCCTCTGCGAAAGTCCCAGATCCAGGAGATGATCCGGAGTCCTTTCCGCAAGATTTCCCTCCACGAATGTGTCGTATTTTACAAGCCAGGTGATGTTTTACAGGTTTCAGTCATCTCCGGCCGTAAGCTTGGCAAAGCTCATGAGAGAAATCGTATCCGGCGCCGGATACGCGAAGCGGTCCGGCCTCTTGGAATTATTTCGGAGGGGCAATGGATTTTCATGGGAAGGCGGCCGGCAATCAAGGTCGAGTTTCTCCTGATGCAGGCTCATCTGCAGAAAGCCCTGAAGGAGATCCTGAGGGAACAGCCAGACGAGTCTCCATCGCTCTGATTGTTGCCTACAAGCGGTTCATGTCCCCATGGCTGGCTCCATCATGCCGTTTTGAACCCACATGCTCATCCTATGCTGCCGAGGCCTTTCGGAAATATCCTTTTTTAAAGGCCTTTCGGAAATCTCTCTGGAGAATCCTTCGGTGCAACCCATTCCATTCCGGAGGCAGGGACGATCCCTAGTTTCCCCTTCTGAATTTTCTCTCCCTACTTTATCGGATATGAAGGAAAGGTCCTTAGCTCAATGTTGAAAAAACTCCTTCCGGTTGTCTTGATCGTTCTGGCTTTCAATTTTCTCATTTACACCATCTGGGAAAAACCAAAAACCAAAGACCTTCCTCCTACCGCGCAAAAAACATTGGAAGCGCTTTCGATCCCGATGGTCGATGATCCCTTGACAGCCCTTTCCCCGATCAACGGCTCCGATGTCCACTGGACCGTTTCCCTGAAATCCGGTCAGATTGTCGGCTGGCAGCTCGCTCACTATTCCCATATTTCCAATGGCAAACCTCTGGAACTTCTTCCCAGAAAGCCTGGATTTTCTTCCATGGGACTCTATACCAAGTCATCCGGAACGCTGATTCCTCTTTATCCCGTATCGATCACCCTTAACGGAAGTCCGTTGTCCATGACCGCCCGGTCTTTTTCGAGCGGATCGGCCCTTCTTGAAGAAAAGTTCATGGTCAACGGGAACCCCGTTGACCTGTCCTTTGCTCTTCCCTCTTCGGGCTATGAAGTGGCTGTTTCGATCAAAAATCCAGGCAAGGCCGCCGTTGTTTTCGGGTCGGGGGAGAACTTTGGGCTCTCCCAGATCACTCAGAGTTACGGGACCGAGTTTCAGGGACCCATTCATTCGACCGAAGGGAAGATGGAAGAGGTCAAGAAGGACGGAGCATTTTCTTTTGATCATCCTCTTGCCTGGCTTGGAAACGAGGACAAGTACTTTATCGGGCTTTTTGCTGCGCCGAAGGGGATCTCCCTGTCTGAAATACGCCGTTCGGGAGCCAATTCCTGGATTCAGCTGGAAACACTGGGAGATGCTTCCTTTTCCGTTATCGGTGAACCCAAACGATACTCTCTGCTGAAAGCGCAGAACCCTTCATTGATCGATACGATCGATTTCGGCTGGTTCATGTTTGGCCGGATCATGTTTATCAGCCTCATCGCCAAACCGCTCTTTCTCCTGATGGCCTATCTCCATCACGTTCTCCACAATTACGGCCTGGCGATCATTCTGGTTACGATCATCATCAAGCTGATCTTCTCTCCGCTGGCCTTCATGAGCTATCGCAGCATTCACCAGATGCAGACACTTCAGCCCGAGATCAAGAAACTGCAGACTCAGTACAAGGATGACAAGGCGGCTCTCAATCAGGCTTTGATGGCTCTTTACAAGGAGCGTCGGGTCAATCCTCTGGGTGGATGTTTGCCGATGCTGGTCCAGATACCTGTTTTTGTCGCCCTGTATAACATTCTGAATAATACGGTCGAGCTCCGTCAGGCTCCTTTCCTTCTTTGGATCCATGATCTTTCCCTGAAAGATCCCTATTATATCCTCCCGGTTTTGATGGGTTTGACGATGATTATTCAATATCGCCTGAATCCGGCCTCTCCGGATCCTGTCCAGCAGAAAGTCATGATGGTTGTTCCGGTTATCATGACCTTTTTCTTTCTGAATTTTCCTTCAGGACTCGTTTTGTACTGGCTGATCAACAATATGCTGACTATCCTCCAGCAATATCTGACGACGAGTTATCTGAAAAAACAATCCGCCTGATACCCGGAGAAAATCATGGACCAGATCGTTGCCCTGGCGACACCCTCCGTTCCCGGTCCCCTGGGAATCGTGCGTCTGTCAGGGCCTGATCTGCTTTCGACCTTTGCCAGGGTCTTCTCTCCTTTTCCAGAATCCCCGATTCCCCGTCATGCCTATCTGACCTCGGTCGTCAACCCTGACGGAACGCCTGTTGATGAAGGAATTGTTCTCTACTTTCGCGCTCCCGACAGCTTTACGGGAGAAGATGTTCTTGAGCTTCAGATGCATGGAAATCCGCATTCCCTTCGACGAATCCAGAGCCTTTTGATTTCCCTTGGAGCCCGGACGGCAAAGCCGGGGGAGTTTTCTTACAGGGCGTTTTTGCATAAAAAAATGACGCTTTTAAAGGCTGAATCATTGAACAGGATGATTCAGGCTCCTTCCTATCAGAGCTATCTTCAGGGTCTGGACAACTTTTTGTCTCCGTCGGATGACCCGTTCTCCCATCTTCGGGAGGATCTGGTCTCCCTTCTGGCCCATTTTTATGTCATGGTGGATCATCTGGATCTGCCTGAGGAGGAGTCTCCTGTCCTTTCAGACCTTCTTGCTCGAATGGACCAGGTTATCCAGAAGATTTCGGCCATGGTCCGGGATCAGAGAAAAGGTCTGAAAAGGCGGAACGGTTTCACAGTCGCACTGGTCGGACATCCCAACAGCGGGAAATCGAGCCTTTTTAACCGTATTCTCGGAGAGTCCCGGGCGATTGTGTCGACGATACCCGGTACAACAAGAGATATTATCGAGGGGCGCTATCCGACAGCTTCTGGCGATGTGATCCTGCTGGACACGGCGGGAATACGGATCACCGATGACCCCCTTGAAAAGGAGGGAATACGGATGACGAAATCCCTTCTGAAGGATATTTCCCTTGTTCTGTTTCTGAGAACTCCGGAGGATCCCTCGCCTGTTTCCCTGACCCATCGGGGAGAAACACTTACGGTTCTCAACAAGTCCGACCTTCTTTCCAGAGGGGCAGCCGGACGTTTTCTGAAGGATCTTTCCCCCGGTCTTTCCGCTGTTTACCCTGTATCATCAAAGACAGGAAGGGGACTTCCAGAGTTATTGAAAGCTATAGGGGAGCAGGCCAGGCTTTACTATGAAGGAGAGTCTGGAAAGTCTGGGGGGGGTGCCTCTCGTGTCCGGCTGGATCTGCTTCTGCGCTTTCAGAGATTGATGAAATCGGCGAGGCTTCCTCTTTCCCGCGGGCAGTTTCTTGAGTCGCTCCATGGTCTTGAGCAAATGCGCCTGGAGTGGGAGAATCTGTTTGGAGTTGTGTCTCACGAAGAAGTGTATGATCGTATCTTTTCAACTTTTTGCATTGGAAAGTAAGGTGGGAGGCGTCTTGTGAACTCTTGGGACGTGGTCGTCGTGGGAGGAGGGCATTCTGGCATTGAGGCTGCGTTGGCTTCATGCCGGATGGGTCTCAGGACACTTCTGGTGACGCTGAATCTCGATATGATCGGTCAAATGTCCTGCAATCCTTCTGTTGGGGGAATCGGGAAGGGGCATATTGTTGCCGAAATCGAGGCGATGGGCGGCGGGATGGGTCGACTGGCTGATATGTCCGGGCTCCAGTTCAGGATGCTGAACACCCGTAAAGGGTATGCCGTTCAGGCCCTGAGAGTTCAGACGGATCGGTACCGGTATCGCGCCCTGGCCAGAAGCCTTCTGGAGTCTTATCCATGCCTCTCGTTAAGGCAAGGGGAGGTTGTTGGCGTTTTGGTGACCGGCGGGAAGATCGAGTCCCTTCTTCTTCACGATGAGACCCGAATATCGGCCAGATCGTTTGTTCTGACGACGGGGACCTTTCTTTCGGGAATTCTCCATCAGGGATTTTCGACCCTTGAAGGGGGGCGATCCGGAGACCGGCCATCGAAGCGCTTGTCAAAGCCTTTGTCCGAAGACCTTGGACTTCAGCTGGGGCGGCTCAAGACGGGAACTCCTCCAAGACTTTCGGGCAAGACCATCGATTGGACGCAATTGACTGTTCAGCCCGGTGATGAGCCTCCGTCCTTTTTTTCCGGGAAAACAACCGGACTTTTTTACGAAGGTGGACAAATATCCTGCCATTTGACCCGGACAACGGCTAAAACTTCAGAAATCATCCGGAACAATCTGGACCGGTCTCCGCTTTATAGCGGGAAGATCCGGGGGATTGGACCGCGTTATTGCCCTTCGATTGAAGACAAGATCGTCAAGTTTCCCGACAGGGACTCTCATCATATTTTTATTGAGCCAGAGGGACTTGGTATAGATGAAGTCTATCCAAACGGGATTTCGACGAGCCTTCCGGTCGATGTTCAGGAGCAGATTGTAGGATCCATTCCGGGTCTTGAAAGAGCCAGCATCATGCGTCCTGGATATGCCGTCGAGTATGACTTTGTTTTTCCGGACCAGCTTGACCACGGGTTGAAGGTGCGCCATCTGGAGAATCTTTTTCTCGCGGGACAGATTAACGGGACGACCGGTTATGAAGAGGCCGCGGGGCAGGGGCTTGTCGCGGGGATCAACGCCGCGGCTTATGCCACGGGCGCTTCTCCCTGGCATCCCGACCGCTCGTTGTCGTACCTCGGTGTGATGGTGGATGATCTTGTGACTCAGGGAATCGATGAACCTTACCGGATGTTTACCTCAAGGGCCGAAAACCGGCTTTCCCTTCGCTATCATAATGCGGACATGCGATTATCTCCGGTGGCCATTGAACTTGGTCTGCTGGATCAGGAACAGAAGGAGTCGTTTCTCCGGAAGATGGAGGAATTCTCTGAGCGAAGGCTGGAGATGTCCCGGAAGGTGATCGCCGGGAAGAAGGCAATCGATCAGCTGAAGCGACCGGAGGTCTCTTTCGATGATCTGTTTTCGGAGGATCCATCCGGTATATGCGGGTGGCCCGAATCCTGGAAGATTTCCTTTGAGTCCGAGGTCAAGTATGAAGGATATATCCAGATTCATGATGCGAGAAGTCCTCTGGCGGCCGAGACGCCGATCCCGTCTTCGATCCTGGAAGAAGTGGTTCCCGGGATCTCTACCGAGATGATGGTTCGTCTCAGAAAGGCGAATCCCCGAACGTTTTACGATGCCCGTCAGGTCAAAGGTGTCAGTTCCGGGGCGCTTGAGGCTCTCAGGATGAGACTGAAACTTCAAAAGTCGGCGCATGACCCCTGATCAGAACAGACTTCTGGACGAGTATTGCGATTTGCTGCTGGACTGGAACTCCAGGCTCCGTTTGACAGGATTCGAAACCAAAGATGATATCAGGAAGAATCTGGTCCTTGAGCCGGCAAGTGCCTCCCGGTTTTTTTCATTGCCCGCGGATAATGCCCCTCTCGTTGATGTTGGATCGGGAAATGGGTCTCCGGGGATGATCTTTGCCATTTTAAATCCCGAGAGGCAAACCTTTCTGGTTGAACGACGTCAAAAAAAAATGACCTTTCTCCTCTATGCCGCCGGAAAACTGAAACTCTCCAATATTCATGTTCTGGAAGACATCTCCATGATCGATCCGTTTGTTTCGGGGAACAGGGTTGATGTCTGGTCGAAGGCTGTTTCATGGACGGATCTTTTGAAGGCCTGTACTCCTCTTTTCTCTCGATTCTCGCCTATCCGCATCCGCAAGTTCGGGGACGATTCTCCGCCATTCACTTGCTCTTCCACGGCTGTTCATGGGATAACATTCGAAGATTTTTCTCTTTCCGGAAAGTGTGTCGAAGTGGCGGACTTTTTTGTATCAGAAGCCATTTTAATGGGCCGTTCCGATACTGAATGAAGATTGTTCCACGTGGAACAATAGGTAAAAGAGACTGTAGTTATTGGTTGGGCGGAGGATTTGATGCCAAGAATCATGGCGGTTGCCAATCAGAAAGGTGGAGTCGGCAAGACGACCACAACGATTAATCTGGCGGCTTCCCTTGCGGTAGAAGAAAAAAAAGTGCTGATTATCGATCTTGATCCCCAGGGAAACACGACCAGTGGTTTAGGGGTCTCTCTGTCTCCGTCGGCTCCCTCTTCCTACCAGTTTATTGCGGGAACAAGGCCAATTCAGGAATGCATGCTGGATACAAGTCTGAAATACCTGTCTCTTTTGCCGGGGACAATGCAGATGGCGGGATTTGAGGCCGAGGGAGCCAAAATGGAAAATCCCCATATGACTCTTCGGAAAAAGATGTCTGAATCTCCTCTTTCTGCTTATGACTTCATTTTCCTGGATTGCCCGCCATCGCTTGGGTATATCACGATCAATGCGCTGGTGGCGGCCGATTCGGTCCTGATTCCGGTGCAGTGCGAGTTCTTTGCTCTTGAAGGACTGTCTCATCTTCTTAAAACACTTGAACGGGTCAGGAAGTCCTGGAACCCCTCCCTTGAAATCGAGGGAATCCTTCCGACGATGTTTGACAAGAGAAATCGGTTGTCGAACCAGGTTCTTGACGAGTTGAAAAATCATTTTCCGGAAATGGTCTTTAAAAGCATTATTCCCAGGAACGTGACTCTGGGTGAGGCTCCGAGCCATGGAAAGCCTGTCCTTCTCTATGACGCGATGAGCCGTGGAGCCCAATCTTATCTGCACTTGGCGCGGGAGATACTTGCATATGGCTAGAAACAGCCTGGGTCGGGGGCTTGATTCTCTTTTTGAGCCGGAAGGCCCCAGTCATGAAGGTGATATCCTCATGATTCCGGTTGGAGAGATTCAAGGCAATCCTTATCAGCCGAGAAAGACGTTCAAGGAAGAGGAGCTCCTTGAAATGATGGACTCCCTGTCCAATCATGGAATCCTGCAGCCTGTTATCCTGACGAAAATTCCCGGCCGGGGACCCGGATATTTTATCGTGGCCGGAGAAAGACGATATCGGGCGGCTTGCCGGTTAGGATGGGAAACCATTCCGGGAATTGTCAAGGATATTCCTGAAAACAGCCTTCTTGAGATTGCTCTGGTAGAGAATCTGCAGCGGTCGGACCTGAACCCGGTCGAGATAGCGGTCGGTCTGAACCAGTTGATCGAAGAATGCACCTGGACCCAGGAACAGTTGGCAAAACATCTGGGAATGAAGCGCTCTACAATTGCAAACTATCTCCGGATTCTTGCTTTGCCCATCGAGACGCTGGGGCTGTTGGAAACAGGGGATCTGAACATGGGGCATGCAAAAATCCTGCTGGGCATCAAAGATCCCCAGATGCAAAAGAAGTGGGAAAGCGCCATTCTTGAAGAAGGACTCTCGGTCAGGACCCTCGAGAAAAGCATCGGCAAAAAATCCCCGGCAAAGAAAACGCTTCCCGGGTGGGCGGTGTCAAGACAGGAAAGCCTGACGTTGAGTCTTGGAAGGTCGGTCAGGATCAAGCCGGTAAAAAAAGCATTTCAGGTTACGCTGGATGTTCAGGATGAACGCGATCTTAATGATTTATTCGAACAATTGGGGATTATTCTCGACCATGAAAGTGAAAGGCGTTAAGAATGTCGTCTGAGAACAGCTCATTGAGGAACCAGTCCGGCTTGTCCGGCAAAAATATAACCGCTTTTTTGGGCAAAGAAACCTACTTCAAGGGAGTGATCCAGTTTGAAGGGACAATGCGTATCGATGGTAAGGTTGATGGAGAAATTATCTCGAATCATACCCTGATCATTGGAGAAACGGCTGAAATCGAAGGAGCTGTCAGGGTCCGGACAGTCGTTTGCGGCGGCCAGGTCTCAGGAGAGATAGAGTCGGGAGACTCTCTTCATCTTGTCAAGCCTTCCAGGGTAAAGGCAAAAATCCAGACAAGATCCCTGCTGGTTGAGGAGGGTGTGATTTTTAATGGCCAGTGCGAGATGCCGGAAGGCGGGAGCGGGGACTCCGATAAACCAAAAAAATGAACAATAAAGTCTTGGTCGGAATGAGCGGAGGAGTGGATTCTGCTGTTGCCGCCCTCAGGATGAAACAGGCAGGGTATGATGTCACCGGGGCCATCATCGAAATATGGGACCCGGAAGAACAGACAGAATGCGGAACCTCCGCCGAAACCGCCCGCCCCTGGTCTGAACGGGGATGTTGCCATGTGCCCATGGTCCGGTACCTTTGCGAAGAGATCCTTTCCATCCCGTTTGTCATGGTTGATCGACGTGATGCCTTCAGGACAAAGGTCATGGATCCCTTTCGTGACGAATATCTGAAAGCTCAAACCCCGAATCCTTGTGTAACCTGCAATGCCCAAGTGAAAATCCGAGAATTGATGGCTCTCGCCGACTCCCTGAAAATTGAAAAAGTCGCAACCGGCCATTATGCCAGAAAAGTTTATTCTCCTCTTACCGGATCTTTTCATGTTGCGAAAGGAAAAGATCCGAAAAAAGACCAGTCTTACTTTCTTGCAAAACTGCAGTCGGCGGAGATTTCGAGGCTTGAATGGCCGCTTTCGGATTTGACGAAGGAAGAGGTCAGGGAGATTGCGAGGGAAGCCGGATTACCTGTATCAGAGATGGTTGAAAACATGGAAGCCTGTTTTGTCTCTGAAAAAAAACTGAAGTCTTACCTTGAAAAATGGATTCCTCTGGAGATGAAGGGGCAATGGGAGGACGTTGGGCAGGGAGGAGAAAAGGTCGGATCAATGGAAGGCGGGTTGGGGCTGACAAGAGGACAACGGCGGGGTATGGGCACAGGATTTGGAGAACGGGTTTATGTTCTGGAGATCCTGCCCGAAAAAAAACAGGTTGTTCTGGGGTCAAAAGAGAGTCTCGATGTGACGCAATGTGTTCTTGAGGATTGGAGCGGACCCGCTCCGGATCATCTGGAGGCCTCTTTGTCTGTTGTTTTCAGATCATCAATGAAACCGGTCCCTTGCCATGTTTCCTGGTACTCTCCTGACCGAAAAAAGGTCGGACTGTCCCTTCTGGAGCCCTCTCCATGGGTTTCTCCGGGGCAGGTCGGTGCGATATTGCTGGATAAAGAGATCATTCTTGGTGCTGGGACCCTGTCCTTTTCCTGAGATTGAGAATCTCCTGAGGGGAGGGAACGTTTGAAAATTGCATATCTGGATGTGGAGACATCCGGTCTTTTGAGGGACCCCGAAGCGAGGGTTGTTGAGTGGGCCTTGTCGGTCTGGGATGGTGATGTCGAGGTGTTTCGCGGGGAAAGCCTTGTCGCCGGTGGAGGCATTATTCCCGAGGAGGTGAGCCGGATCAACGGAATTACAACGGAAATGACCGTTGGGTACCCCACCTTTAAAGAACTCTACGGCGAATGGAAAAATCACCTGACAAAAGCGGTTCTTGTTGCGCACAACCTTTCTTTTGATCTGGGAATGATGAACCGGGACCTGATCCGGCAGGGGGAAGCTCCCCTGGGGAATCCGGGAATCGATTCCCTGGCTCTTTTTCGCCGAATGAAGCCGGATCTGTCTTCATACAAGTTGACGGAGCTTGTAAGGATCATGGGGGTGTTGCACGACAACCCTCATCGGGCCATGGGTGATGTTAATGCAATGAGGGGGATATTGACGAAACTGTTTGAAAAATCCCTCTCGTCCCATGATGATGGAGTGCTCAGGATGTGGTGCGGCTGGGGAGGAACCAGTTCCCATCGGTATCACAAAGATCTGCTATCATGGTCCCGGGACCGGGATCTGGCCGTAATGGTTGAGCGGAGTTTTCCCGGTGGCTTCCTGTCCTGGGGGTCTGTTGGGGGGAAAGTCGTTTCCCTTGATGGGGAAAGCGTCCGGATCGAAGCCGGAGGAGAAGAGTCCACTCTGTCTTTGCAGGACGTAATGTCTGTCGAATTGGTGCAGATTCAAAAAAAGGAATAATCTGTTGGATTTGAGTAACCTTTTTGTGGGACAATGTCGTCCTGTCTGGCCAGTGAAGCTGGTTAGCCGATTGATTGCACATTCTGGATTCGTATTTACGAAAAGGAGGATCTATTGTTTGAATATCGGGGGAAGACCCTTCCCCGATCGCCCGAATTGCTCATTCGCATTCTGGGGCTTCCTGTCAAGGAAAACCTCAGGATAGAAGAGGCGCTGACCCACCGGTCCGCATCGCACGAAAGAGGCCGAAAAAACCCGGTTCCAAACTATGAACGCCTTGAGTTTCTGGGGGACAGGGTCATTGGACTGATTGTGAGCGAGTATCTCTTGAACACTTGGCCAACCGCTAATGAAGGGGATATTGGCCAGATTTTCTCGAGCATCGTCAGTACGCAGGTTCTGGCTTCGATCGCAAGGCGCATGGATCTGGGTGCTTTCATGATTCTGGGGAAGGGAAGTCATTCGTCTGGAGACCGTGATAATCCGTCGATTCTGGCCGATACACTGGAGTCGTTGACAGCCTGCCTGTATCTGGAATATGGCCTTGAAACCGTTCGGCAGATTCTGATTCCCTGGTTCGCCCAGCCTCTTCGTGAGATCGTCATCGGGCTTGAACAGGCCAATGTGATCAAGGAAGCCAGGGATGTGAAGGAAAGGAAAGAACCCGAAGCGGTGATTTCTGCTGTGATCCCTCCTCGAAGGCCTCCCTCCCTGAATTACAAGATGCTTGTCCAGAAATGGTGTCAAAGAGTTCATGGTGTCCAGCCCGAATATCGTGTTATTGAAGAGTTTGGACCGCCTCACCAGAGACGGTTCAGGGTTGGTGCTTTTGTGAAAGAGGAGTTGCTGGCCTTCGGGGAGACGACAACCAAGCGTGGGGCCTCTATTATGGCCGCGAAGAATGCCTGGGAAACGGTCAGTGCCAGTGATGGGAACCCCGGAAAACCAGCAGGTGAAGTTCAGGAGATTTTTCCTCCGGAGGAAGAATCGTCCGGAGAGATTGTCCAAGGATCAGATTCTGAACCGGAAGCCGCTCAAAAAAGGCCTGTGGAAACGCCTTCTCCCGAAGTTTCTGGTCAGGATCTTGAGGCAGGAGAGATTCCGGCTTCCAGTTCATCCGATTCTTCAGAACAGATGATGCAAGTATCCGGAGTGGTCCCGAATCCTGAGCCGATGCCTTCGGAAGAGCAATCTTCAAAGGATGAGCCACGGGAGTCTTTCCAGGGAATTTAGGGGAAAGCCTATCGGTATGAAAAGCTCTTTTTCAAAAAAAAAGGGCTGACCCGGAATGGGTCGCCCTTTTTTTTGAAAACGTCTCTTAGGAATGGATTTGAGGAGGGATTTGTCTTAAAGTCCACCAATAGGAGTGTGGTTTGCCATAGCATAAAAATGGCCAAAAACAAGCATCAGGGTAACGAGGGTGCCAATAACAGAAACATAAGTGAAGGCAACGCCACCGGAATCAGACAATTTCTTCATTGTGATCTCCTTTTGGTCGAATGCGTTTCATGCTCCCTTTAGAACCTGAACATATCCGCATGGGTGGTTCATTGGATTTGGATGATTAATAAAGGTATGAAACATGAAATCTAAAGTTAATCATCATGTTTCATAAATGAAACGTATCATGAACTATCAGGATTGTCAACGAAGCTTATTTATTTTTTTTTAATTTTAACATAATGACTTAAATGATGACTTCTTTTGGAGTGACAAATATGATGGGGGATCAAGTGGATTATATCGAATCGATAAGGCTGGATTGTTCCGGAATGATGTGTCCCATGCCGGTATTGAAGACAAGAAAACAGATCAATGAAATGGCTGTGGGAGAAATTGTTCTGATGATATCAACGGATCCGGGAAGTCGTCCGGATATGGAAGCCTGGACAAAAAAAACCGGTCATACCCTGCTGAAAAGCGAAGAGAAGGACAAGTCGTATCTGTTCTGGATCAGGAAAGAGAAAGAAGGGATATGACCGAATAGAGGCGATCAACAACAGAAGAAGCCCCGTGAGGCAGGTACATGTCTCCGGGGCTCTCGTTTTATTTGGGGAATGGCATCGAGAAGGGGGTCTGGGGGCGGCCCAGGGCAGGGACAGAGACCGTCAGGTCTCCTGTGCCCATTTCGGTCTGGCAAGCAAGTCGGTTATCGTCGGCCAGCATCATGGCTTTTGCCAGAAATCCTTCCTTGGCGTTTCTGGGCTTCAGAGACTCGCCACCCTCCTTGATGATGAGGTTGCAGGTTCCGCATGCGGCATTTCCTCCGCACACAAATCCGAATGAAATTCCCTGAACCATAAGGGAGATCAGAATCGGGACGCCGGATTCGATCTCCACTGATTTGTTCAGCTCTGTAATGGTAAGTTTGGGCATGAAGAAGTTCTCCAGAGTAGTTGGTTTTAGGGGTATCTTCTCAAAAACCGAGATTTAAAAGGCCAAAATTCAGGGCAAATATCTGCCCGGAAAACAGAGGGTGTTTCAAACTCAGAAAAAAACAGGGATCTATCTGCTATTCTATTGGTGAAAGGACGTTGCGGTCAACTGAATTGACGAGGCAGGGTGTCGGACCATGGGAAAAAGTTGAATATTCTCCCATATGGAGGATACCATTAGTCAACTGGAAAGGAGACCCATCATGCTGGAGTTTGAAGTAAGAGAGATTATATTTGACGGGATGACCAAGTCTTATATCCTGATCTTGCAGGATATCGAGAAGAAGCACACCTTGCCGATATGGATCGGGCCTTTTGAAGCCCAGTCCATCTCCATGGGGAGGGCGGAGCAGCCTCCTGAGCGTCCTCAGACGCATGACTTGTTCAATGCTCTTCTGGACCATCTTGATATCAAGGTCTTGTCCGTCGTCATTTCCCGGGTGGAAGAAGGGACCTTTTATGCATCCCTCCACCTTTTGTCGAAAGACTCGGAATTTTCCATCGATGCCCGTCCAAGTGATGCGATAGCCGTGGCACTCAGAGCCAAGGCGCCTATTTTTGTAAAGGAGAAAGTTCTTGATCAAATGCCGGATGCCCCGGATTTTCGACAGCTTCTTGATCATCCGGAAGAATCGGACAGCCCTGAAAGTTAAAAATCAAAAGAGATTTTTTCTGTTGTTTTTGGCTGTTTTTTCTTTGGCTTCGTGCCATAAGACTATCAATAACCTTTCCACGGTAGAATGGAAAACGGAAAAATTCACTCCGGCCCTGATTCAACAGGGACGATTGGCTGTGCTTCCTGTGGGACAGTCGGAGGGAATTCCTGCGGAAACCAGATGGCTGGGGACAGAGCTTGCAAAAGACCTTTCTTCAAGCTTTGGAAAAGAGAAAATCGTTGGTCCGGATGTTGTCAGTGGGTATTTGAAGGACAAATCCGTTTCCGACATTTTGAAAAACCTCAAGAAAAAATCAGCCCCTGATACGGTGAGGGGGATTATGGGGTTGTCTCCGCTGGGGCAAAAACTTCATGTCCGCTATCTTCTGCAGACGGATCTCCGGTTGTCAGAGGTCTCCGGGGGAGCTGAGCATGTGAGGCTTTTTGGACGAATCTGGGATACCGAGGACGATGAGATTATCTGGACCGGTTACGGTGAGGCGAGAGGGTATGTCTATATGTTTTTCCCGGCCGTTCCCGCTTCATTCGAAAAAGATGCGGCTGTTGCTGTAAAAGGGCTTGTCCGGGAGATCAAGAAAAGCTAGTGAGTTTTGGTCTGGCAGTACAAAAGCAATACAAAAAAGGGGCGTCAGATTTTTCTGACACCCCTTTTTTGGTTTATTGATCGGATAGATCGATGATCAGGCCCAGTGGAGAGCAAGTTCCATGGAAGTCTCTTGATAGACCGGTTCATGTTCAAGTTCTGAGAGGAGATTTTCCGAGATCAGATGGGACAGGAACCTTGTATGAAAGGCATGGCCTCCGCGCTTGACGGTAAATTTTCCAACAATGGGCGCGCCAGCAAGTCTCATGTCTCCCAGAAAATCCAGAATCTTGTGACGGACAAACTCATTTTCAAAGGTTTGGGCCTCGGGATTCAGGAGTCCCTGCTCTCCATAGACCAGTGCATTATGGAAGGAGCCTCCTTTTGCCATCCCGGCCGCTTGCATTTTCTCGACATCGGATGCGAAACAGAAGGTTTTGGATGGGGCGATTTCTTGCTGAAACCGGTGTTTTGTCAAACGGAAAGAAAAATCCTGAACGAGCTTTCCAAAAAAATCAATTTCATAATTGACTTCAAATTGGGAAGATGGCTCTGCATGGATTTCCTTGTTTCCGTGGACAAATGAGACAGGCTTTGTGATGGCAAGGAGCCTGGCAGGAGCGGACTGTTCAACGATTCCCGCATGTCGGAACGCCAGGATGAAGTCGATGGCGCTTCCGTCAAGAATGGGCATTTCCGGACCAGAGAGGGAAATAATCATGTTGTCCAGATAAAGTCCGGTTGCGGCTGACAGAATATGCTCCACTGTCTGGACTTCTGCGTTATTTTCGGAAAGAACGGTCGAAAGGACGGATTTCGTCTGGGAGACGTTTTCGACATGAGCGCGGACTGTTTTGCCAGCGAGGTCCTCGCGTACAAAAACAATGCCTGTATTAAGCGGAGCGGGGTGGATTGTGGCCCTTGCAGGCAATCCCTGGTGCAACCCCAGTCCTTCAAGGACAACGGACTGTCTTAGTGTTCTTTGATTGCGAACTGTTCCATTCATGATCCACTCCTTCCATAGGTTTTCTGGCAAGATTTTAAGCACTTTTGATGCCAGAATGAAATGGGAGGGGAGGGATGGTCCTGAGACTCAGCATCCGCGGGACTTGTCCGTTCCCCTTAGGGGTCTTATCGGACAAGAATTCCGGAGGAATAGAGTGGCGGAGTTGTCACAGATGTGGTAACTCCGCCACAGTGATTGGTCAGGGGATATCCGCTGGGGGGTGGGTAAACATGGTGATGATGGGGATTGCGCCGACAAAAGAAAAAAAGGAAATAAAGATGAAAATCAGGGTGATGAAGAGCCAGGTGGGAATTTTGAAATCCTGCCTGTTTTGATACTGTTTTCTGAGGACAAAGATAAAAAAAGTGAGAAAGAAAAGAAGGGCGACCGAAGCGGCCCCTTTCATGAGAGGATCCTTGACTGTGTAGAGAATCCATGAGATTAAAACCGTAATCAGTGTCGGGATCACGACACGGAGGAAAAGGCGATTCTCGAGAGGTTTCATGGTATCTCCGGATTAGCCAAGTGATTTTCTGAGAATGGCCGCATCTTGCAGGTAGGGTGTAATGTTCTTGTTTTCCTGCAAAAGAAAGTAAATGCTCGAAACGATGTTGCGATGGAGATAATGCTCAACCGTAACGGGTCCCAGCTCTATCTTGAAGAACGATTCCGCAATGGCAATGTCATGAGATATTGCATCCCATGCAGGGTTTTCCGAGGAAAGGAAGCGGAGGTTTTCCCGGTTCAGATAAAACCCGGCCTGACGGACATCTTCCTTGAGAGAGCGACAAAATGTGGAAAGAGATTCTTCAAGCCCTTCGGACAAGGCCTGCTGGATTCCTCTTCCGAGAGAAATGAGCTCCGGAGGGATGCCAAGGGAGTAGAGCGCTGCGGTAAAACCGATTGCCCGCGGGAGCCGTTTTTGCCCAATTCCCCGGGAATAGCCGAATAAGCCGATATGCAGGCGCCTTTCTCTTCTGGAGGGGATGTGTTCCGATACAAGGTTGATGGTATCGGCGATCTCTTCCACTGTTTTCTGGTAGATATCGGAAAAGATCGTGGCGAGTCTTTCTCCCTCCCGGATTTCCTTCTCCGAGTAGGAAAGGGGTGTCGTGAAAGGGAGGGTCCTGTTCAGAAGATGCACGGCCTCCCGGACTTTCTCAAGCGGGTAGTCGTAGCGGAAGGCCGACTGAAGAGTGACGGTGCGGACGCCGGCATATTCTTCTGCAAACTGGGGAACGGTATTGGGGGAAAGCCCTCCCCTGAAAGGCAGGGATCCCACACCCATTATGGGATAAATGCCGATTCCGGACTCTTTTCCGAATTTGTAGTATTCAGAGAGGGCGACCTTGGCGGCGATGGTGGCCGGAATGAATCCTGAATTCAGGGCGGGATCCGACCTGGCAATAAACGGGCGGATATAGGGAGGCTTTTCCCCGTAGGACTGTTCATGGATGCGGGCATATTCCATCAGGATATTGTGAGACGCTGTCAGCTGGGGGACTCCTTCGATGAGAGGGATGACCTGAAGGTAGGAGGAGTCGCTTTCCTGATCGAGGGGGATCTCGTCGAAGACCTGGCTCTTGAGACGGGCGATCTTCTGGAAGGTTGTTTTGAGGTGGAGCATTTTCTGGGCCTCGTCGGTCATTGGCAAAATGACTTCGAAGACGGGAGGGGAGTTCAGTCCGAGATCGCGAGCCAGATCGGCGAAGGTCAGAATGCCGATATAGGCTCTGGCAATCCGGTATCCTTTTTCATACCAGATATTGGGAAGCCTGAAGGTGAGAAAGACATCCTTTCCCAGCTGGTATTTCTGAAAGTACTCGTGATACGAGGAGAAAAGCTTGTCCACCACGCCTTCGTCGACATACTTTCCTTCCCAGTCCCACATGTATTCCTGACAGCCGATATCCGTATAGCTCCGAAAGCATTCCTCAAGTTCGTCGAGTGTGCTGATGAAAGCTTCCCCATTGGATTTCCAGTATGGAGCGCTTGCATTGTCCGGGTGCTGTGTGGCCATGGTCGTGGGAATCTTTCGGTCCAGAAAGGACTGGTGATAAACCGGACGAAGGAAGTTTTCAGGCAAAAGGATTCTCCTTATAGGAATTAAGTTGCTCAGCGAAGGATCAGGAGACCGAAAATGTTTTGGAGGACAGCGGCCCAGAGAAGGACGAAAATACCCAACATGACATTGATGTTCCTTAAAAGGCTCACACGACGCCTGAGAGCTGTTTTCTGGACCTCGATCGTATCAATCATCCGGGAGTCGGCGGTCGTTTCCAGCTGTTTCAGCGAAAGGCCCCGAATTTCTCCGGACATCTTGGCGGTCAGGATTCCAAGAATGCCGATTGCGCCGACAAAACTCAGTTTCAAAAGCCAGAAGGTCTCATAGGAATTCTTGTATGGGAACACCATGTTCTCCAGCGAGACAAGGCGGTCAAAGATGACGAAGGCCCCTGTGATGATCAAAAGAGCCATGCTGACCCAGAAGACAGGAAGGTAGAATTCCGAGGCTTTTTTGGCCAGCTTCCCCCTGACAGACGGATCGATTCCCGAAAGAAGGGGCGACAGGACAAAAAGCTGGAGGACCATCCCGCCGACAAGAGCCGCCGCTCCCACGAGATGTAACCACCGTATGAATGTGATCGTTACAAACATCTTTGGCTCCCATTTAGGTCTTTCAAGCTTGGTCCGGGTTGGACCGTACCCAATCTGTCCATGGCGAATTCAAGGGTCCTTGTTTCAGTTCCTGACGAGTGAGTCTATCATAAGAGAGTGTCTGTGGGATATCCTTAGCTTGTTTGAAACGGGTCGTCTGGCCTTTATTGGGCAGATTAGATGAGTGTGCCGGAAAGGAAGTCAATGAGGGATTTGGCAAAGGTCAGATCAGTGGGCCGGGCTGCAATCGAGCAGGTTCGTCCTATGATCATGGCTGGTTTTGATCGTCGACTGACGATCTCTTACAAAAACGAGATGGATCTTGTCACGGAAATTGATCTTGCCTCGGAAAAAGGGATCGTTTCTGTTATTGAGGAAAGCTTTCCCGGAGATGGAATCCTGGGGGAGGAAGGGGGGGAAGTTCGCTCCGGTGCCGAATACAGGTGGGTGATCGATCCGCTCGATGGAACGACCAATTTTGCCCATCATTTTCCATTTTTTTGCATTTCCATCGGCTTTGAGGAAAAGGGCGTCCTTAAGTATGGAATCATCCATGATCCGATCCGCTGTCAGACATTCGAGGCCGAAAATGGAAAAGGTGCAACCCTGAACGGTGAGCCGCTCTGGGTTGCCAAAACGCCGAAGCTGTCGTCCGCCCTTTTGTGTACGGGGTTTGCCGCCGCAAGAAGGGATGATCCCCAAAGGAATAACATGCCGTTTTTTGACCGGTTCTGGAAGAAATGTCATGGAATCCGGAGAACGGGATCGGCGGCCCTCGACCTGTGCTATGTTGCCACAGGGGCCCTCGACGGATTCTGGGAACTTGGTCTTTCTCCATGGGATACGGCAGCGGGAAGCCTGATCGTGAGGGAGTCTGGCGGGACGGTTACCGATCGCGACGGATCTTTTCATACCTTGAATAGCGCCTGTATCGTCGCCTCAAATGGTCTGATCCATGACGAAATGATTTCGACTCTTGCGATATGACGGGCAGAACCGACTGAATTCATTCATGGGGAGATTCAGGGAAAAGGTCTAGTTTCCCTTGAGGGGAGAGGGAACAAAAATCAGGCATTCGACGATAAAAAGGAGAATGCCGAGGAATTTTCTGCGACCTGAAAGTCCCTCGTCATAAGCGGTTACGGGAGCGTGTCCTGCTCCCATGATGAAAAGAAGAACCGCCCATACAATCCATCCGTGCCATGTTTCCCACCCGAGAATTAAAAGAACAGACAAAATGACCGGCCTGATGGCCCGGTGGATGCGTTTTCCGAAAAAGGCATAAAAAACGTGCCCTCCGTCGAGTTGACCGGCCGGAATGAGATTGAGTGATGTGATGAGAAGCCCCATCCATCCGGCAAATGCAACCGGAGAGAGAAGCAGCTCCCCATGGGTATTATGAGGTCCGAAAAGAACTCCAACGGCTTTGAAGAGTAGCGACTCCCCAAGTTCGAGCTGACCGCCTCCTGGTGGAGGGAGGGCGCCAACGACAGTCGATGTATGGACTCCCACGACAAGGGCAATGATCGCCGGAACCAGTCCGGCGACGGGCCCGGCGGCGGCAATGTCAAAAAGGACATTGGAGGACGTCGGAGACGGGGGAGTCCGGATAATGGCGCCAAAGGTTCCGATGAGGGTAGGTGCAGGGATGAAATAGGGCCAGCTTGCGGGAACTTTGTACCAGCGTGCCACGAGGTAATGTCCGGCCTCATGAAGGGTCAGGATGGACATGAGGGTGAAGGAAAACGGCAACCCTTTCAGGAATCCCCCGGGAAAGTCCAGGGGGTTTTGTCCGGAGAGCATTGCACCGGCCCCGGTGGTTGTGATCCAGGTCAGTCCGTACAAAACGGCCGGAAGCAGATTCCGCCGGGGCGATGGGGGAGCGGGTTCAGGGAGAATATCTTCGTCCAGAGAGCTCATTCCTCGGGGAACTGGCTGTTGTTGTTCTTTCTCTTTCTGGGTCGGATCATCATCATGTAGTAGATGACGTAAAAACCCACCCCCAGATAAGCCGCTCCTGCGACTGTTCCATAGTCGATCCAGGCCCGGGTATGGGTTTTGTTCAGAAAGGTCGGAGGTCTGTTGGTCGGGGTGTGGCGGTTGCCAAAGAGGGGAAGAGACAATATCAGTGCCACGCTATAGACAATGGCGGTCAGCACCATCATCCAGTAGGGAATGGGACCCTGGGATTTCTGAAGGTCTTTTCCGACCTGGGACTGCTGAAATGTTCGTGGGTCCTCGCTCATGGGATACCTCCTCGCTCAATCATATCAGCACAAGTGCGGTACGGAAAGCCTGCCCGGAAAGGAGGGTGGTTCCGCTCCCCTCCTTAATTCGGAGGATTCATTTTTTCCAGTGTGAGGGTAAGGAGGAAGCGCCGGGTCAAAGATAAAAACACCGTGAATTGAAGACGATGATTTTTTTGATTGACAAGTTCTCAGGAAAAGCCTTAACTTATAACGCATGAATCCCCTTGCGATGGAAAGCCTGAGAAATGTGTGGACGGATTACGCCAGTGACCTGAAGGCTGTCGAAAGCTCCCTTCACGGACTCACGCTCGATGCGAATGCGACAATACGCGATGTGACGTCTCATCTGTTTGGAAGCGGCGGAAAGCGTCTGCGTCCGATGCTCCTGATCATCTCCTCCCGCCTGTCCGGTTATGATGGTTCAAACATGATCCTTCTGTCGGCGGCTGTCGAATTCATCCATACGGCAACTCTTCTTCACGATGATGTGGTAGACCATGCCGAGATCCGTCGCGGGAAGCCGGCGGCCAATCAGGTCTGGGGCAATCAGGCGGCCATTCTGGTGGGAGACTACCTTTATGCGACAGCCCTGTATATCGCCACCGGCATCCATGATCATGAGATCAACGATATCCTGACCCTGGCATGCCGACAGATGTCCGAGGGGGAAATTCTCGAGTTGATGCTGGACAATAACCCCCAGGCAACCGAAGAAGAGTATCTGGAGGTGGTTGCAAGAAAGACCGCGGCACTCACCGCCGGAACCTGCCGGATGGGGGGAATTCTCGGAGGTCTTGATGCCGCAGGCCGAAAGGCTCTTGAGGATTACGGCTATTTTGCCGGAATGGCTTTTCAGGTTGCGGATGATGCCCTTGATTACATGGCCAAGGAAGAGCGACTGGGCAAGACCCTCGGAAAAGATCTTTCCGAGGGGAAGATGACTCTCCCTCTCCTGCATTGTCTCTCCGCGGTTTCTCCTTCAAATCGGGAAAATATTATTTCCTGCATGGGCAAGGGAGATCTTTCTCCGGGAGACCTGAAAATGGTGCTCTCTTTTATGAAAGAAACCTCTTCGCTCGAATATGCTCTGTCACGTGCGACAGGATTTATGAATCAGGCCCGGGCTGCCCTGGACTACTTCCCGAACTCTTCCCATCGGCAAAATCTCCTGGCATTGTCGGATTTCATCATTGAGCGGGATCTCTGAACTTCCACCCCGTCACCAACACTTCCATCTGAAAGGATCTTCACCTTGGCAGAAGTTCAACCATTCAAAGGTCTTGTCTATCCGGATTCCCTCAAAGGGAAAATGGAATCATTAACCACTCCTCCCTATGACATTATTTCCCGGGAAGCCCAGGACGAGTTCTACAAAAAAGATCCGAACAACGTTATTCGGCTTGAGCTCCCCAAAGCCTTTGAAGGGGAAGTTCCCGGAAAGAACCGCTACTCGCAGGCGGCTTCCGATCTCGCGCGCATGATTTCGGAAGGCGTTCTGGTCGAAGACTCCAGTCCGGCTTTCTATACCTACAAGATGAGTTATCGTTTCGGGCCGGAAAACGAGCTCAGGACGGTGGAAGGATTTATCGGCCGCGTTCGCCTGGAAGAGTGGGAAAAGAAGGTTGTTTACCCCCACGAAAGGACCCTTGCCGGCCCAAAAGAAGACCGTATGGCTCTTTTTCGTGCAACGAAAGCCTCTTTCAGCCAGATCTACTGTGTCTACTCCGATCCTTCGGCAAAAATCATGGGAAACCTTTCTTCCGCCGCTACGCCGAGGTTTCGCTGCGTGGACGGGGACGGGGTCATTCACGAGGTCGCTTCCGTAACAGATCCCGGGGTGGTTTCGGCCGTGTCCGGATTCTTTCCGTCGACTCCGCTTTTTATCGCCGACGGCCATCACCGCTATGAGACCTACCTTGCCTACCGGAACGAGCGAAGGAAAGAAGAGCCAAATGCGGGTCCAAACGCTCCGTTCGAGTTTGTGACGGTCTTTTTGGTTGCGATGGAAAATCCCGGCTTGACCGTGCTTCCGACACACCGGATGGTGCATAACGTGGGTGAAAACCCATGGGCGGTCCTGACTGGTCCCAAAAGCCCGCTCAAGACGGTGGCCACTTTTTCCATTGGTCAGGAGACAGCGTTTCAGAAGGCTCTTCTCGAATCTCCTCCCGGAGAAATCCTCTTTGGTATGGTCGGAGGTTCTCCAGTGGAGTACCGGATTGTCTCTCTTCCCCGTACCAAGGGTCCTGGTGTGCAGGCGCTTGACAGCTATTGGCTCCAGGAAGGGGTTCTCGCCGAGGTTCTTTCTGTTACACGTGAGCGTGTGGCAAAGGAAGATCTTCTTCGCTACAGCAAGTCTGCAGACGAAGTGATCAGGAAGATCAGGGCGGGTGAGTATCCTGTAGCCTTTATTCTGAGACCCACCGGTGCCAGGGTTGTGGAAGATGTTTCTCTCAGGGGTGAGTTGATGCCCCAGAAATCGACTTATTTCTATCCAAAACCGTTGACCGGCATGGTGATGAGGCTCTTGTAGAAGATTCGTTGCTTCATTATTTTTTCATCCAGAAAAATTCAAGAAAGGGGAGTCAGGACTTTGGTTCTGACTCCCTTTTTTTTCAGGTCATCCCGGGTTTTCGAGAGGTGACAGATGTGCGAGTGCCCGCTCGAAGTCAGCCGGTAGTGGCGCTTCAAAGGAGAGTTCGACCCCTGTTTCCGGATGGAGAAAGGTCAGTCTTGCGGCGTGGAGCATTTGTCTGGGGTAACGTTCGGGAGAGCCGGCATTTTTTCCGGCATAGACCTTGTCACCCAAAAGAGGATGGCCGATATGTTTGAAATGGACCCGAATCTGGTGCGTTCTTCCGGTTAAAAGCGTGATATCCATCAATGCGCAGTTTTCCCGGTAAGAGGAAATGACCCGATAGCGTGTGATGGACGGCTTCCCGTCTTCTCGCACGGCAAACATTTTCCGGTCATGGGAGGATCTCCCAAGAGGCGCGTCGATCTCTCCCCGGCGCTTTTTGGGAATTCCGGACACCAGCGCAAGATAGCGTTTTGAGACGATCCTGTCCCTGAACTGGACCATCAGGTTGTTGACGGCGTATTCGGTTTTGCCAATGACCATGACTCCTGACGTATCCTGATCAAGGCGATGCACCAGACCTGCCCGTGCCAGTTTTCCGGGAGCTTCCCCATCATCGCCGTCTGCCGGTGGGGCCTTTTCTTCCGCAGGGAGATCCTGTGGTTCGATTCCGGAATCCGCAAGGTCACTGACCGGAAGTTCGTGATTGTGCCCGAAATGGGCTAAAAGTCCGTTGACGAGAGTTCCGTTGGGGTGGCCGGGAGCCGGGTGGACGACGAGACCGGCGGGTTTGTTCAGGACAAGCACAGTATCATCTTCATAAAGGATCTGCAGATCCATTTTCTGGGGAAGATCCATTTGCTGGCGGGGAGGCGGGATCAAAAGCTGGATGGTATCTCCCATCCTGACCTTGTGGGAGGGAGATACCATCAGGCCGTTTACGAGAACAAGCCCTTCCTCCATAAGTCGATGGACTCTCGATCGGGAGAAAGGAACGCACTGGGCAACAAGGTATTGATCGACCCTTCTTGGCGTTTCAATTCTGGGGACCTTGTACTCCCGGAACTCCCCCTGTTCGGGGTGAGGCCGGGAAGTCTCAGGCATCCCCTTTTTTTCGGGACCGTTTTCTGGGTGTGGCAGCGTCGGTGGTCCTTGCAGCGGCTTTCTGGGCATTTTCCAGATACAGGCGAATCATGCTGTTTCCGGGATCCTGTGTCTGGGCGATCTTCCATTCGGAGATGGCTCGTTCGATATTCTCCTGATCCATCAGGACAGACCCAAGGTCGATTCTTGCCTGAAGATTCATCGGGTTGAGAGAGAGAGCCTCTTCAAGCATGGAGATAGCGGCATCTTTTTCGCCGGCCATGGACAACGACCAGCCGAGTTCCCTCAAAATTTCATCGCTCGGGGAGATTTCGAGCGCATCTTCCCACTCAAGAATGGCTTCTTCCCACTTTCCCTGCTCCGAGTAAAGAAGGCCCAGAAGCTGATGGACCCTGGGATGGGTGGGGTCGACTTCGGAAAGTTCAAGGAAAATTCTTTCGGCCTCATCGAGATGGCCCTGTTCAAAAAAGATTTTGCCCAGAGTCTCGAAGGCATCGGTATTGAGCGGGTCTTCTTCAAGAAGAGTGTTTAACAGACGGACGGCCTGTCGGATCTCGCCTTTTCCGTGCAGGGCAAAGGCCGTATGAAGCATGGCATCGCGCTGTTCGGATGTGGAAAGGGTTCTTTTGAGAAGCATGCGGCCGACAGTCGTCGCTTCCTCGAATTCCCGGTGGTAGACGAGAAGGTGGAGAAGATAGAGCGACAGACGGTTGTTCTTCGGCATTTCCAGGAGAAACTCCCGGACTTTTACCATGGCAAGGTCAAAGCGTTCGGCCATGATGAGCGAGTCGATCAGACAATACCTGCCAACTTCCGATTTGGGGTCGGATGAGAGAAGAGCCAGACAAAGATTGTAGGCTTTGAGCCACTCTTTGTTCTCGAGGGCGATTTGGATTCTGGGCGTCAACTGCTTTGCAGCATTGTCCATGGAGAGACCTCCTTTGCCCGGCGTATCTTTTTTCATTGAAATCTTTTCTAGTGAACCGTATTGCCGGGATTTTGGGGTTTTCCGGGTGATGATTCCGGAGATGTTCCGGAAGGTGTCGTGAAAAGTCCGAGACCCACGAGCAGGGAAACACCAATGACAATGGCCGAATCCGCAACGTTAAAAGCTGGCCAGTGATGCCCTGCAACCTGGAAATCAATAAAATCCACAACCCGGCCCCCCAGGACCCTGTCACTCAGGTTTCCGAGGGCACCTCCCAGAACCAGCGCCAGGGGGAGGAACTCAAAACCTCCTTCCCGGCGCCTTCTGGAACTATAATAAATGATCCCACCCGCGGCCGCAACGGTCACCCCTACAAGAATCATCCGGTGAAGGGTTTCCCCGTCACCCTGAAACATTCCGAAGACGATCCCGGAGTTTCTGACAGAGACGATCTGGAAAAAATGAGGGATGACCACGATGGCTTCCCCAGGAAAGAGAGCCTGATGGATCCAGTTTTTTGTGAGCTGGTCGACAAGAAAAACGGAGACGACGATCAGCGTGTAGAGCCACCAGCTGAACTTCCATGAAACGGGTGCATCGGAGCTAGATCCCATTGGATGCGCCTTCTTCCCGGAGTTTTGCTTCCCGGACGATCGGAAAGCATCTATGGCACAAAGGAAGGTGCTCCGGGTTGTCTCCCGTGGCGGGGGTTACCATCCAGCATCGTTCGCATTTGGTTCCCGAGGCCCGACTGATCATCCAGGTCGCTCCCGGGAGAGCCTGGCTTTCCGTGACGGCCAGAATGGTGGATCCGTCCTTGTCCGGAGTTTCTTTCAGGAAGGAGAATCCGGAAACGATGAGGAACATTGCCGGGTAGCCGGGAGGGAAATGTTTCCAGGCCGCGGGGATCGGGTTTTCTCCGGTAATGAATGCCACTTCGACATCCAGACCGGATCCCGCTTCCTTTTTTTTCCGTAAATCATCGATAATCCGGCCAAACTCCTGACGATAAATCAGCAGCTCTTCCATGCTTTTTTCAAGGGTCTCGTCGCGGCGTCCGGGAACCAGGGGCGGATAAACTTCGCTCTGTACCCATGTGGCCGAATCGTTTGAGCCATTGGGGAGAAGTGCAAGGGGCAGAAGACTTTCCGAGATTTCGTCCGAGGTAAAAACGAGAATCGGCTGGATCAGGAGCAAGAGTTCCCGCAGGATCAAGGCCATCGTTTTTTGTGTTCCGGTCCGAAGGGGCGATTGTTCGGCCTCTGTGTAGAGGCGGTCCTTGATCATGTCGAAGTACAACGCCGAAAGGGAAACGGAGCAGAATCCCGACAGGTGGTGCACGACTGCCGGGAAGTCATAATCCCTGTAGGCCGCGATGATTGTTGTTTTTGTTCCTTCCCAGAGGGAAAGAATCCATCGGTCAAGGGGGTCGCCTGAATCTTCTGTCCCGATGGCAGATGGCTGATAGTCATAGAGATTTCCCATCATGAAACGGAATGTGTTTCTGATTTTGCGGTAGGACTCGACCAGATGGGACAAAATGACCGGGGAGAGCCGGATATCCTCACGGTAGTCGGAGGAGGCTGCCCAGAGACGCAAGATGTCCGCCCCGTGTTGCTTGATGATTTCCGACGGACTGATGACGTTTCCGATCGTTTTGGCCATTTTTCTTCCCTGACCATCGACAACGAACCCGTGTGTCAGGACGGATTTGTAGGGAGGGGCATTGTGAAGGGCCACACTTGTCAGAAGGGAGGAATGGAACCACCCCCTGTGCTGGTCGGATCCCTCAAGATACAGGTCTGCCGGCCAGGAAAGCCCCGGTCTTCCCTTGAGAACGGCTTCATGGCTGACTCCCGAATCGAACCAGACGTCGAGGATATCCCGCTCGAGTTCAAGGTTCTGGCTATGGCAACGGGGGCAGGAAACACCCTTCTTGATTTCCCCGGCCTGTTCCGGATCAAACCAGAAATCGATTCCTTCCTTTCGGGTCCTGGCGACGAGACGATCCATGAGGCCATTGTCGAGGAAGCTTTCTCCGCAATCGGAGCATCCGAGTGCCGGGATCGGAACCCCCCAGGATCGCTGCCTTGAAAGACACCAGTCGGGCCGGTTCTCGATCATGGCGGTGATCCTGTTTTCTCCCCGGGCGGGAATCCATGAAACCGTCCGGATCGCCGCAAGGGTTCTTTGGCGAAGGTTTTCTGCGGAAAGGGAGAGGAACCACTGTGGCGTGGCCCGGAAAATCACAGGTTTCTTGCATCGCCAGCAGTGGGGATAGGAGTGGCGATAGGCGGAATGGGAAACCAGACGGCCAAGGGAGGAGAGAAGTTCCAGAATCCGGTCGTTTGAAGCCATGACAGGTTTGCCGACAAATTCGTCGAGCCCGATCTCGGCAAGGGTCTGCAGGTATCGTCCCCGATTGTCCACAGGAGCCTCGATGGGTAGTCCGTGGACAAGGCCCAGGCGGTGGTCGTCCTCACCATGTCCGGGGGCGATATGAACCATTCCCGTCCCCTGGTCCATCGTGACAAAATCCCCCGGGAGGAGAGGAACCTGCGCTCCGGTGAGGGGAGATGTGACAAAGGGGATCTCCCGGGCCAGATCCTCTCCCTTGAGGACCCTGATGACGGCAAATCCTCCGGAGAGTTCGCCAAGGCCGGCAAAATGGCCGTCTTCTGTCCAGAGGGTCTGGGAGACATAAAGACGGTCGTTTTTGGCGAAGGGTCCGGTTTCTTCCCCGCCTGTGTGTCTGAGCTCAAGGTAATGGGCATCAGGGTGATAGGCGACCGCCTTGTTGGCCGGAAGTGTCCAGGGGGTCGTGGTCCAGATGGCGATGAAGGCCTTTTCCGGGGATGTTCCGGTTCGGGGGGTTTCAAAAAGAACGGTTGCTGCCTGCGAGGTATGGTCTTCGTATTCGACCTCCGCCTCTGCAAGGGCCGTTTCGCACTGGGGGCACCAGAGAACCGGCTTGACTCCCTTGTAGACCAGACCTTTTTTGACCATTTGTGCGAAAGAATCCAGGATGGTGGCTTCATAGTCAAAAGACATCGTGAGATAGGGATGATCCCAGTCGGCCATGACCCCCATCCGTCGAAACTCCTCCATCTGGATCTTGACGAATTCACTGGCGGATTCCCGGCACTTTGTCCGGATCTCGACTGCGGTCATTTCGGAGCGATTCTTTTTCAGGTCTTTCAGGACCTTGTGCTCGATGGGGAGTCCATGACAGTCCCATCCGGGGATATAAACGGGACGCTTCCCTTCGCGGATGGCGACTCGGTTGATCATGTCTTTCAGCACCTTGTTCAGGGCATGACCCATGTGAAGGTGTCCATTGGCATAAGGAGGCCCGTCGTGGAGAATGAAAAGGGAGCGGTCGGCCATCCGGGACAAAAGGGACTGTTCGAGGTTTTTTGAATTCCAGTGATTCAGTATGGAGGGTTCTTTTTCCGGTAGCCCGGCTTTCATGGGGAAACTTGTCTTGGGAAGGTTCAGGGTCTCTTTGATTTCCACGAGGTCTCTTTTTCTCCTGTATCTGATATCTGGTCAATGGCGGGCATCCAGCAGGAATTGCCGGGAGTCTTCCGTTCGCCCGGAAGCTTTTCGCGAGGTTTTGTCCGGCCCTTGTCTAACAGTGGACATTTGGTTATGATGGGCGTTCTGAAAGGGCGATTAGCTCAGCGGTAGAGCACTGCCTTCACACGGCAGGGGTCACAGGTTCGAAACCTGTATCGCCCACCATTCCCCCCTGTCATTCCTGAAAACGTCCTTCTCCCAAAATGGATTTTTGGATGCAATCCTGGTGCGATCGAATTCCGTTTACCCGTTCACTTTAATCTATTTTGGGTCTTCGGGGAAAGGGGATCTTCATGGCAACGTCTGTGAAATGGGGCGACCTCCAGTGGCGGGTTCAGATCTGAATTGAAGCCTATCGGAAACGATGACCCGGAAGATGTTCTTTTGGGACATTCTCCGGATGTTCCCTTGTGTATTGCGTCAGGAAGACTTCCAGCTCATCGATAGGCAGCGGTCTTGACAGGGCAAATCCCTGAATGACCGGACAGGAGAGGCTTTTCAGAAT
>DAHWBS010000050.1 GCA_027323445.1 Leptospirillum sp.
AGGGGGAGGGGGAGCAGGCAGAAAGTGAAATCGTCTGCCCTGTGGCGGAAGGGATGCCACCTGTCATGGAATAGGCGGTAATGGTCGTCCCGTTGGTGGTCACAAGCATCGGGCCAGTGATCGGATAGGATGCGTTTTCAACCGCGACCATGGCATCGATTCCGCCGGCAATGATCGGGGTGGTCGAGGTCAGAGTGCTGGATCCGTTCGTTGAAAAAGAGATATTGAAGAGCCCCTGGGATGTGGCGAGGAGAATTCCGTGGCCGGTCGACTGAGTGACATCGGGCCCTCCACCGCAGGCTGACAGGAGAAACAGGAGAACGAAAGAGACGAACAGGTTTGTTTCGGAGAAAATGGACAATACCTGCGTCCACCTTCCTGCAGGCCGTTCTGGGGAGAGATTTTTTCCGGATCTTGTTTTGGAAGCGATCATATTCAGGCCATCCTACTCTAACGGAGATCCTTCTTCAAGTGTTCTCTCGATCGGGTCGGGTGCTGGATGGAGCATTCCCGGAGATCCCATGAGACGTCTTGCTCCATGAAAAGCAAGGCCCAGCGCAAGCCACCCAACAAGCAGAAAGAGCGTTTTCCCCGATCCGGAGGTCAAAAGGATCAGGTCCATGGCGATGGATCCTATGGGAAGCCACGGGAAGAAGGGGCATCGGAACGGGACCTCCCGGTCCGGATGGATCCCTCTGAAACGGATGAGTGCCAGGGAAACAAAAATAAAGGAGAGGATCGTTCCCGAAGAGGTCAGCTTTGCAATGGCGTGGATCGGAAAAATCATGGCGGGGATCACGACAAGGACCATCATGACGGAAAGTGTTCTGACGGGGGTTCTTCTTTTTGGATGAACAAAGGCCATCCATGGGGGCATCAGTCCGTCGCGGGCCATAATGACAAGGATCCTGCTCTGGGCAAAAAGAAGAACCAGGAGAACACTCGTGAGTCCCACCAGTGCTCCTCCGGAGATGAGTGTTTCCCCGAAACGGATCCCGTTTTCAAGCAGTGCGTTGGCAACCGGCGCGGCATTGTTGAGTCTTGACGATGGCTCCATTCCGGTGAGGACGATACTGACGAGAATATAGAGGATTGAAGAGGCCACCAGGGCAAAGATAATCCCGAAAGGGATATCCTTTTTGGGGTTTTTGGCTTCCTCTGCGGCGGTTGTGATCGCATCGAAGCCGACATATGCGAAGAAAATGGTCATTGTTCCCGCTATGACACCTGAAGCTCCGTGCAGAAAAAACGGATGCCAGTTTGCAGGATGGATATGTCCCATTCCCAGAAGCAGAAACAGGGCGATGATCCCCAGCTTCACAAAGACCATCAGATTGTTGAAGGAGGCGGAGTTTCTGGTTCCCATCATCAGGATAGCCAAAATGAAAAGGAGGATCATGCCAGCGGGAAGGTTCAGATATCCCCCGTCGAAGGGATTTCTGGTCAGAGAGACGGGAAGCCAGGGAACGGAGATTCCGCGAAGGAAAGAGTCCATGTAGCTTGCCCATCCAATGGCCACCGCCATGGCGCCAACCCCGTAGGTCAGAATCAGCGTCCATCCGGTTACAAAGGCCGGGATCTCTCCAAAGGCCAGTGACACATACAGGTAGGCCGACCCGGTCACCGGCACGGAAGAGGCGAATTCGGCATAGATAAACGCCGCCATGGTGGCAATAACCGCCCCCAGGAGAAAGGAGAGGGCCACCGATGGTCCGGCATTGGTGGCCGCGGCAATCCCTGTCAGGACAAAAACCCCCACCCCGATGACGCCTCCGATTCCCAGAAGGACAAGATCCCATCGGCCAAGAGACGGTTTCAGTCGATGGTGGTCGGATGTGCTTTCCTTCAGAACATGGTCGGGATGGCGATGGGTAAAGAAGAGTTCTTTCAGTCGGATCGGTTTCATCGGAATCCCGAAGAGGGAAAGTGCTCAGAGCCCCGACAGGGTTCTTCTGCTTTGCCGCTCTTTTTTTGAAGGTTTTCGTGGGTTGCCTTTTTTGGACGGCCGCTGTGGATAGTCGTCCCGGTCGGAGTCTTCCTGGCGGAATGTCTGTTCCGGGGATGGCCGGGATTTTGTGCGACCTGTCATCCGGTCCAGAAACTCCCGGCAGCCTACGACTCTGGCACCTGCCATCCGGGATCGGTCAATGACCTCCCGGTCGGAAGAGATGACAATGGCTTGCTCCCGATGTCGAAGAGCCAGTCGCACAATAACGGCATCGGCGGTACCTTCTTCTTCCGAGAAGAGGACGATCACCGGTCCGGCCGTCCCGGATGAGCCCTCTCGTTCGGTTGGAAATCCGTCAAACACAACGGTGATCCGGGCGGGTTCAGGCAATGTGGATGCATAAACGGAGAGAGCTTTCTTCAGCCGGTCCCGTTCGCTTAAAAGGATCTCCCGATCTTTTCTGAAGCGTCCCTGTGCTCCGATCAGATTGTAGCCGTCCACCAGGATTTCTCGCATCGATCCCTCTCAGATTGTCCCCAGCCGTACCCGATCGTTTTCGTGGACGATCCTCATGCTTTTATTGTACCGAAAAAGATCTTGCAAGAAAAAAGATTCCGGGAGCCTTGGAAGTGCTCAAAGGATTCTGAAGAGATCTTTTGTATTCTGGAGGATGGTTGATGCGACAAGGTCCCCGGGAAGACCGGTTTTTTCAATCAGCACGGAGAGGGTGTCCGGAATAAAGGCCGGTTCGTTTGTTTTTCCCCTGTGGGGAACCGGAGCCAGATAGGGGCAATCGGTTTCGACCAAAATCCGGTCAATGGGAACCTGGGAGATGACTTCTCTCAGATCTCCGGCATTTTTAAAGGTGATGATCCCCGAAAAAGACAGGTAAAATCCCAGATCCAAAGCCTTTTGGGCAGCATCAAGGTCGCCGGTAAAACAGTGGAAGACCCCCGGCCGGGAAGGGAGGGCATGGCTTTTCAAAATCCGGAAAAGATCGGTGAAGGCGTCCCTTGCATGGATCACAAGAGGCAGGTCGTATTTAACGGCGATCCTGATCTGTCCGGAAAGCGCTTCGAACTGGGTCTCCCTTTCGGGTTCCGGCCAGGCGAAGTCCAGACCTGTTTCTCCAATGGCCACCACTTTTTCGGAGGCGGCGAGGAGGTCGAGCTCTGTTGCCAGATCATCCGACCAATGGTGTGCTTCTCCCGGGTGCAGGCCAACGGTTGCAAAGACATTGTCGAACTTCCGGGCAATGGCGATCGATTCCTTTGATCGTTCGATATCGGTCCCCACGTTCACAAGGGCCACAAGACCGAGGTCCATGGCCCGGGAGAGGGTCTGGGAGGATTCGTAGCCTTCGGGGAGCAGGTTCAGATGTGCATGGCTGTCAATAAAAGAAAAAGCCGTTGCCGTCGTCATCGGATCTGTGCTCCCGGAGAAACCTCCTTGTCAAAGGTCAAGACAGAGACTCCATCGCCGGATTGCGCCGCAAGAATCATTCCCTGCGACTCGACTCCCATGAGCTTTGCCGGCTGGAGATTGGCGAGAACCGCCACGGTCTTTCCGACCAGTGATTCGGGAGCATAAGATCCTGCTATGCCTGCAACGATCGTTCTTTCTTCTTGTCCGATTGTCACCCTGAGTTTTAAGAGTTTGGTGGATTTGGGAACCGGCTCCGCGGAGAGAACGAGCGCCGGAAGGATCTGGACCTTTTTGAAGTCGTCAAGGGAAATGGTTTCGATAGCGGGAGGGTTCGCTGGTTGGGCAATGGGTTCAGACGGGTTTTTGTCCCCGGCTGTTCCTGCCGACGAGGCTCTTTTCTCCCGCTTTGGGGCTGAGGAGTCTTCTTTGGGGAGAAGCGATCCGTCCGGAAGCCTCTTTTCAAAAAGTGCAGGGATTGTCCGGACGTGTACCGTACCTGGGAGTCCTCCCCACTGGCCTTCTTTTTGATAGGTCAGATCCGAGATGCTGTCGGACGCCCCGATGGCTCCAAAAATGGTGGCGGCCGTCATCGGCATGAAAGGGGTGAGGTAAACCGCCGTGAGTCTGAGGCCTTCAAGAAGATCGTGAAGAGTCAGCAGGAGTTCCTCTTTTTGATCCGGGTCCTTTGCCATGACCCATGGGGCTTTGGTGTCGACATGACGGTTCAGGTCGCCAATGAAGTCCCAGAGATGGATCAGTGCCTTGTTGAATTCAAAAGCTCCTGTCAGATCCGGGATCCGGGAAAGCTTTCCTGCTGAAAGCAGGAGATCCGGATGGCTTTCGAGATTGGGCCGGACAAGCTCGTCAGGTGAAAACTTCTGGACCATGGCAACGACTCTCGACAGGAGATTCCCGAGATCATTCGCAAGATCCGCATTGATGCGGCCGATAAGGGCCGTATCGGAGAAATCCGCATCCTGACCGAACTGTCCTTCCCGAAGAAGAAAGTATCGGAGGGATTCTGAGCCAAATTTTTGGGCATAGGCAACCGGGTCGACGGCATTTCCGCGACTTTTCGACATTTTCTCTCCATTGACGGTCCACCAGCCATGGGCGAACAGGAGTTTTGCCGGATCAAGTCCCAATGCATTGAGGATGGCTGGCCAATAGACCGCATGGGTGGTCAGGATGTCTTTTCCGACGACATGGGTTGCCGGCCAGAACTTTTCCAGCCTGTTTTCGGAAAATGGGTCCGATTGCAAGACAGTGATGTAGTTCATCAGGGCATCAAACCAGACGTAGGTCACATAGTCCGGGGCGAAGGGAAGGGGAATGCCCCAGGGCATGCGCGAGACGGGTCTGGAAATGCAGAGATCTCCGAGAGGCTTTTCCAGAAATCCCATGATTTCATTATAACGGCTCTCGGGCCGGATCGCTTCCGGATGGGATTTGTACCAGTCCACCAGCCAGGATTGGCGGGAGCCCATCCGGAAAAAATAGTTCGTTTCGGAAACCCGGTCTACAGGCCGCCTGCATTCGGGGCAGAGACCATCAATGACATCCTTGTCTGTCCAGAATCGCTCGTCGGGAGTGCAGTACCAGCCTTCGTAAAGCCCCTCGTAAATCTCCCCCTTTTCCCAGAGAAGCTTGAGGGCTGCGGAAACGCCTTTTTGATGCCGGGGTTCTGTCGTCCGGATAAAATCATCGTTTGATATGGTCAGTATCTTCCAGAGGTCCTGAAATCGTCCCACAATCCGGTCGACATAATTTTGGGGGGAGAGGTTGACACGCGTGGCGGACTGCCAGACTTTCTGCCCATGCTCATCGCTTCCGGTCAGGAAAAAGACCTCTTTCCCCTCCATGCGCCTTGTCCTGGCAACGCTGTCACAGGCAATTGTCGTATAGGCATGGCCAATATGCGGAATGTCATTGACGTAATAGATCGGTGTGGTAATCATGAACCCCTGTCGGACGGAGTGTTTTTCGGAATGGGTATTCTTGTTCAGCGTTTCCATGCGATCCTCGGAAATGGGGTGAATGGGCCAATGATTGTATGATGGTTCCCGGGCTCAGGGAGGAAAAGGGATGGTGTCATGCGCTCCGGCGGGTCGCCGAAAGCGGAAAAACCTTCTCTTTCGGGTTTTTTCGGTCCATGGGATCGTTATCAACATTGACCCAGTCACCGGTTGCGTTCGAGAGCTTGTCATTCGGGTCGAAGGAGAGGCAGCATTTGAGCCGTCCGCACATGCCGGTTGTTTTCATGGGAGAGAGGTCAGGGTCGATTTCCTTGGCCTGTCTTGTTGTGACGGATTTGAACTCGGAGATGAAGCTGCTGCAGCACAGTCCCTGTCCGCAGGGACCGACTCCACCCAAAAGCCCGGCATGTTCTCTTGGACTGATCTGGCGAAGCTCATGGCGGCCCCTGAAGCGTCCATGGATATCCTTGACGAGTTCCCGGAAATCCACCCGGCCTTCCGCCGTGTAGTAGATGATGAATTCTGTTGCGGAAAGGTTGCCCGTGACTTCGACGACCCGCATTCCGAGGTTCCTTGCATCCGAGCGCTCCCGGACGAAAAGAAGGAGGTTTGTCTCCCTTGCGCGAAGGGTGACGATCCGGGAGTGGTCCTCAAAAGTTGCTTTTCTGAGCACCTTGTAAGGGGGAAGAAGGAGTGGAGCCTCTTCGCTCTGGATACGGGGACTTTCGACGATGGTCATGGGAGTGATCCCCAGGGAGAACTCTCCGATGACGATGTCGTTCAGCTTGTATGGGTTTCCGGGCTCAAGTTCCGCCCAAAGGCTGATTCCGGGACCCAGATTCTTGATCTTTGAAGTCATGACCCAATATTTTTTGGGATCTTTTTCAGCGCTTGGGGATTCAGGCTCCGAAGATTTCTCGAAACTCAAGAAGTACCTCCTCGGCATTCATTGCCCGATGGATATTGTAAGCAGACATGTTCCTTATTCCAAGAAGCTTATCATGAAGCAACTGCCTCTTGATAGGGTCAATGGCAGGAGACTGGTTTTCCGGAAGTGTTCCGTCCTGTCGATAGAGCTCAAGAAGATAACGCTCGAGACGGTTCAGGAAGAAAGAGTCGTCCGGATCCTCAAGAATCACCGAAAGATCGGAAAAAAGACTGGCCGCCGGTTTTTTCTTTCCTGCAAAGAGTCTTTTTGAGGCCTCAAGGGCCCGGGTCCTTGAGGGAAGACAGTGGAACCCGGCCTGACCCGGAGCACCCGAAGAGAGATTGTACAGGTCCTCATGCGTCATTTCGGTCTTAAGACCGGTCTGTTCGAGAACGTTTTTGAACTCGGAGAGGGAGAGGGGGCCAAAGGACACATTCAGGCAACGGGAGAGTATGGTTTGGGGAAGATGATCCGGAAGATGTGTGACAAGAATGATCATCATTCCTGGTGGCGGTTCCTCAAGGGTTTTTAAAAGGCTGTTTGCCGCTTGGGTCGTCAATAGATGGGCCGAATCGACAATGGCCACCCGGCGGCTGGAGACAAGCGGTGCGTTTGAGAGCTCAACCATAAAGGAACGGGCCCTGTCGATCTTGATAGTTGAAGATTCATCGGCATCTTTTGAGGATTTTGGAATCCCGGACGGTTCTTCGTTCGCATTGGAAAGAATGATCAGGTCCGGGTGTTTTCGGCCATCCACCTGAAAAATCCGGCATGACTCACAGGTGGGTCGGTCAGTGTTTTCCCCGGAGCAGAGGATCTTTTTGGCCCATTCCCTGGCGAAAAGCATTTTCCCGACGCCTTCTGGTCCGGAGAAAAGGAAGGTTCCCGCCATCTCAGGACTTTTGAGGAGAGATAAAAGCCTGTTCCAGTTCTTTTCATGGCCGATCAGCATGAAGAGCTTTCTCGAACAGGCCGATTTCCCATGAGGGACATGTCGAGAGATTCCAGATCGGCCAGGATGATTCTTGCAATTTCATCCTGGGGAAGGAGGGCATCAATCACCCTGAATCGCCCGGGCTGCTCCTTCGCTGTCAGGAGGTAGCCGTTTCGGACCCTTTGAAAGAATTCCTCTGACCGGTTTTCAACCGAGGTTTTCTTGTCTCCCCTGCTGATTATTCGCTCTCTGGCCTTTTGCGGGTCGATGTCAAAAAGAAACGTCCGGTCAGGAATCATTCCTTCCAGAATCTTTTCGTGAATTGATGCTATGAGCTCGAGCGGATGTCCGAGGCCAAAGCCCTGATAGGCCACCGTTGCGTCAATAAAGCGATCAACGATGACAATGGATCCCGCTTCCAGATGCGGCCGGATGAGTGTCTGGACATGCTGGGCCCGATCAGCCAGAAAGAGGAGCAGTTCAGCTTTCGGGTCGATGGACAGGTCGGGGTCGAGGAGCATGGACCTGAGTGTTTTTCCGACAGGGGTCCCCCCAGGTTCCTTGGTCAGGGTGGCGCGATCCTGACCAAGGAACGCCGCAAGGCGGGAGGCCTGGGTGGTTTTTCCCGAGCCATCAATCCCTTCGAAGGTGATCAAGAGGCCTTTTTTTGGCAAGAAGACTCCATTTGCTGAATGAGCGGGAAAAAACGTTTGAAGAAAAAAGAAAAGCCCCGGAAAAATCCGGGGCCGGAATGGTGAAGCTCATCACGGATCAGCATGATAACAATGGGACAAATTGCTAGTAGTAAGACAATCCGACATGAGGACGAAGTGTTCAGTGTTCCTTGATCTTGTTGGCGACGATCAGACTTACAACCACGACAGTGCCAATCAGGATAGAAACCATCCATTGATTACCCATCTCAGCCCACCTAGCCCTTTCTTTCAGACGCATAGAGCGCCATCCATAACGGTTCATCCCTCCAAAGCGGAGGCCATCATCCTAGATGAAAAAAGGATACTTTGAACATTCTAGTCGTCCAGAAAAAGAAATCAAGGGGACGAGGTGTCTTTCAGAATATTTTCTGTCAGATGTCCTTGATTCCCTTCTTGACAATTGGTACTAACTAGTACTATTTTTAAATGGAACGATGGGAGGTGAAATGATGAAAAAAAATAAATCACAAGAGTCCGGACCGGCAGAACACAGAGTGTCGCTTCGGATCATTCGTCCTCTGGTCGAGGCGTATCTTGGTTTTGTGAGGGAGTCCGACCGGCATGTCCGCTCGATGGGGTTGACTCCCGGTCAGTTCGATGTGATTGCGACGCTGGGTGATACGGAAGGGATGTCCTGTCGGGAGCTTTCAGTCCGGACACTTGTGACAAAGGGGACCTTGACGGGGCTTCTTGATCGTCTTCTTTTAAAAGGTCTCATCACGGAGGAGGTTTCCGCGACAGACAGGAGAAGCCGGATCATCCGACTATCGGAGAAAGGAGATGAAGTTTTCAGAAGGACCTTTGATACCCAGATCGCTTACCTCGATCCTTTTTTTGAACGAGCGCTGACGGAAGAAGAAATTGAAAACCTGCGAACACTTCTTCTCAAGATCAGTGATGAGTTTTTTAAGAAAACCCCGAATGTCAGGGGAAAGGTCTAAACAGAGAAACTCTAGTCAAGGAGACAGAGATGAAATCCTTTTTTGATACAAGGTCCACATGGTCTGCGATGGTTCTTAGGCTTGGGCTTGCCGGTGTAATCCTTCCCCACGGTTTTGGAAAGCTTCTGGGGTGGTTCGGCGGATTCGGGTTTTCCGGAACAATGGGATTCTTTACACAGAAAATGCATATCCCGGCCCCATTGGCTTTTCTTGTCATCATCGGAGAATCGCTCGGTAGCGTTGCTCTGTTGATGGGGTTTTTGACCCGCTTTGTAGCGGTCTCGTTTGTCATGATCATGGTTGGCGCGATTTTTCTTGTCCATATCCATAACGGTTTCTTTATGAACTGGTATGGAACCCAGGCTGGAGAGGGTTATGAGTACCATCTTCTGGTGATTTCCATGGCTGTCTCCCTTTTCTTCAGTGGCGGGGGCAAGGCATCTGTTGATGGCATAATCGCCGAAAAGCTTGATCGCTAGGGGGAGTACCCCTTATCTCAAAAGCGCAGTAAGACCCCTGCCTTCAGGCCTGATCTTTACCCATACTTC
>DAHWBS010000051.1 GCA_027323445.1 Leptospirillum sp.
AATTTATCCTCTCCCCGGATATTGCCAAAATCCTGGGGAGCGGTTCCCATGGGAATTCCTCTGATTGCCGGACCTGCGGTGCTCACTTCTTCCCTGATTCTCGCCAAAAGCCATGGAATCGTTCTTGTTGTCGGTGCCCTCTTTTTTAATATGGCGATCTTGTATCCGCTTTTGTCCATGTCCGATGTGATCAACAAAAAGATCGGAGTGACCTCGTCAGCGGTGGCGGGAAAAATCTTCTCGCTTCTTCTCGCGGCGATTGCCGTTCGACTCATCCACTTCGGAATCTTGGGGCTGATCCGGACAACTCCCTGATCAGCTCCCCTGCGTTTCCTCCGGAGCCAGCCACTTTGCCACGGCCAGCGTGGCATTTTCGGACTTGACCTTTTCAATGAAAAGCTCTCCCCGACCCGTTGAAAAGGGCGGGTGGAGACGGATTGCAAGAAGAGCGGCCGGCTCGGAGACCCCGGGAGTCCCTACATGCGACCGGACGACCTCCGACGGGTTGGGGGACTCCGTTTTCGAGAGCTCCTCCCGGGTAAAGATCTCGAGCGGGCGATTGAAAAAGCGGGCGGTCTCCAGAATCCCTTCCTCGTCCTTTTTAAGGTCGATCGTGGCAAAACGGGCTATCGACAAAACGGACAGACTGGCTTTCTCCAGCGTTCTTTCGACAAGGGAAATGATTTCTTTGGCGGATGTCCCGCGGTTGCATCCGAGTCCGATGGTGAGGACTCTTGGATGAATTGTGACATGAACCGGCAGAAGATCCTTTCGCGGATCAACCGATGAAGAGACCAGAATCGCTGCACGGGCCTGGGGAATGGGGTCCGGCCACTCCCTGTGATGGAGTATGTTGGGTTTCAGGGTCCCGGACAGTTGGGAAAAGGGGATTTTTTCATCGTTGATCACCAGAACCCGGTCTCCGTCGACAATGGCCGAACTGACCCGTTTCAGGAGATCGAACGGCGTCAGGTCCGCCCCGATTTCTTTGGCCATCATGTCCGGAGCGATGGTATCCCTGACATCGGTCCCGGTGGTAATGACCGGTATCGCACCCAGAATGTCCCCCGCCTCCCGCGCAAGGGCATTGGCCCCTCCAAGATGGCCCGACAGAAGGCTGATGGCAAATCGTCCGGTGACATCGATGACGACAATCCCCGGATCCTTTTTTTATCCACGATCAGGGGAGCTATCGTCCGGACCACGATGCCAAGGGCCATGACAAGGATGATCCCGTCGAAGGAATCGAAAATTCCGGGCAGGAGGTTTTTGACGACACCGTCAACAATCACTGCGCCTTCAGGAGCTTCTCCAGCATAGCGCTCCGAGACGTAAAGGGTGGCATCGAGTCCCTTCAGGAGGGCGGCGGCTTTTTCAAGCCCGGGACGGGTGATGGTGATGATGGCGATCTTTTCTTTCACAGCGGTCGGGACGGGTATGGATTGCATCAGGGATTTTCTCCGGGTATTGTGATCAGGTTTCTAGGACTGTTTTTGCGAGAAGGACATAATGACAACAGGATTCATGGCTTCGATCCTGTGAAGTCCCAGAATGGTTTTTCCCCTTCCTGTCTGGATTTGCCAGATTTCAGGAGAGATCTCTTTTTCCCGGGTCCAGTCGAGAACCTCGGAAATATTTTCAAAGGTTGCAAGGTTTATGACCACTTTTCCGTCGGGGGGCATGACTTCGAGGGACAGATCGAGAAGGTCTGACAGCCTTCCTCCCGTTCCACCGATGAAAATCCTGTCCGGTCGGGGATCTCTCGGAAGCTTTTCCGGGGCTTTTCCGTGGATCGTCCGGATGCGATCGACCAGGCCGAAAGAAGAGACATTCTTGATCAGGCAGTCAAAGTCTTCCTGATCTTTTTCGATCGCGGTCACGGTGAGCGTCGGCACCAGACGGGCGGCCTCGATCCCCACGGATCCGGATCCTGCACCAATATCCCACAGATGCAGGCCGGGAGCGAGGTCCAGCCTCGACAGCGACAGAACCCGTATTTCCGTTTTGGTAATGAGACCTTTTCTGGGGACAGTAAAATGAAAGGCTTCTTCTGGCAGGCCGAACAGGATTTCCCGGCTCATGGGCGATCTCCTTGATTCTTGTTTTTTAAGGTTTCAGTCGGCAGGATTGAGTGTCACGACGACAATATTGAGTGGATCAAACAGTGTTTTGTGGAGCCTATTCAATTGTGCGGGAGCGAATCTTTTGATGGCCTGGCCTTCGAGTCCGATATTTTCAAGAACGGTAAACTCTTTCAGTCTTTTTTGAAGAAGCGGATATCGTTCGATCGCCGAGAGGACCTTTCTGGGACCTTCTGAGCCATCGGTGTAGAAGGCCAGAAGACAGGACGGTCCTGTCTCCGGGATCGTTGCCGGGCTGTCCGGTCGATGAAAGGAAATCACTGTGGATTCCTCCCATGAAAGCCCCAGCAGGGAAAAGGCCCTCTGGACGAGTGTCGGGGCGGGGTAAAAAGCCATGCTGTCCTGTCCGAGCTTCCGGATGAGGGTCGACCCGATTCCGTGATAAAGAGGGTCTCCGGAGGCCAGAACGATTGCAATATCAGGAGAGGATTGTTCCTGAAAGTGGCGGAGACGATCAATGATCGGATCCATTTTCCCGCGGATGGTAAGACGCTCAACATTTGGGGGAAGAGGACCGGACAGCGTTTTCAGCTGGCGGTCGCCACCGACGAGGAGTGAGCAGCGGGAGAAAAGTCGGGAAAAGCGGATATCTTCTGTCGAAAGTCCCTCCGGCTCCATTCCGATGACATGGATACGGGCTTCCCGGGGAACGGGATTGTCGTCGGGTTTTTCCCCTAACATGGCTTGTTTCCCTCATGGGAGAGGATGGTTCCATCGAAGTTGGTCAGGAGGACTTCGATGGGAATCTCCTTCTTCACCGTTTTTTCCAATTGGCAGAAGACCTTTTTTCCAAGCATGGAAAAAAACTCCGTGCACCCTGAAGACAAGGCGATTTCGCCAGCATGTCTTGCGGTATTGGCGTGGGCGATATCGTTAGAGACAGCCTCGGGACAGCCAGCCTCCCTGGCGACAGAAGACAGAAACTCAAGATCCACAGAAGATCCCGCCGCATGCGTTTGTGTGACGCCGGCCGCCAGTTTGGAAAACTTTCCCAGAAATCCGGCCATGATCACCCGTCCGACATTTTTCTTGACCGCTTCTCGAAGAGAGAATCCCGTGAAATCTCCGATCTGGATAAAAGCTTCTTCGGGAAGGTCCTGACGGATCTTCTGTGCAAACTTTTCACTTTGTCCGCCTGTGGTAAACACGAGCGTCGTGATGCCCCGGGCCAGGGCGACATCGATCGCCTGGGAGATGCTGGCTCTGTAGGCGGAGGTACTGAAAGGAACAACGATGCCTTTTGTTCCCAATATGGAAAGGCCGCCCAGAATCCCCAGCCGTCCGTTCAGGGTTTTCTCGGCAAGGATTTGGCCATTTGGAATGGAGATGGTGACATCCATTCCCGGATTGTCCCATCCATAATGTTCTTTGGCCCAGATGTTCAAGTCGTTTTGCCGGAGAAGAAACTCATTTCGGATCATCTCCCTTGGGACAGGATTGATGGCAGGGTCTCCGACAGTGAGGCCAAGACCAGGCTTGGAGACGGTTCCAACGCCTTCTCCCGCAAAAAAACGGACGCCAGAGGCGCATGTGAGCCGTACGGATGTGACAATGGAAGCTCCGTGGGTGACATCGGGATCATCCCCCGCATCTTTGACGATCGTCACTGTTGCGACGGGACTGTTTTTGTCGGAGGTGAGATCCAGACCGGAATCGGCAAGAGGGAAAACAACTCTTCTCCCAATGGGAAGCCGTACGGAGATCTCGATTGGCGGGACCCCTTCCAGGAAAGCTGCAAGACAGGCTGCAACACCGGCCTGGGCGCATGCTCCGGTGGAAAACCCCGTTCTCTGTCCTTTTGGCTTTTCCATGTTTTCCACTATTTCAGGGCTATCCCGGGGTTCTGTCCGGACGAAATCGCCGACCACCGGGTCTTAAAAAAAGGGAAGATTATCCGTTACATCAGGTCCCTTATCCTAGAACGCGATAGACCTTCTCTTCAAGTCCTTGGGATCATTTGTGGCGGGGAAGGAGGATCTCTGGAATCCTGAACGATGAAAACCCCGATTCCCAAAGCGGGTCGGATCCAGAGAGGCAAATGGCTGAAACCTCTTTCATCTTTCTTCGGTGGTCGGGGGTCAGTTCCGCAAGGAGGGCATTGAAGGATTCTCCATGGTCTGGGTGAATCATGTGGCACAGTTCATGGACAATCACGAGATCCAGAATGTCTTCGGTCATTTGTGACAACCGGAGGGACAGGGACATGACTCCATGACGGTTCATCGACCCCCATTGTCTTTTTGTATTTCGGATCACGACCCTTTTGGGATACAGCTTCAGTTGGTGCGAGCGGTTTTCCAGAATGCCGAGCGTTCTCCGGATCATTTCCGAGAGGAAAAACGTCCTGATGGACAGAGCCGCTTCTGTATCGGAAAGATCTCCCGGGGATCTGACGATGATTGTATGATCCGGTGCCACGAAGACCCTTTTCCCGTCCGGGCCGGGATGGTTCTTCTCAAGGATGATTTTATGGAAAAGGCCCTCAAACAAGACCATCGGTTCATTTTTTTCTCGAAAATCGTCCGGACGGCCGCCTTGGGACTGAAGGATTCCCTGTCTGAATTTCTGAAATCGCGAGTTGATCCATCTCCGGTGGCGATAGAGGATTTCCTGGATCTTTTCTCCGGATGTTCCACGTGGAACTTTCAGGTGGAGAGTCCATGCCAGCCCTTTTGGGGCGGGGTGAAAGGAGAGTCCGTAGCGGGTGGGGGAGCGGTGGTTCGATACCTCGATCCCGAGTTCTTTCGGAAGAAATTCGGAAGAATGTTTTTGCTTGTCAGGGGTTCCTGAACTGGTCAAATTCCAGATCCGTCGTTAAGATAGTTGGTCCTGTCCAGAATGTTGGCCCGGGATTTCTGGAGTTCGTGCTGATTATTGACCCAATATGCCGCGCAAGCCCCTTGATTCCTGCATGGGGTGAGTGGCCGTTAATGATCTGAAATGGATATTGAATAATCAGCTCATGTCAGAATACAGGGTCCAGTACAAATCGAACAACAACGTGGTCTTTTCCTTCAAATACCCTGTGGTATGGTGTCCGAAATACCCGAGGGATGTTCTGGTAAACGGGGCGGACGATCGGTCGAAGGAGATCATACATCAGGTGTGTTTGGAGACCAAGAGCGAGATGCCGGAGAGGGAAGGGTCGGGCGTCGTAGCCGAAAGGCGAGGGCCCGGAAGACCTTTTCCAGTCACGGGCAGAACCCCCTGGATTTATTCAGGGGGAGATTCCAGATCGAAACTCCTTTCTCAGCAGATTCGGGGAAGAGGATCTCCCCGTAGCCAGTCCACCATTCGGGTGCCTCCCATCGGAGTGGTCATGCGGACCCGGCCCCCTGTCCTGTCTTCCGCTTCTCCCGTTACGTAACCTGCGATAACCGAGTCCTGGCCCAGTGGATGGCTCTTCATGGCCGCGAGAAGCCGATTGGCATGTTCCCCCCTGCAGACCCCCAGAAGTTTGCCTTCGTTGGCCAGATAGAGGGGATCAAGGCCCAGGAGTTCGCAGACCCCCCGAACCTCTTCCCGGACAGGAATCCGCTCTTCATCGATCAGAATGTCGACTCTGGCACTCTGTGCCCATTCATTTAGAGAAGTGGCAACACCTCCCCGGGTCGGATCCCTGAGACAGACAAGCCCGGGACCCGCTTCGAGCATGCATGCCACCAATGAATGGAGTGAAGCCGAATCCGAAAGAAGGGATGTGGATAAGCCCCAGTTTTCCCGGGCCGCCAGAACCGCGCTGCCGTGATCGCCGATCGATCCCGATAGAACAATCGCATCTCCCGGCCGGATTTTCGAAGGATCCAGCCGAACTCCCTCAGGGATTCGTCCGATTCCTGAGGTATTGATATAGATGCCATCTCCGCCCTTCCCTTTCTCGACGACCTTGGTGTCTCCGGCTACGAGTGCGACACCGGCACTTTTTGCGGCACAGGCCATGCTGCCTGCGATGGCGACGAGGTCTTTGACGGGAAACCCTTCCTCGAGAATAAAGGCCACCGTCAGATACAGCGGAACGGCTCCCCCCATGGCGAGATCGTTGACCGTTCCGTGAACAGCAAGGGATCCGATATCTCCTCCCGGGAAGAAATAGGGCGTAATGACATAGGAATCGGTCGTCATGGTCCAGAAACCGCCCTCTATCGAAACCCTGGCCTGATCGCCAAGCGGCCTGAGCCACTCGTTATCGAAGGCCGGAAGAAAAATCTCGTCGACAAGCTGCGCCGAAGCTCTTCCCCCGCTTCCGTGGATCATTTCGATCAGTCCCCGTTCCCGGTCCAGGGGTGCTCCGGGATGTCTTCTGCCAGAAGAGGCGCTCAATAGACGGTCTCCCTGGCTTTTCCGACAACAGTGCCGGATCCGTAATGGTATGCTGCGGCACAGGCGCCTTCGGCGCTGACCATGCATGAGCCTACCGGAGTGTCGGGAGTGCAGAGACTTCCAAAGATCCGGCAGTCTTGGGGGCGCTTCAGCCCTTTCAGTATTTCTCCGCATTCGCAGGCTTTCGGGTCCGGAACCGCAGGGATGCTGATATCAAAATGGCAAAGTGCATCGTGGGCTGAAAACTCGGGCCGTATCTGAAGAGAGCTTTCGCGAAGAATACCAAGGCCGCGCCATTCGAAAGAAGGAGCCGTTTCAAAGACCTCCCGGATCAGCCTCTGGGCCAGTTGATTCCCTTCGGGAGTGACGGCCCGGCGGTATTCATTTTCCACAACGGCCCGATTGCCGGAGATCTGGGTTGCCAGCATATTTAATGCAAGAAGAATATCCAGCGGCTCGAATCCGGCGATGACGACCGGAATACGAAACTCGTCGGCGACAAAAGAATAGGCGTTGGATCCGATGACGGTACTGACGTGGGAAGGGCCGATCATTCCGTCAAGCTCGGCTCCCGGGTTTGTATCCGACAAAATGGCCCGCATGGCGGGAGGCGTCATGACGTGGTTGGCGAAAACAAAGAAGTTCCTGAGGCCGGTTTTTCGGGCTTCGACGAGTACGGCAGCTGTCGGGGGAGTCGTCGTCTCAAAGCCGATGGCAAAAAAGACAACCTTTCGCTCCGGATGTTTTCGGGCAAGGGCGAGGGCCTCAACTGCCGAGTAGATGATCCGGACATCGGCCCCCCTGGACTTGGCTTTCATGAGCGTCATCCCGGCCGAACCCGGAACACGAAGGACATCTCCGTAAGTGACGAGGAGAACTTCCGGACGAAGGGAAAGATCGATGGCGGCATCGATCCGGCCCATGGGAAGAATGCAGACCGGGCAGCCAGGTCCGTGGATCATTCGGATCTTTTCGGGCAGAAGACCCAGAAGACCAAAACGATAGAAGGCATGGGTGTGGCCTCCGCAGAACTCCATCAGACGGATCGGACGGGTAACGGATTTTTCGAGGCGCCCGATGATGGAACGGCCTGCCAGGGGATCCCGGAACTCTTCTATGAAGCGGAGAGAGCCGTTCATGAAGTCTCTCCTTCTGGCCAGTCCTTCATCATCGCCAATGTTTCAAGGGCTTCTTCGCTGTTGATCTTTCCCAGGGCAAATCCCACATGCACAATGAGATAGTCCCCGATATCCACCGAGTCAAGGAGAACGGTCGACACCACCTGCTCGATCCCTCCCAGCCGGACCCTGACCCGGGCTTCGTCGAGTTTTTCCGTTACGCATGCCGGAATGGCAAGACACATTCGATTTTCCTTTCGTTGTTTTTGATCCTGCCGCCACTTGCCAGGATCCTGTTCAAGACGACCCACGCCTGCCCCAAAGACAGTCCTCCATCGTTCGGAGGAACCCGGATCGGCTTGTAAACGGAAAATCCCGATTTTCTCAAAAGAGTGGATACGCGCAGGGACAAAAGACTGTTTTGAAAGACCCCTCCGGAAAGAACAAGTGAGCGTATTCCGGTGCGCTCTCTCCCCCGGACCGCCCAGTCCCGAAGCCCCATGGCCAGTGTCTCGTGAAAAAGTGCCGCGCCCTTTTCCCTTTTTTGCTCATTGCGAAGTTTTTCGAGAAGAGGGAGAAAGTCAAGAATAACCGGCCCGGTCTCCTCACTTATCGTATATCCGTTCTCTGAACCCTGGGCCGGGTATCTGTAAGACCGGGCCCACGCCTCAAGCTCCATGGCCCCCTGCCCTTCGTAGTCCAGACGCTCTTTGCCGCCTAAAAGGGCATACGCTGCGTC
>DAHWBS010000052.1 GCA_027323445.1 Leptospirillum sp.
TGAGAGAATTGGTTCTTTCATAGGGCTTTACCCATTCGTTTGATCGGTCCGTGCGTTCGCGATCGATCGGGGCCGGTGCCTGTTTGTCTGGCCATTTTAAGAAATTGTGAACAGACAGATGGATAGGGAGTGATTCTCTGCCATATTTGATATTCTGTACAGCACAATTACCATATATTCAGTATTTCTTTAAGACTGTGTATTGATTGATTTTATCAAATAGTAGAAGTTACGCCCTTTTAACGGGAGGATATTCTATCATTACTATTTAATTAATTATAGACCATGAAAAAGTCTATATTTTAACTAATGATAATTGATTACAGCCAATAAATTCTTGACTTTCTCCTTGGCAACACAAGATGATGGAACGATATCATCAGATCAAAAAACGGGTTCCGGAATGTTTTTCTGCAAGAATACCGGACAATCTTCCCGATCCCGTTTGCCGGACATAAGCAAGTGGCCTGTTTCCGAAAGATGATCAAACAAGGGGTGGTTCATGAACAGAAAGAGTGTGTCGGTTTTTCTATTTGCATTGTTGGCAATGTGGGGTGCAGGGGTTGCTCCGGCGCATGCCGTGGACCTTTTTTCAAGGGGAAAGCATATTGCTGAAGCCGGCAATGGAATGCCGGGAAATACCGCCTGCATGGAATGCCATCGCCTGAAAGGCGGAGGGATGCCTTCCATCGGGGCCCCGCGTATTTCCGGGCAGACTGTTCAGTATATCGAGCGGGAAATCACGGAGGTTCAGAAAGGAGCCCGGTATGGTCCGGTCATGGCCGGGGTTGTCCAGAACCTTTCTCCGGGGGATATCCTGGCGGTGGCCACTTATTATGCGAAGGTCCGCTCCCCGAAGCTCAGGGATACCGAAATCCTGTCGCCAAAGAGGGTGAGTCTCGGAAAAGAGATCGCTCATCATGGGTTGTGGAAAAAAAATATTCCGGCCTGTGTCGTATGCCATGGGGCCAACGGTTACGGGGTTCCTCCCCTGTTTCCCTATATTGCCGGCCAGAACAGGACATATCTGATGCGCCAGCTCATAGCCTATGCGTTTCTTGAGAGAAAAGATGATCCCCAGGGATTGATGAGAGGGATTGCGAGAAGGCTTTCCCCCCAGGAGAGAAAATCGGTTGCAGAGTATTTTTCAAGCCTCAACCCTCCCTATTCCGGATCGAGATAGGCTGTTTTTTAAGGATGGATGCGACTGATCCAAGGAGACGACATGTTCGGGAAAACAGTTTTTATGAAAGCGGTTTTCTGGTCGGTTCTGCTTTCTGCCCTTGTCTTTGGCCGATTGGCAACCGCCGGGACTCAATCGGATGGGGAGCCGGTCTTTTCTCCACCTTCGGAAGAATCCATCCCTGCCGGGTCTTTTGGTGATCTGGTCCGGCAGGGAGAAAAAATCTTCACCAACACCCAAAAATATGCCGGCCATTATGTCGGCAACGACCTGACCTGCGAAAGCTGCCACCTGAACCGTGGTAGAAGGGCCTACGCAGCTCCTCTCTGGGGGGCCTACGGAACCTATCCCCGGTATCGTTCTAAAAATCACAAGGTGAATTCTCTTGGAGAGCGCATGCAGGGCTGCTTCCGGTTTTCGATGAACGGAACCGCTCCGGCTGTCGACAGCCAAACGGTCAAGGCACTGGTCGCCTACAGCTTCTGGATGTCGAGAGGAGCTCCTGTCGGAGTGAAGCTTCAGGGAGCCGGCATGGTTCATATGGCTCCCCCGACCCGCTCCCCGGATCCATTTGAAGGAAAGAAGGTCTACGAGGCCAGATGCGCCCTTTGCCATGGTATCCATGGTCAGGGTCGGACATCGCGGGGCAAGATGGCCTTTCCTCCGGTTTGGGGTGCAAAGTCTTTCAACGAGGGTGCCGGTCTTTACAATGTCGGGAAACTGGCCGGTTTCATCAAGATGAATATGCCCCTTTCAAAGGGAGACTCCCTTTCCGCCCAGGAAGCGTGGGATGTCGCCGCTTATGTGGACAGTCAGCCAAGGCCGAAAAAGCCGGTGGCCAAATAGCGGCTGAAAGCCTTCGGGACCAATCGTTTCGAGAGGGTGGGGCTAAACCCTCTCCCCGAATCAAGGAGAGCTGTGCATTGAGAAAACAGACTGGATTATCACTTCTGCTTGTACTCGTTTTGTCCGCCATGGGGATTGTCTTCTCCCTGACGTCTTCCGACGGAGCCACCTCTTCCGGTTTTTTCACCCCTCCGGAAAAGGGCCGCTATCCTGAAGGCCCGCTGGGGATTCTTGTGAAAAAGGGAGAAGAGATTTTTACGCACACCGGACAATTTGTGCCGGGGTATGCCGGAAACGCCCTGAGCTGTGCAAGCTGCCATCTCGATCAGGGTCGAAAGCCCTATGCGGCTCCGATGTGGGGGGCTTATCCCATGTACCCCATGGTTGACCCGAAAACCCGCAGGACTGTCTGGCTTGAGGACCGGATCCGCATGTGTTTTCGAAACGCCCTGAACGCGGCACCTCCCGACAGCGAAACAGTCAGGGCGCTTGATGTCTATATTTTCTGGCTGTCAAAGGGAGCCCCCATCGGCCATGAGCTCAAGGGAAGAGGTTTGATCCGGATTTCATCACCGGACAGGACGTCCGGGTTTTTCCGGGGGCCAGGACACCCGAGATCTCCGGATACCCTCAAGGGACTTGAGCTGTATTCCAAAAGCTGCGCCTCGTGCCACGGAGGTTCCGGTCAGGGAAAAGAGGGCCTTCACCGCTCTCCACCCTTATGGGGTCCCTTCTCCTACACGATGAAATCGGGTTTTACGTCCGTTTCTCTTCTGGCCGAATTTTTGCGGAAAAACATGCCGCCTGAAAAAGGGAAACATCTTACCGACCAGGAGTCCCTCGATATTGCGGCCTATGTGGACAGTCAGCCAAGGCCGGCGGGTCGCGTCTCCTCACGGAAATAGGCGTTTTTCTTATCCGTCTCGTCCGGTCCGTGCTTTTCCGGGCCCCTTATTCTTTTTCCCGGAGAAATCCTTTTCCGTATTATCCGTATGTTTCTCCTTTCCCGATCTCTGGAAACTTCCGTTTCCGAGGAATATGATAATCGCATGAGATAGTCATAAACAGGGAGATTCCGTTTTCCCTTGCATTCCTCAACAGTTATCATTTCCAAAGAGAAAGGTGCACCCATGAATCTTGAAAAGCTGACGGTCAAGTCCCAGGAAGCGCTCCATGCGGCGGTCGACGAGGCAAGAAGACGGGGCAATACATTGGTCGAGCCGATCCATCTTCTCCGGGAGCTTCTCGTCCAGGAGGGAGGACTGGTGGCTCCTCTCCTGGAGAAAATGGCAACCGACCAGGAGTCCCTGAAATCCAAAATCGATGAAGCGATACGACTTCTGCCAACGGTCACGGGCTCCGGTGCCGGCTCGGGCCCCTCCCTGTCCCGCGCGACGGGGGATCTTCTGGACCGGGCCCAGGAAGAGGCGAAAACGTTCAGGGATGATTATGTGAGCGTCGAACATATTCTGCTGGCAATGACAGCAGGCTCAGGGGCAGAGGCCAAACTTCTGAAGGGCGCCGGCCTCGACCGCGAAAAAATCATGAAGGCCCTTACTGAGGTTCGGGGAAACCAGCGGGTTACCGATCCGAATCCGGAGGACAAGTATCAGGCTCTTTCGAAGTTCGGCCGGGACCTCACCGCGATGGCCAAGCAGAACAAGCTTGATCCGGTGATCGGCCGCGATGCGGAGATCAGACGGGTTGTTCAGGTCCTCTCCCGGAGAACGAAGAACAATCCCGTCCTGATCGGAGATCCCGGTGTCGGAAAAACCGCCATCGTCGAGGGACTGGCCCAGCGGATCGTTTCCGGCGATGTTCCCGAAGGCTTGAAGGACCGGACCATTTTTGCCCTCGATCTGGGGGCGCTTTTGGCAGGGGCCAAGTACCGGGGGGATTTCGAGGAACGGCTGAAGGCGGTCCTGAAAGAAGTGACAGGATCAGATGGCCGGATCATCCTCTTCATCGACGAGCTTCATACCATCGTTCGCGCCGGAGCGACGGAGGGAGGAGCCATGGATGCATCGAACCTTCTGAAGCCGGCCCTGGCGAGAGGAGAGCTTCGGGCGATAGGCGCCACAACCCTTGACGAGTTCAGGGAACACATCGAGAAAGATGCCGCCCTCGAACGCCGGTTCCAGCCGGTTCTGGTGGGTGAACCGTCCATCGAGGACACGATCGCCATTCTCAGGGGGCTCAAGGAAAAGTACGAGATCCATCACGGGGTCAGGATCCGGGATTCTGCCATCGTCGCGGCGGCGGTCTTGTCCCAGCGGTATATCTCAGGACGGTTCCTGCCGGACAAGGCGATCGACCTGATCGATGAAGCGGCATCACAGCTTCGGGTTGCCATCGACAGCATGCCCCGCTCCCTGGACGATGTCGACCGCCGCATCCGCCAGCTCGAGATGGAGAAGATGGCCCTTGCGAAAGAGGAGGATCCCGAATCTCTTGGACGGCGCCAGGAGGTGGAAAACGAGCTTGAAGCCAAAAAGTCCGAGCTTGCGAGGCTGAAGGTCCAGTGGGACGGAGAGAAAAAGACCATCGGTGCGGTCAGGACCCTCAAACAGCAGATCGAGGAGGCGAGACAGGGGATGGAAACGGCGATCCGCGAAGGCTCCTTCGACCGGGCTTCCGAGATTCAGTACAGCCGGATTCCGAAGCTTGAAAGGGATCTGGTCGATGCCCAGAAGCTGCTGGAAAACCAGGGGAACCGGCTTCTGAAAGAAGAGGTTGAGGAGGATGATGTCGCCGATGTCATCAGCCGGTGGACCGGAATTCCCGTCTCCAGGATGCTTGAGGGAGAGGTCCAGAAGCTCCTCCGGATGGAAGAGCGTCTGGGAAGTCGTGTCGTCGGCCAGCAGGAGGCTTTGGCGGCGGTATCGAATGCCATCAGGCGGGCCCGTGCGGGAATCCAGGATCCGAATCGCCCGCTGGGATCGTTTTTCTTTCTGGGACCGACAGGTGTCGGAAAGACGGAACTGGCGAAGGCGCTGGCCGAGTTTCTCTTCGACAGCGACCAGGCCATGATCAGGATCGACATGTCGGAATATATGGAAAAACATGCCGTCTCCCGTCTGGTTGGAGCACCTCCCGGCTATGTCGGGTATGAAGAGGGGGGACAGCTGACAGAGTCGGTCCGGAGAAAGCCCTACTCGGTCATTTTGCTTGACGAGGTGGAGAAGGCCCATCCCGATGTTTTCAATATCCTCCTCCAGGTTCTTGATGACGGTCGACTCACCGACGGACAGGGGAGAGTGGTCGATTTCCGGAACACGGTCATCATCATGACCTCGAATGTCGGCTCGGACATTATCCGGGAACGGGTGGGCCTCGATGCGGATGAAACAAAGCAGGAGGTTCTTGAGATCCTGTCGAAAACATTCCGGCCGGAGTTTTTAAACAGGATTGATGAGGTCATCGTCTTTCATCCGCTCCTGAGACATGAGATCGGACGAATTGTCCGGATACAGCTCGATGGCCTCAACGCCCGTCTGAAGGATCAGGGGATTCAGCTGGAAATCTCTCCGGCGGCCGAAGAGGAGCTGACCGCTGTGGGTTATGACCCTGTCTATGGGGCAAGACCCCTGAAAAGGGCGGTCCAGTCCCTGATCCTGAACCCCCTCGCCCAGAAGATCCTTTCCGGATCCATATCCCAGGGGACGCTGGTTTCCGTGGACTTTGACGGGATTGACTTCACCTTCACCCCCCAGGGCACATGAGTGATCAGGGAGTGGAGGGGCAGATCCTCCCTGGTCCCCATTCGGTCCGGGTGACTCTTCACTCCCGCTCCGAAAGGGTGGTGCGTGAGCTGGATGCGGTTCTGGAGCGGTTCGGACTTCGTGCAGAGCGCTTCCTTGAGGATTACTGTCCGATGGATGACTTTCCGGGGATCGATCTTCTGGTGATGGACCTGGACTCCCTGTCGGAACGGGACCGACGGGGGATTCGCCATCCCCTGATTCTCTCCGGAGACGCCGCGGAGCTTCCTCACAAACTGCATCTTTTCCTGGACCGTCTGAGATGGTCGGACGGGAGGGGTGACGCTTTCGACCATCTCATCCGCAGAAAGGTTCGGGACTTCATGGTTCGATCAAGCGGTCGGGGGGCACCCGGAGGGATGGGGATCTTTGCCTTTTTCCGCTCCATGATGGAAGAGATCCTGGTCTCCGAGGCCATGGCGATATCCCGGGGCAATCAGGTCAAGGGAGCAAAGCTGTTGGGCATCAGCCGCACGACCCTTCGGGAAAAACTCCAGCGCATGGAAGAATCGGAGAACTCGCCCCAATAGGCGAAAAACTCTCTTGATACTGGCGACGGCCGGGTGATGCGGGTGCCCGGATCTTTCAGAATGGGGACGCGGCCACCTCCGGCTTCAAATCCGAGGCAAAGTCGTCATGAGGGATTACCGCTCCTTTTCCCAAAAAAGCGTGTCATTGATCACCGGAATCATTCGTTCGACGCAGTCTTCCCCCTCCTTCATCGCTTCTGATGCCCGGTGAAAGTCCAGAAGCCCAAGTTCCGAGAGTCTGGGAGAGAGCACGATATCGGGGGGATCTCCGGCCATCCGGCTTCTGGTGATCCGGTCTTGCATGATATTGATCGAACTGGCCAGAACCTTTAAAAGTCTTGGAACATCAGCCGGAGATTCTTTGGTGACCGGTTCGGTTTTTCCGTTGGAAAATCGGCTTGTAAACTGCGAGCTGATGTTTTCCCAGAAAGAAATTTCCCGGTTTTGGGTCTCCTGTTCCTCCCGGATCTGGGAAGGGGGAGAGATGACCCGCGGCCGGACTCTTTTGACCAGATCGCCGTTCAAGTTGACTGCGATGACGATCTCGGCTCCCAGGGCACGACACAGGGTCACCGGAACCGGATTGACCAGACCTCCGTCCACAAGCCATCGTTTTCCAAAGGCTACCGGAGAAAAAAGTCCGGGAAGAGCGATCGATGGAGCGACCGCATCGACAAGCGGGCCCTTTTTGATCCAGATCTCTTCCCCCGAATCAAGATCTGTGGCAACGGCAGCAAATTTCTTGGGCATCTGTTCGATCAGGAGCGATCCGACCTCTTCTCCGAAAACGGGAAAAAGCTTGTCGCTTGAGAGGAATGTGCTTCCTCCAATCGAAATCAGGGCATAGCGGGCAATGGTTTTGGGTGTGAGATCCAGGGCCCATTTTTCAAGATTCTCAAGCTTTCCGCTGGCGTAAGCCGCACCGACGAGTGCTCCGATCGAAGTTCCGCAAACGATCTCCGGTTCGATGCCAAGGCGTGAGAGGGCCTTGATGACTCCTATGTGTGCCCATCCCCTGGCGGATCCTGATCCAAGGGCCAGACCGATGGTCAATCCATTTCCCATGAAGATTCCTCTGCAGATTTCTGGTGATTGTGTCCGGTAACGTTTTTAATGATCGGGTCCTCCCTGATTTTTCATAAAATCTTTCGAGTTCCGGAAGGTGTTCAGTAAAAACTTTGACAAGTCAGGCTATTTTCTGGAAGATATTCTCATTCCCCTATTTTTCAATATTCGCCAATGAGCTGCTTTCAGATTTCATCCGGATGATTCGGCTCCAGAAAGAGCTGTCCGGACGATTTTCCTTTGGTGAATCCTGTCAGATTTTTCATGCGTCGACAAGGAGGGCTTTTGGAACGGAAACCTCTTCTGGTCTCGGTGGTTATCCTGGCTCTTCTGATGATGGCATCTGTTGCCTTTGTCTCCTGGACGAGCATCTCCTCCTTTACCCGCCGGGAAGAGCTTGTCAGCCATTCTTACCTGGTCCTGACGACCATCAACCGGATGCTCTCCTTTCTCGAGGATGAGGAAACCGGAGAGAGGGGCTATTTTATCACCGGCTCTCCTTCTTATCTTATTCCCTACCAGAATGCGATCAAGCGTTCGCAAAACGAGTTTCTTCTCCTGGAAAATCTCGTGAAGAACGATCCCGACCAGCAAAAAAATCTCAGGGAACTTCTGGCTCTTTCCGAAAGACGGCTCACCTACCTGAAGGCCGGGGTGAGTCTGCGACAAAAATATCAGACCCCAAAGCATGATGAAAGCCTTCTGCTGATGAATCTTGCAAAAAGCGATATGGATGGCATTCGTTCGCTTATCGCCAGGATGAGGAATGCGGAGACCTC
>DAHWBS010000053.1 GCA_027323445.1 Leptospirillum sp.
TGCTATTCACACTCATCTTCCGTTGCTTGAGACTCACCCTGTCCCAGGTCATCTCTCCGAGTTCTCCCCGTCCTATTTCTGATTTGACAATCGCCGCCCAGATTGCTGCCTCACCTTTCGTATCGAACGTACGGGAAATACGAGGAAACCCTTTCTTTTCAATCGAGTCTTTCCCATCTCCGGATCGCTTCTAAAAATAGGCCATTCCCTTTCCTCCAAAAGACAGGAAAATCATATTTTTTTGAAGTCATCCCGGTAAACTCGGGTTCTATTAAGAGTGTAATTCTTTTGTTTTTGGCTTCTATATTGGTGCCGGAGACCGGGATCGAACCGGTATGGCCTTGCGGCCGAGGGATTTTAAGTCCCTTGCGTCTGCCTGTTTCGCCACTCCGGCAAGTGAGGGGAACCGCTAGTGTAACGGATCAGGGGGGGAAGGCTCAAGAGCCTTTTGGCGGGGGAAGACGTCCCTGCCATTCCAGTCGGACGCTGTGATTGTGCCCGCAGAAAATGAGGGGTGTTTTCGTGATTTTGGGGGTATAGCCATTCAAATGAATAATCGGAAGCTTTTTTGGGGGGTTCTGCCAGACGACAAGCGTGAAACAGTCTGTTTTGGTTTCAAAAGTAAATCCGTCGACCTGATCTTTCTGAAAGGGAGAGAGAACGAACGAGATTCTCGCTTTCCCTTTTTGTTTGATCACCCGTTCCTTCCCTGGACCTTGAAGGGAAAGAATATGGACGTATCCCGTCGGATCAGAAATTTCACCCCGATAAAGAAGTCCCTTTTTGGAAGCTATCGCTGAAATCGTAAAGGCACCGGGAATATGGGTCAGATAAATACCGGAAACCGATTGGATCAGAGTGTTTCGAAGAGAGGATGTCTGGTCCTGTGCGAGAGCAGCGCGTGCAGGAATGATGGAGTGGGTTACAGAAAGGAAAAAAAGCACGAAACATGCTTTCCTAAGACCTTGTCTGATATTTTTTCTGGTCAAAAATGGATACAAGGTCTTATGTCCCCTTTGGCATATTGATCGGGTGGTCAAGAATGATGGATGCTCCGGTTCCCGCACCGTTCATAATCCTTTTTTCTGTCTTTTGCAATAATTGAAAAAGATGGGACCGGTTTTCCAGAAAGTGATCGAGCGCCTCCATGACCAGGTGGGGAGAGGAAGATTTTGCGGAAAAAGCCAAGCCTTGGGAGACTGTCCTTTTAATCCGGTCTTTTTGAGGATCCAGGGCTCGCTGGAAAGGAATGAAAAGAGCCGGAAGTCCGGATTCAATGACCTCATGGAATGTATTGTAGCCTCCGGAAGCAATAATGCCATCGAAAGCCGGAAGCCAAGGTTTTAATGGCCATAAGGAAAGCATCATTTCCCGAGGAAAGTCCCTCGTCGAGGGAATCCTCGCCAACGGTCCTGTTGCAATGCGAAATGAGACGGTTCGGTCTTTTAGGCCGTTTGAGACCTTTTCAGACAACAATACGGAGTCTGGATCTCCACCGCCGCCAAGTGTGACCAGCAAAGTTGGGTCGTCACCAATTCCGAGAAGGCTTCTGGCCTCTTCTCTCGAATGTACGGGAAGAGGGGCTGTTACGGGACCTATGAAGTGGACTCTGGGATCCGTGTCAAAGAAAGCGGGAAGAGGAACCTCTCCGGGATTATGTGGGACAAGAATCTTGTGAAAGGGGGAGAGAAGAGATTGGAAATGGTCTTCGGGCCATCGGTCCGGATCAATTTCCCGAAAGATGAAAATCTTTTTGATGGGCCATTCCAGAATAGCCCTGAGCTCTCCTTCAGGACCTTCCGGAAAGGTATCGACCACGAGAACATGCGGATCAAATGATGCCACCGTCTGCCAGAAAATGGGGCGCACCGTCTGAAGATAGGACTTTAACGTCAGGCCGGATTTTTTGGCCCGGGACTTCCCCGGAATCCGGATCGTGAAAAAGGGAAATTCCTCGGGAAAAGGGCCGGCCTCCGAATTTGTGAGAAACAGGATTTCATGCTTCGGCTCCGCATTTCTGATGGCTAAAGCCAATGAGAGAAGCCTGTTCAGATGTCCAAGTCCCAGACCGTTCGATGCTGAGAACAAAATGCGCATCAGCTGCGGTCGCTGCTTTCACCGATGGATCCGGAACGATCTTCCCGGTCCTGATTTCCTGAACCCTGCCATCCGCCGCCTTCGGGCGACTGATAGTAGTTATTGACTTCCGGCCGCTCTCCGGAATGCATCATCCAGTCCATAAGCATCATGTCTCCAAAGCCCATGCCGCCGCCCATAAAGCCCATTCCTCCCCCAAAAGCGTTTTGGGGAGGTGCATAGCTTCCTGTCCGCTGATAATTGGTTTCCATTTCGGACAGGCATTTGGGGCAAACCCGGACAAAGGCCACTTTCCCATCCCGTTCCAGGGAAATCGTTCGTCCGTTGGTGGCATCATTGCCGTCAAAAATACACTTTGAAGGATCGGATCCCCCTGTAAGAGGCTGATTTTCCGCATTCGGGTGCATGTTGACGGACGGAGGTACAGGTGTTTCTCCCGATGAGGGGAGTGCGGCACTTCCTGGTTCCATGATGAAACGAATCTGCCGGATAGCTTCATCGACCGGAGCGAGTGCCGTTTCAAATCTCCTGTTTCTGTCCTCCCAGTCGGTTCCCTGTGTATCGGTCTCTTTCATGATCGTCAGAACCCGGACATAGGATGTATCGAGATTGGCAAAGGCCTTTTCAAGAAGATTTTTCTGGTCGGGATGATCAAGAAGATAGTAGCTTTTTTCTTCCCTGAGCTTGTCGATGGCGGCAATCAGCCGGGCTCCTGTTTCTTCCATCTGTCGTTTGGTCTGGTTTTGTAATTCACCTTTTTTCTTTTCGCCCAGTCGTCCTGCAACAAAGATCAAAAGGGCGATGGCGAAGACAACAATTATTGCGATCATCAAGGTTGAATGGCCTCCATGGGGTGATTCCTGAGAAAGTGCGGCAAGCGAGGAGGCTGGTGACAGCTGGTTTCTGGAAGCATCCTGAGAGAGCTGGCCCGATTCCCTTTCAAGCCTTTTTTTCAGCGTTTCGACATGAGCCTTGTTTCTGGCAAAGGAAAGGGAAGGGTTGGCCTGTATGGCTTCGTCAAGGTATTTCAGCGCTTCATGGTGCCGGTGAAGCCTGTTTGAAGAAAGTGCCATGAAGTAGAGGAGCTTTCCTGTCCCGGTGGGGTGGCTTTGATGAAGATCCCTGAAGATATTGAAGGCCGCTTCAATATTCCCTTCATGGTAAAGGGAAAGACCGTCTTCAAAGGTCTGTGCCGCCATGGCATTTGGCGTCACCAGAAAAAGAAGGAAGAAAAAAAGAACCGCTGCAAAAGGTCTTGAAATATAATTTGTCAGGTGATGGCTTCCTTTTCCCATATCAGGGAGCACCAAGGGTTTTCTTGAGGTTTGAAAGTTCGGAATCGATATCCGGAGACTTCTTGTCAAGCTCCCGGAAGGCGGTATCCAGGTCAGCCCCGGATTGCCGGTCCGCAATTTCCCTTGTCGCTTGTGCCTGTGCTTCCATCATGTCGATCTTGTCTGTCATGCGTTTCATTTCAGAGCCCAGATGGCCCGGATCAATCTCGGCACGTATGCTGTTGACTTCCTGGGAGGCCTGTGCCCGTTCTTCCCTCAGCGAAAGCATGGACTGTTTTCGTGCGAACTCGTCATGCATGTCCCTGAGTTTTGAAAGATCACCCTCGATTTCGGAGACCACTTTTTGCTGTTCGTCCCGTTGCCGGGTCATTTCGGAAAGGTCAGCCGAAAGTCGGCTTTTTTCGACAAGAGCTCTTTTGGCCAGATCGTCATTTCCAGCTTTGACAGCTTTTTCCGCCCTCTCCTGATAGAGTGCGACCTGAGATTCATCGTCACGGATTTTCTGTTCCAGAAGCTTGATTTCGGCCACGGCCTTGACGAGCTCTCCTTGGGCCTTTTGAAGCTTGTCATCCAGGGCTCTCATCTGTTGGGCGACCATGGCCGCCGGATCTTCGAGGTGATCCGCTACGGTGTTGGCATTGGCCAGAAAAATGGTTCTAAAACGTTCATAAAGGCTCATGAATGGCTCCTGTATTCTGAAGAGGTTGGAAGAATATTGTTCTGTCCGGATACGATGTGTCTCTCGGAACTTCCTGGAAAGTGATGAAAGGTATCCCCTTCTGCTCCCTCTTTGAGAAAGAAGTTGCTGGGCCTTACGGAAACGGCCTCTTTTCGTTCCGGTCCATAGTGGTGATGTAAAACGCCCGTTCCCGGATGCACTCTCCCCGACGGTGTCCGAATCACATTGGACTTTAAAATGGGGCGGAAGGCTCCGGAATTGTCCATCGGGAAGCCACCGAGAAAAGCGGTGAAGATCCGCTCTGAATCCCAAAGGGGAATATACCAGGAGCTTGCTCCCGCCAGCCTGATATCGAAGGTGTAGCTCGCTGTGTTGCAAAGATTTTCCCAGTGGTGCTGGTTGGTCTGGTCTTCGAACTCGTCTCCGGAGGCGTGGGGCGAATGTGTGATGTCGAGAACCCTTATGGTCAGTGACATGAGGATCTGCTGGTTGATCCTTTGGTCGGAGTTTGCGATCCTCACGGAGGCAAAGATGCGGTACGGATCGACCGGCCAAAGTGTCAGTCGGGTTTCATCCCTTATAAAGCCAAGAGGCTTTTTCCAGGCCGTTCCCTCCGGAATCTTGTGGGAGGAGTCTAGGGGAGCCCTCAGGAGATGATCGCTTGAGGAGGAGCTTTTTAACCAGTTCGCGGAAAACATAGGGGAATCCTTCCTCGAAAATCGTTCGGTTGGATTGGGTTCCGGAAGTTCTTTTTGAAATGATGTCTTGCGGGTATTATACCCGAATTATGAGACCGGTTCAAAAGGAAGGAGAGTGTTGATGAATAGGTTTTTTATAAATAAATACAGCTGGTCCGTTGCAATCTTCTTTTTTGTTTCATTGGCCTCCTGTTCATTTCTGAACCCGCCTGTTTTTACGGAAAAGCAGCTCTCCGGGGTTGTCACGAACCTTGACCCTTTATCGATCATCCGGGATTACAAGGAGATTGCCGGGGAGACAATTCTGATCGGCGGAACCATCGGGGAGATCCGGAACACCAATGGGCGGGGTTTTATGGAGGTTAACCTGTACCCCTTGAACGATGACATGCGACCTGAAAAATCCATGTCTCCATCTGGGCTTGTTTTACTACGATTCGATGGGCCAATCAACCGCTTTGCCCTGTCTCCTGGGCAACGGGTGACCGCCATCGGGAAGGTCATGGCCATGCGCCGTCCAGTTCCTGATGGGGATCATCTTTTGAGGCTTGTTGTGATCGATGTAGGTGATTCGAATTATTTGCATACTTGGCCGACGAGAGAGCAGCAGACTGGTGGCATGCCCGGTGTCAATTCCAATCCGGGGCTGATGCCGTCACCTGGCATGGGTGGACACTAAAGGCCGTTTCCATCCTTGAGGTGACGATGAAGTTCTGCGAGATCATCAAAAAGCCAGTCAGGTGAAAGAGCCTCAAGCTCTTCTTTTTGATGGGTTCCTGTCGGAATCAGGCAGACGGGGATGGACGCTGCCCTTGCAGCGTGAAAATCCCAGGGAGAATCTCCGACAAACAGGGTGTTTTCACAGGATGTCCCGATTCTGGAGAGAGCCTCCAGAAGCATGTCGGGAGCGGGTTTTTCAGGAAATCCGTCTCCTTCTCCCAATGTGAAGAGGGCTGGAGGGCAAATTCCGAGGGATTTGGTGATGATCCTGGCTTCTTCACCCATTTTATTGGTGACAACGGCGGCCGGAATTTTTTCCTCTTCCAGAAAAGATAAAAGTTCCTGGGCTCCGGGCATAAGCTGTGTCTCGTTCCCGGCGATGGGAGTATAGATTTCCCTGAACCTGCTGGAGGCTCTTTCCACATCTGTTTCCGGAAGAAGCTTGCGGAAGGAATCATCCAGAGAGCACCCGACAAGGCCAAGCAGTTTTTCATGGGTCAGGACAATATCCGTTTTGAGTTCGAAAAGTGTCTGATTGAAAGACAGGAGAATGGGCGCAAATGAATCGACAAGTGTTCCGTCAAGGTCAAAAAGAACAGTTTTTATCTTTTGGGTCTCAGACAATTTTAATCCGTAATGATTTGGAGGTAAGGTGAGTGGGGTTGGTTGAAACGGGATATGATCGGCCCCGGGGCTTTTTGGGAATGGGTCCTTTTTCTGTTTGGTGGTCCCAACGGGGTTCGAACCCGTGTCTCCGGCGTGAGAGGCCAGCGTCCTGGGCCACTAGACGATGGGACCAACGGTTAACAGAATGGCCATTATAGAGTGAAATGCCCAATGAGGCAATCCCCTCCATGGGGAGGTTTTCCATGGCAATAAGATGAACCCGGATCGCTAAAAAATAAGGATACTTATATGAATGAAAACATCGTTGGCAATTTGGAAGAGGTCTCCGGACTTTTTATAAAAAATCTTGTCTCCGAGCTGTTTTTTGAAAAGCAGGCCCTTCTTTCCGTTCGCTCGCCGGGAGCGGTTGCAGAGCTTTTCCCGGGGGAGGCCAAAAGCTTTGAACTTGGAGAATCCTACTTCACGATTGAGCGATCCGACTGGCATCTTCACATTGAGTTTTCAAAGATTGTCTCTGTCCGCTTCAGGATGGAGCGCTCTCCGAAGGGGAGGCTTGTTCGGGCGGTTGTTTTTGAAGACGGAGCCGGTGTGCCCGTTTTCAGGGGGGCTTTCCGGACCGGTTACCCTCCGGGAATTTCGGAGCCAGAGCAGATCATGGAGGATTTCCGGTCCTGGGCCCAGGGCTTTGGAGACTATCCTTTTGTCCGTCTGGACTTTCTGGTTTAGAAGACATGGTCGCCCTGAGGATCAGTGAATGATGTCTTCAAGAACCGTGTGAACCGCTACTTTTCTCGTTCCTTCAAGGAAGATGATCGTGGGCTCACTGGTCTCCTTCAGCCGTTGCTGTCGCGAGCTTCTGTAATTTTCAAGGATCGTCTTGAGAATCTGACCCCTGATCCTTTTGGGGAGAGTCTCCCATTCACTGTCAACGGTTGCCTGGAAGACCTGTCCCTCATAGCGGACTTCGTGGGAGATGAAAAGATCCCTTGTCAGATGGTTCTGGTCCTTCAGGGTCATGTTGAGGGCATGAATTTTTTCACCCATTCTGGTGTCCAGGCTTTTTTCGGCTTTCTGAAGGGTCCCCCCTTCAAGCTTGTCCTTTGGGGACGATGCCTGAAACTCAAGGGCCAGAACCGTTCCCAGAAAGATCAGTCCGACAGAAAGAAACAGGACCTTTAGCTTTTTGCTTAGCGGAGGCGACATGCAGGTATCCTTTCAGATGTGTGGAGACATTCCTGCCATTCTAAGCCCGGACGGGATCGTTTGCCAATTTGTTGAAAAAATTGTGCGTCAAAGACAGAACTTGAGAAACCGTCCGGGGGAAGAGTCGCAGGAAAGAGCCCCGCGAAGAGATTCTTTTGACGGATTCTTTCTTGCCGCGCATGGGGGATGAGCGCAAACAGGAAAAATGATCCGGCAAGGCTTGCTGGAAAAAGTATCGGGGAGCGGGGCAATGGATTTCGAGGGGAAAATTCTCGGCAGACTGATCATTCCGGAAGGGGGAATGAGTCGCTCCTGAGTCCGTTATTAACGAAAAATTTTGAAGAAAGTCAGTGAGTTCGGAAAATCCCTATCAGGCTCCATTTTTTGGGCCGGCTATAAAGGAGCCCTGGAAAAATGGACAGGGAGATTGACTTTTCATCATAAAAAGGCTTGAGATAGTAGAGCTTTATGCTCGGGAAGCTTTTTTCTTCCGGTCTTGAATGTTGTCTGGATGGTCCAACCTGTTCATAATTGAAGACCGAATCGTCTGATCGGGTGTCTGGAGGATAAAAAAGTGAAAACAGGTTTTTTGAAGATCGTCAGAAAAAGTCCGGGGTGTGCCATCGTTGCCCTTTTTCTGGGTTCTCTTTCTTTCCTGTGGGTTCCTCAAGTGTCC
>DAHWBS010000054.1 GCA_027323445.1 Leptospirillum sp.
ACATTGGGAAAAAACCTCACTCTCTCCCCTGACAGAAAATCCGTTCCCGTCGTCATCAATGAGATGACAACCCTGGCCGCAGTCAACGCCTTGAAGCAGGCCTTCACCGACGACATGATCGATCCCGCACCGATATCGGCGGTTGGCTTTCAAAACGGATGGACCCTGGCCACAAAACTCGTCTCGCCCGATAGCGGGACCCCCTCCATCTCAGAAAGCACACTGTCCGTCACATCCGCCCTTCTCGGGCTTTGCCACAAACCATCCGGTCTTTCCTGCCAGAAGCTCTTTTCGCTTCTTTCCACGCAGAACCACCCGGTCAAAGACACGCTGGAGGCAAGCCTGTCGCTTTTAAACCATCCGGAAAGACATAAAAAAAGGATCCTTGCCCTCTTGCCGTCCGGACGAACAGATCTTTCCGATTTTCTCCTGAAGGTCGCCCTTCCCGAAATGGCTTCCGAAAAGTCCTGTCGGGGCCAGCAAGGATCGATGGCCATCGACAGCAGGGGATCGATGTGGGAGATCTGCTCCGGCCCTCAAAGGCTCGTCCGGATCTCTCCGGATTCCCGATCGGGAAAAGGATTGGTCAGGCTCTCTTCTGATCTGATTCCCGGATCCGGAGCCGCTCTTCTCTCGATCGATCCCCATGGAAATCTCTGGATTGCCGAAAAAAGGAGCTTGATAGAACGATCCCCCAACGGCAACCTCCGGATTTTCCCCGGAATCAGAAAATCCCCTCTGGCAATGGTCCAGAACCCCGCCACGCATACCATCTGGGTTTCTGAGGAGAACGTTCTCGATATTTTCGATGATCAGGGGAAAATTCTTCAACGGATTCCAGAAGCGGGAGTCAATGCTCTCGCGGCAGACGATGACGGCAATATCTGGGCCAGCATCAGGGATCAAAGCCTCGTACTGGAGCTCGATCCGGACTCAAATATCGCAGGACGATTCAAAAGAACCGCCGGAATCAGTCACCCGTCCACCATGGCCATTGATTCGAATGGCCATGTCTGGATAGGAAATCACGATCCTGACTCCATTACTGGTCTGACTCGCGGAGGCAATCCGGTCAACCAGTCTCCGATTTCGGGAGGAGGAATCAATGATCCCGAAGCAATTGCCATAGACGGGGAAAATACCATGTGGATCGCCAATGCAGACGGAAACAGCCTGTCCGCATTTTCCCAGGACCAGACCCCGCTGTCCCGGGAGAAGGGATTCAGGGGAGGGGGACTATCCGGGCCTTCGGGAATTGCAACGGACAGATCGGGAAATATCTGGGTCGAAAATCACCCAGGGAAAGGATCGGAGCGCTTTATCACCCTTGTCATCGGAGCGGCAAGCCCGCAGACAACTCCCATCTCTTTGTCTCCGAGATGACGGTGAAGATGGAAACCCGGAGGCTACCCCTCCCTGGAAAAAGACTCCTCGGGAGGGCTGTAGAGAACATAAAGGCCGCGTGTTTCCCTGTCGGATCTCTTATGGATGTACATCGCCTGATCGGCGTGATGCAGAAGCGAGTCGACATCCTCTGAATCCCCGGGAAAAATCGTAACGCCAAAACTGGCCTGGATTGTAAACTGATTCTCCTTCCAGATGATCGGCATCTCGATGATCCTGGTAATTCTCTCGAGAAAGGGATCCATCTCCAGAAGATTTTCCATACCTTCCAGCAACAGCAGAAACTCGTCTCCTCCCAGGCGAACCGCGGTGTCTCCCGTCCGCACCACATGGCGCAACCGCTCGCCCAGCACTGTGAGAACCCGGTCTCCGGCTTCATGGCCGTAACTGTCGTTGATCAGCTTGAACCCGTCGAGATCGACATAGACAATCGCCGTCATGGTCTCCTTCTGCCGGGTCCGGACAAGCACCTCGGAAAAGATCTCCCCGAACGCCAGCCGATTGACCAGTCCGGTCATCGGATCCCTCCTTGAAAGCTCGAAACGGCTCAAAAATTCCGATTTTCTGGCAAAAAAATCTTCGATCATCGTCTTGATGCGTTGAAGGGAGGAAATGGCCTCGGAATCGAAGACCCCATACAGGGCAGAGACCAGCCCAAGGACATAAGACATTTTGCCCGACGTGAAAATGGGCACAACGACTGCGCTGTACCACTTCTGCTCGATCATGACATCCCTGATCGCCTGCCGTTGGGGATTGTCCGGATAATGGTTGTCTAAGACGATCTTGTTTGAACTCCAGGCTTTAAGGGTCAGAGGACATGGGCCAGCCGCCGGATTTCCGCAGACATCCGGAACGGAAGAAACACCGGGGCCTACGGCAGACAGGTAGCAGATATCGTCCGTCCCCTTCACCTCGCTCACCGAAGCGATATGAAAAAGCGATGTCCGGATGATTTTTTCGTTGACGATTTCCAGAATGGACTCATTGGATTTTTCGAAAAGCGTCTCGTTCAGCAACTCCCCGATTCCGATGAGCATCTCAAGAAACAGTGTCCGGCGTTTCTCCTGGGTCACGTCCTGCTGGTAGCCGATAAAGTACTGGATAGTTCCGTCGGAATTGACAATAGGAGAGATACTGAGCTCATTGTAGAAGAGAGAACCATCCTTACGGTAATTTCGAAGGACTCCATGAAACGGAACTCCGGCAGATAGCGCCTCCCGGATTCTTCTGATCTCGATCTGGTCTTTGTCGCCTCCCTGAAGAAAGGAGCAGTTCCTGCCAACGATTTCGGACTCTGAATATCCGGTGATTCTGGTAAATGCCGGATTGGCATAAACGATCAGATGGGTCGACGAATCCGCCAGAAGAATACCCACAGGGGCCCCTTCTGCTATCTTTTTAAAGAAGCTGACCTCAAGAACGGAATCGTCCTCATTATACGAAGGAATGACTGTCTTCATGGAAATAATCATCCACCCGCAGACAGTAAAGGTCAAGTCTCTTAATTTTCATCTCTTTCGTCAGATTTTACTCATTTTACCCTCCTCTCTCGCCAGAACAACGGAGACTTATTCCCTCTCCCATCTTCAAGGCGGAAACAGCTCGTCGGAACGGAAATCCACGGGGCTTGAGTCTGTTCCTGACAAAGTCCTCAGACTCCGATCAGGGCGATCAGATCCTCGTTCGTAAGCCGACCGGTCATCTCCGACCCCTCGAGAAGGTCTGATGCGAGATCACGCTTTTTCTTGTGAAGGTCGAGGATCTTTTCCTCGATGCTCTGAGTCGCAATAAGACGATAAATGGTCACCGGCCTTTGCTGTCCGATGCGGTGGGCCCGGTCGGAGGCCTGATCCTCCACCGCCGGATTCCACCAGGGATCGAGGTGGATCACATAGTCCGCCGCAGTGAGGTTGAGACCTGTTCCCCCCGCCCGAAGGCTGATCAGGAAAAGATCCCCCTTCCCCGCCTGAAAAGCGTTGACCCGCTTTTCCCGCTCCTTCGGAGGAGTACTTCCGTCGAGATACTGGTAGGAAACACCACGCGCATCCAGAGCCTTCGCGACCTGCTCGAGCTGGCCGGTAAACTGGCTGAAAACAAGCGCCTTGTGGCGGTTTTTCAAAAGCTCTCCGGAGAGCTCCAGAAACGCAGTGAGCTTGGCTCCCGGCAGAATGGATCCCGGGTCGACAAGGGACGGATGGCAGAGGGCCCTCCTGAGCTTTGTGATCTCCGCCAGAATGTGGATCCGCTGGGATCCCTTCTCCTCACCGAGACCTGAAAGGGTCTCGAGCGCGTTCTGCCGAAGGGCCTCGTAAAAGACACGCTCGTCGGACGGAAGCTCGACCTTGATGGTGACCTCGGTTCTGGGCGGAAGCTCCGAGAGAACCATGCTCTTGCTCCTTCTCAGCATAAAGGGACGGACCAGGCAACGAAGGGAGGCGAGGACGCGCGTATCCTTCTGCCGTTCGATGGGACCGGAAAATCTCGATTGAAATCTCTCCCTGGATCCCAGAAGAAGCGGGTTGATCGCGCTGAAAAGACTCCACAGCTCGTCGAGATCGTTTTCGATCGGAGTTCCCGAAAGGGCCAGACGAAAGTCCGCCTGGATCTTGCGAGCCGCCTGGGCCCTTTTTGTTCCGGCATTCTTGAATGCCTGGGCTTCGTCGAAGACAGCCATGGTCCATGAGGTCTTCGACAAAAGATCCTCCTCCAGGGAAAGAAGGCCGTAGCTTGTAATCAGAACATCAAGCGGTCCAAGACCCTCGACGCGGGACGTCCTGTCCGCTGCTTCCCGCAGGACATGGACATTGAGGGAGGGAGCGAACCGGGCGATTTCGGCGCTCCAGTTGCTGCAGACCGAGGTCGGCGCAACAACGATAATGGGACCGGAAGGAGCCCGGTCGAGCATGACCGCAATCGCCTGTACCGTCTTCCCGAGACCCATATCGTCCGCAAGACAGGCCCCTGCCCCCCACTCTGCCAGCCGGCTCATCCACAAAAATCCTTCGACCTGATAGTCCCGGAGTTCCGCCTGAAGGGTGGACGGGAGGGAGGGATTGTAATCGGCCGCCTTCCGGATACGTTCCTTGAACGCCTTCCATTTCTTGTCTCCGGTTACCGATCCGGCCTCCGAGAGCATCTCCTCTATCGCCAGAGTCCCCAGATGGCTGACTCTCTGTCCACCCTTTTCCTCCTCGGAAACCTCCCGGAAGCGTTCAAGCTGGGATTTAAGCCTCTCCGTCAGGGTCAGGAAGCGCCCTTCGCCCAGAGGGACAAAACGACCTCTGGACTCCTTGAGGGCCGACAGGAGATCCTTGATCCCGAGCACCAGGTCCTGATCAACCTCCACCTTGCCGTCAATCTCGAACCAGTCCCTAGCCTCGCGGATCTCGAGTCTGAGCTTTTTCGAAGTCACAGGGGGACTGACCTTCAGCGTCTCCCCCCTGGGCCATTCGACTTCACGGGGGTGAACCGTCTCCTGAAGTTCGAGAAGAAGCTGCAATGCCTCTTCCGGATCGTCTAAAAGATAGGTCTGTCCTTCGGGAGGACGGCCCGACAGGACCGGAAGGGAACCGATAAGGGCCGAAAGGGCGGCCAGCTCCTCTTCGAGATTCCTCCGTGCGTGGACCGTTTTCCCGTCCTGCAATCCGGTCACAAGCCTTCCTCCAGTGCCCGCCGGGAAGAAGTGTCCTTCAGGACCGAATGGCCGGACTCCCACGGTCATCGCGAGACCCAGATCGAGCGGCTCGATCTGAAGAACCGGAACGGTTCTCCCTTCCACCGCCGGGATATCGGATTCTGTGATCTCGGCCCGCACAGAGAGGAACGGTACCTGCTGCTGAAGAATGGAAATGACACGGTCTCTTGCTTCCTTCGGAACAACCAGTCCGGTCTTCGGAATGCGGGCCCCCAGGGAAACAAAGGCTTTTGAGAGTTCGATCGCCCGATAGCGGGTGGCGGAGACCCGTTCGAGAAGGACTGAGGGAGTCTCTCCATGATTGGAAAGTTCGAGGCGGTATCCGTCCTTGATCTCAGTGATCACAAGTTCGGGAAGAGAGCGAACAAGCTCGATCCTGGTCGCTGGACTGTCAGCAAGATAGAGGGCCGGGTGGCCAACCAGAGCCAGAATCGTATCGTAAGGATCGGTCGCATAGTCGACCTTTCCATAATATCCATAGGAATAGCTCCGGATCGTTTTGACGACCGCATTGTCCTCTTCCGAGAAGGGAAGGGAGGAGTCATGGGCCTGGATCCTCTTGAGCGCAATCGGCTTGATGCCTTTCCATTCCCCCTTCTTGAAGGTCTGTTCCACAGGAAAGGCCTGCTGGTGGCTGATATCAAGAAGCCAGGCAATTCTCCGCTCCCTTTTCTCCTCCCCATCCCCCTTTTCCTCAAGAAGGGATTCAATTCCGGAGAGGGTTCTCTCCCAGGCACTGTCCTTTGGAAAAAGATTCAGGAACGGACGAAGAAGAAAGTCGGTCTTCTCCTCTTTTAGAAACGCATCAATCTCCCGGGCAGTCCCTCCCAGCCGCCGGAGGATTTCGGCATAGATGGCGGCGGGAAGGAGCATCACCTCCCTCAACCTCCGGAACTCCAGAAGAAAGGTGTCCTTATGCATACGGGCCTTGTCGGGCAAAAGGATCAGGAGGGCAAGAGAGAGAATCGCTCTGGAGAGCGGCTCTTCAAAAACGGGAGACTCCCAGACGTCAATGATGAGACTCTCCGCCTCCCCATTGAGCCCCGACAGGGAAAGATCAAGGGCCCTGATCGCCTTGTAGCCCTCATCGCTCCATGTGCTTCCGCTCTCAAGAAGACCGAAAAGCCGGGGAAGCTCGGTCTGGCGAAGCTTGCTTTTCCTGTCCAGGAGAAAAAGGGAGAGGGCATAGAAAAGGCCGTAGGGGTCCTCGGGAAGGATTTTTCTTTTGCCGACAGCTTTCCGGTATTCGGTGGTCATCTCCCTGAACAGAATCGCGCTGGCCTCGAACTCTTCCCGGAAAAAAGCCTCCCATCCCCGGATTCCCGAGACAACAAAATGAGATGGGGCCTCAATCTCCTGAAAACGGGATACCCGGGACAGATGGCCTGCGGCCAGTCCAAGCCGGAGAAGGATAGAGCGGAGGGATCTCCCCTCCATGGAGCCGACGATAGTCCAGGCGTATTCGATTGCAGAGCCTATTCCCGAAGTGACGATCCCCCTTCTGGAGAGATTGTCGATCTTGACTATAAGGGCATACCGCTGAAGGGGTCCATCGAGAGTGGCGATCCATTTGGCAGGGAAATGGGTCTTCAGGAGATGGTTCGTGAAGGGAGCTATCTTTCCATCTGAATCAAAAACTTTCTCCGCCTGGGCAAGAAGTTTATGAAGATGGGCCGGATTGTTCGAGTAAAAAGCCGACAGAAGCTGCTGTGAAAAGGTTCCGCTCGAGACGTTGGCGTAAGGACTCTTTTCCTGAAAATCGGGCGCGATGGACGTACGAATGATCCTGGCAAGACCAGGTCCTTCAGGACGGGAGAAGAAATCTCTGAGGGAGAGGGCGGTCAGGGTCTCGTCAAACCAGTCCTCCCTGTCGCTCTGCCAACGGGGAAGGTCCAGGCGGGCAAGAATCCTGTCAAGGGCCTCAATGGTCCAGCGGCTTTCTCCGGGTGGACGGGGGGATCCCGATGTTGCCAGAACCTGAACGATCTTTGTTTTCGAATCCACCCCGCCGAACAGGATGATCGTTCCGAGGACCCATCGCTCGAGAGAGTCGAGGGAGGAAAAGAACTCCTCAGCCGTCAGGTTCGCTGTAACGCTCAAAAATGCGGCTCCTTAATCAGGAAAGGGATTGACAGGTGAACATCATCAGGGATATTGGACAGCGGTAAGCTTTCTCTCTTGCCCTCAAGAGGAAAGCTTACGATAGGGGTCTATAAAAAAACAATCTTCAGGAACTCCGAAAACGGAAGAAAACAGGGCCTACAAGCCTGTTGCCCTCCATCCAGTCCGGATCTGGCTTTACTAAACCAGCTTGCCAAGAAGGCGGATCATCTCCCGATGATCGGAAATCAGAGCCTTGACGCCATTGATGGCAGAGGGTACTCCTTTTTCAAAGTCGGGGATGCGCAACTTGTCGAGCGACTCGTGCAAGTGGCCGGAGATCTTTTCGATCTCCCGAAACTCCGGTCGGGACCCGAATCTTTCCCGGCCTTCCCCCGCGATAAAAAGCTCCCAAAAGCACCGGCTCTCCCGGGTTTCATGAAAACACACCCTGGTTGCTCCGGGGTTTTCCGCCCAGTCGCGGAACTGTCTCTTCTGTTCCAGAGCTTGCCTGAGAAGATCAATCTCTTCTGGAGGCCAGGAGAGATCGCCCCAAAAAGACCAGTCCTCCGGAAGGGAAAAGGAGGCCATCCACGCCGGAAGGGCATCGGGGTCCTGGGGAAAACCGATCGCATGGCCCTGAACACAGCTTCCTCCGGATGCCAGGAACAAGATCCCCTGCTCAAGGTTTTCAACCCCTCCCAGAAGAATGGGAATCTTCAGCATAC
>DAHWBS010000055.1 GCA_027323445.1 Leptospirillum sp.
AGAATGCCGCCTTCACCTGAAGTGAGGCCTGTATCCTCCGAACGGCTTGTGGCCCTGGAAAGATTCTTTCGCCAGACCATTTCCGTTCCGATCCAGATTTTTCCCTAAAAAGCTTCCAGAAAAAGACGGATCCCCCTTCGGGCGATGACGCGGCTGGCGTTATAATCGGCGTTATCTGTGAGTCCGCAGCGCTGGCAGACGAACTCGGCCCGGGAAGGCCGGTTGTCCGGGTGAACATGCCCGCATCGGGCACATTCCTCCGAACTATAATGCGGCGGAACCTTGATCACGAGCTTTCCGGCCTTTCTGGCCTTGTAAGAGTGGAAGGTCCATTGGAGAAGGATCTTTTTCTGGGCAGGTGTCGGATACGCTCGAAATAGGTTACCTGTCGGCATGAGAAATAGAATACCGGAATGCCGTGATGGAAAACAAAACCGCCCTCTTGCCTTACTGGCTAAGAAGGGGAATCCGCAAGCAAATGTTCAGAAGGAAGGTTCCCATGCAATATAGGGAATACCGGGAGCAGCCCGTCTTGCCATCGTGAGATAGCCGGTATGGCCAACAATGCGATGGGCGGGACGAACCGATGTCGGACCAAACTCCCAGTCCCTCACAATGGCCTCAACCGTCTGGATCAGGTGAAAATCTCCGGAATCCTTCAGTCGGTTGGAAAGTGTGTGGACCTGGAGCGGAGTGGGCATCCAGGATACAAGAATGCCCCCTGGACGAAGTTTTCGGGCAAGACCGGGAAGTCCCTCCCATGGCTCTGGCAAATCGAGCACGACACGATCAAAAACGCCGGGAACCGCATCCTCCCACCCGGGATCACCATAAGCACCGATCAGGAGCTTGTGGCTCCCCATCAGCTCAGGAACCATCCTTCGCAGGTTCATCATCGCTTCAGATGCGTGCTCTTCCCTCTTTTCGAGGGAAACGACCTCTCCTCCTGGAGCAGACATGCGAAGAAGACTTAACGTCAAAGCTCCGGCACCTATCCCTGACTCAAGGATTCGAAGTCCGGGCCGGATCTCTCCCCACATCAGTATCAACCCCTGATCCTTTGGGTAGATAACCTGGGTCCGTCTTTTCATATGGGACAATGTTTCCCTGAGCGTCGGGCGAAATGGAGTAAGGGTCAGCCCTCTTGGGCCGACATAGCTTTCTCCCTCGCAGGCTTTTTCCATAAGCTCGGCGTGAGGAAAAAGATGTCCGTCCAGATTGAAGACCTTTCCGGGGATCAGTTCCGGAATAACGTAGGCTCGACCACGGCTGTCATAGAGGATTAGGGACTCACCCGCAAGAAATGGCATGGGGGGATTATAGGCAGGTTTTGTCTTGCGCACAATGGGGGAGGAGAGAACTGTTTTTACAAATGGTAAAGATCAGGCCTCCTTTGCCTGAATGCATCACTTTCCGATGCGACGGTCTTGGTCTTTGCAACAGCCGGATCAAAGGAAACTTCCAGAATCGCTGCTGTTTCCCGGGGAGCCCTCGCCAGAATCTCCCCGGACGGAGAGAGTACCTGACTCTGTCCAATGTAGGTCAATGGAGCCAGCCCCCCACGCTCCTCAGTTCCAACCCTGTTGGCTGTCATTGTAAAGATCCGGTTTTCCACCGACCGGAGAATCATTCCCGAAGGGCCAAAAGGGAGAACCCAGTTTGCCGGATGAGCGATAAACATGGCCCCCGAAAGCGCCAGACTTCGGGCCACTTCCGGAAACAGCCAGTCGAAACAGATCATCACTCCCATTGGACCAAAAGGCGTATCGACAAGACACAATGGACCTTCTCCGGGAGAGAACCATCGGTTTTCCGCATCAAACAGGTGTACCTTGTCATAAACTGTTACCAGCTCCCCGTTTCTGAAAACAGCCGCGGCATTCGTCACCCGGCCATTTTTCTGACAGGGGAACCCCCCTACGACCAACCCGCCGGTTTCCCGGGAAAGGGCCTTCATGAAGGCAACCGTTGGACCAGCATCCGGTCCGACGGCTTTCTCGGAGAGAGCATGCGCTTCAGCAACCGACGTGAACTGATATCCTGAGGCAAAAAGCTCTGAAAGGACTACCAGATCCGGCTTTGGATCCTTTCTTTTGGACAACATCAGGGAGACATCCTCGATGTTTCTCGAAACATCACCAAAAGCCGGGTCGTTCTGGACAATGACAACATTCATCGAATCTCAGACTCCCTCGAGTTCAAAGTCGAACAGTCCATCATCTTCCCCGGAAGAGTCGATCTCTTCCGTTTTCTCCAACTCTTCAGTGGAATCCGATTCCCTTGGATAGCGATTCACACGCTTGCGTCCCTTTTCCCGCTCTTTCCCCGCCACAACGATCGTAAACTCCCCTTTCAGCGTTTTTCTGGAAAGAATCGAAGAGACCTCCGACAATGCCCCCCTTGTTACCGATTCAAACGCCTTGGTCATTTCCCGGTGAACCGATGCGCCCCTGTCGCCTAGCACCTCCTGCATCAGCAAAAGTGTCTTGAGCACCCGATGGGGGGACTCAAGAAACACAAGGGCTCCATCATATTCCTTGACCCGCTCAAGTCTCTTCCGGATCTCGCCAGGGGTACGGGGAAGGAATCCGTCAAACAGAAATCGGCCGGGCTCAATGCCTGAAGACACCAGCGCCGACAGGACCGACGATGGACCAGGCACCGGATGAACAAAAAAACCGGCCTCGATCGCTCTTCGGACCAGTTCGCTTCCCGGATCAGATATGAGAGGAGTTCCGGCATCACTCACAAGGGCGATACTGATGCCATCTTTCAGACGATCCAGAAACAGCGGGATCTTTTCTTCCTGATTATGGGCATGATAGGAAACAAGTGGTGTGGGAATCTGATGATAGTTCATCAAAGATCTTGTCACACGGGTATCTTCGGAGGCAACGAGTCCGACCGACAGCAGAACCTTCAGTGCACGGACAGTAATGTCCGAGAGATTTCCGATCGGAGTGCTGACAATGTACAGAGCCCCTTGCCCCGGGTGGTCATACATGATTCCTTTTTCAGTCATATCCCTGTCCATGTCAAAATCATGTTCCACCTTAACGCGCCAGCAATCGATCCGGACAGATCAGAAATTCAGAAGAATCATCTCTTCCGGAATGGATCTTTCCTTCAGCACCTTCGTTGTTTCCTCGACCATCTCTTTCATTCCGCACAGATAGACAACCGTTTCATGGAGAGGATCCTTGGACTGACGAAGGATATCCTGGACAAAACCGGAGTCCCTGTTCCAGGTCTCATCCGGGTAAGTCACCGTAATATGAACCTCTGCCCCCTTTTGGTGCCATTCATCCATCTCTTCACCGAACCAGATATGGTTGGGTGTCAGTGTTCCGAACAGAAAAGAGATCCGGTTGAAATCGCCTCTTCGCTCGAGTGCCGTCAGAAGCGTTGAGCGAAGAGGTGCAATAGCCGTCCCGACACCGACAAACAGCAAACTTTTCCCGACATATGGATCCAGGGCAAAACCCTTGCCCAGTGGGCCGGAAATGGGAATCATATCACCGACAGACCGGGAAAAAAGGTAGTCCGTAGTGGAGTTTCCGCGTTTGACCAAAATCTCGAAGCCTCCCTTGCGTGAGGGGGGAGAAGCAATTGCAAAATAGGAAGACTTCCCGTCGGATCCGGACAGGGAGATGAATTGTCCCTGGTGAAAGGAAAAATCCACCCCACCCGTATCAAATTTGAATAAACGGACATTTTCCTCAAAAGGAACCACGCCGGACAGTTTACAGACAATACTCCCGTCAGGACTCACAAACACCTCTCCTTAAATTCATTGATCATTTCCCTCAAGGGAACCTGATGTCACTTTGGTTTGAACGTTGTCTTCACATAAGCATAAACATCCTGAATTTCCTGCTTGGTAATCACATCCCACCATGGTGGCATGACCCTTTTTCTGCCGTTGGTGATCACATTGATAAAAAAAGCGTCGGACCTTCCCTTCCAGAGGGTGGGATCCGTAAAATTGGCAGGATGAGGAAACATCGCCGGAGCCGCAAGCCCCTGACCATTTCCCTGTGGACCATGACAGGCCACGCAGTAATGATTATAGACGACCTTGCCATCAACGGGATCCGCCGGCGCAAGAGCAAACGCATTTTCCCCATGGCCGATCGAAAAAAATACCAGAAACATTCCAGACAACAAAACAGCTCGACGAATCAACTGATCCTCCATTGGGGTTGGGCTCCGACAATCGCTTTTTGAAGCGGTGCCTGGCAATCAATCAACATAAAGGTTGTTTACGGAATTTCGAGAAAATTATGCCACAAGAATGAAGGTTATTTCATCCAGATTGCCCACTCAGTAGGCAAAGTCCACACCGACCGAAAAATTGCTGGCAGTCACGTTCCCAAAAAGAGAGCCGGGATATGAAGGAAACAGGTGATTTCCACCCATCTGGACGCCATTGGATGCAAATCCGCTCAACAGCCCTGACACCCCGTCATCCAACAACCACTGGTACTGGGCATAAAGGGAAATTGCGGCCCTTTCACTTTGCCACAGGCTGTATCTGTCCAGAACGGTAAAAGAAAGAACATCGTTAAAATTTCCGGGAAGAACAACATGATTCCCTCCGGAAAAAGTGGGCTGCCCAATCATGTCAAGTTGATTATAAATGACAGAAATCATATTGGAACCGGTCCCGTCAGAAGGAAGAATTCCGGAAAAATCCGGTTGCCAGTCCGCCTCGACAAACCATGTCATGTACGAAACTCCTGAAACAGGAATCGAATTACCCAGAAAAGCCGGATTGGCCTGAATCATTCCTGTCGGATCCTGGACAATCTCCCACGCTCCGAACAGATTGAGCCCCCCTCTGGGGATCGGGTTCAAAGAAAGGTCAACACCCTCACGGTTAAAGACAGATGCGGGAGCAGCTCCTCCAAGACCACCCAAAGAACTCCCTTCGCCCACATAGGAGAAAAGACCAACTCTCTCTCCCGATGTGGCTCCCCAGCCACCGAATGACTGGGTCAGGTGGACAAAATAAGAAAAGCCGTTATTTTGCGATACATTTAAGGAATAGACCGGAGGAACCGAAGGCGTTTGCGAGGCGCTGCCTCCAGAAACCCCTTCGGAGTTCGACGAGGCGTACAATGAAGAATTCGGAATAAAGCTCACATCGAGCCGGGTCTCACAGGGGTTTATGGAGAAGGATCGGCTTGTCCCGCAACCGTTTTCAAACTGGTAACCGAAGTATCGGATAGAGGTAACCGATTGTCCCATCTGGAACCTGTCTCCATCAAAATAGGCCCCGACAGGATTGGCAAAAGAAAACCCGGCATTTTGCGCGCCAGAGTTTGTAACAATTTCGGCCGTTCCCGGCTGATAGTCATACATCGTGTAGGGAGATGCCGTACCGATCGAAACGGCCCTGTGCGCTGAAAAAGGAGAATCCACGCTGGATTGACCGGCATAAATATTCAACCATGTCGAGTGCAAAAGATCGTCGAAGCGGACCCAGAGTTTTGTTATCCCGAAAGTGCTGCCAGCGAGGAAGCCTGGCTCTATCCAGTAAGAAATCCAGGGGTTCAGAAGACCACCGGACTCAAGACTCCAGGGGTTTTGCGAGTTAGCCCCGTTGGCCCATCCACCATTTGTTTTTCCTCCAGCCAACACTCCATTGACTGCACTCATGTCATAAGACTCGCTCATGCGAAAACCGACAGGAAAATAATTCTGGTTTGCGGGATCAGCAAACGTCATGTCCAGACCATTTCCATGGCCTGTCGTTGAAAGCATGAACCCGCGATCCTTGAATATGTTTCCATTGTCATTTAGTTTTGGCCATTGGATGTGACAAAAAGCACAAGGGAAATCATAGTTTCTGGAAAATCCGGGATAGGCAAACCCTTTTTCAGGAAAGGAAAGGATAATCGCGATCAATATCAAAAATAAACAAACAAAACGGAACGGAAATATTTTCATTGAGGTTCCCTTAAAAAAGGCCTTGTGAAAACAATGGCTGATCAATCGTTAGATAATGAGATTAATGCCTTGATTGAAAAAAGAAAAGATCTGGATCAGTTTCTGAAGGCACTCATAATGACGGGATCATCCTTTGATTTTGGAACACTCTGATTTTCTTGATCGGACATCTTCGATGCAGTCCTCAGAGCTTGCCATTGGGCTGTCTGTCCAGATCGCATTTTACAAAATTACTCGGATGAGAAAATGGAAATGGAAAATGATAGCATTGAGAATGCTTGAAAAGCTTCCCTCACTCAAAAGAAACTTCGATCGGTTCCCGATCAGTTTTTCGCGAATGAAAGATTTTTCAAAGGTATCAAGAGGGCACTCCCAATGCATAAAACAATTCATGTCGACAAACTGACAGTAGGCATGGAAGTTGTCTCGCTGGACAAGAACTGGCTAGAAACAAACATCCTGTTCCACCGCTTTAAAATCCGCTCCGAGGACGAGATCCTGAAACTCAAGGAAAACGGCATCAGGATGGTCACCATCAATGTCGAGAAGGGTCAGGAACAAACTCCACACCGAAAAGAGAAGACTAGCGACTCCGATCGTCTTCATCAGGAAAGCAACAATATCACTCCAGAGTTTCAGACCCTTGAGATGCAAACGCCTCATGCCGTCAGGCAATGGAGCGCCCTTCAGGAGAAGACCATTGCTGTCGTCACCAAAAGTTTTGAGAACATTCGCCAGAAGCTATCTTTTGATGTCCTTCCGCTCAAGGAACAGGTCACCCAAACTCTGGAGATGACTCTAAAAAACCCCAACAACAACTCATTTCTCCTGACCCTCTCGGAGGTCGATGACGAATCTTATGTTCATTCGGCAAATACGATGGTCCTCACAATCAGTCTTGCTGCCCGGTCCGGAGTTCCGAGAGAAGATCTGGCCAAATGGGGGCTCGCTGCCCTTCTCCACGATATCGGAAAGGCCCTCATTCCACTGGATGTGCTCAAGAAACCCGGAAAACTGACCCCGTCAGAATGGGACATCATGAAAAAACATCCCCAGCTTGGGCACTCCATTCTTTCAAAGAGTAAAGAGGAGGTGATCAGGGGATTATGCGCGACAGTTTGCATCGAGCACCACGAACGAAAAAACGGAGCGGGCTACCCTTACGGAATTGACATCAAGGAGTTGAACCCGGTCTCCCGCTCACTGATGGTTCTCGATATTTACGAGGCACTCACAGCCGGACGCATTTACGCGAATCCTCTTTCCCCGGCCAAAACCCTGGCCTATCTCTTGGAAACAGAAATTCACCGACTCGACCCGAGAGCAATCGCGGAGCTTGTCCGGATGATTGGCGTCTATCCGGTTGGCTCGCTCGTTGAGCTTTCCGACGGAAGAATCGCCATGGTTTCCGAATACAAGGATCCCGGCACACATGCAGGACAGGTCAACTTGCTTGTCCTTTTTTCCAGCCGCTCGAAACCGGTTGCCGAGCCATTCCACATCACACTTCCCTTGATTGACCGGAGTAGCGTCACCCAAACCTTTCATCCGAGAGAGCTCGGAATTTCCCCTTTGGAGGTTTTCCGTTATATCGAGATCCCCGGACCGGGCTTTCCAGAAGATCCTTAGAAAAAAGAAAAGGCTAAAGAACAAGCATGTTTTGATTCTGCTTGCAAACACCTGCCTCCGCCGATACAATCTCTCACTGAGATTCTTCCTTCCTTATATTTCACCATTACATGCTCGGGTGGCGGAACAGGCAGACGCAGCGGACTCAAAATCCGCCGACCTTACGGTCATAGGGGTTCGATTCCCCTCCCGAGTACCAATACCAGAGCCAAATAATTAAAAATACCTT
>DAHWBS010000056.1 GCA_027323445.1 Leptospirillum sp.
GTTTCTGGGATCAAGTGCCACGACAGCACCCTTCCGGTCGCCCAGCGCATCTTCCGCAACCTTTTGAAGACGCCAGTCAATTGTCAGACGGAGAGCATGACCCTCTGTCGGCAGAGTCGGGGAAAGTTTTTTGATGACATCCCCCTGGGAGTCGACCAGGTTCCGGTCCTCTCCGGGAGTTCCCTGCAAAACAGAGTCATATTCCTTCTCCAGGCCTGTCTTCCCTATTCCGGTCCCTGGAGGGAAATGTCGGGCATATGAACTTTTCATGTCTGCAACAGACAAAGATCCGACATAACCCAGCATGTGGGCGGCCAGATCTCCCTTCGTATAGCGGCGATCGGGAATGGCCTGGATCACAACCCCATGAAGACGCCAGAGGTCCATCTGGACTCTGGCGAGCTGGGCAATCGTCAAATGCGTCAGAAGGGGAATCGGGAGGTAAGGTGGAAGAATGTCCCGGACTTTGTCAAAAGTGTCTTCGATCTCGGCCACCGGAACGCCAAGATCCATGGAAAGACGATTCATGATCTGGTCTTCATTGTCCTTTAGACCATACTGAATCAGGGATACAGCGAAATTCATGTTATTGCTGACAAGGATCTCGCCGTTTCGGTCAAGGATGGGACCACGAAGGGGAGGGAGCGGCACAACTCTCAGGATGTTTCCATTGGCAAGGCGAAGATATTTTTCATGCTCGGTGATCTGGACCGTAAAAAGGCGGAGCAAGAGAACTCCGAGCCCCAGCCCTATCAGGACAAGAAGAATCCTGAAACGGCCCTGCGGTGTTTTCGGAAGATTAAAAAGAAAACGGTCCCCCGAAAGCCCCAGTTTAGGAGCGTTTTCTCGAAGAACCAAGGGCCTGCGCCCGGTAAAGGGTAATCCCTGAAACGACTTCACACACCACCCTCACAGGAATGTCAGAAAGGATTCTTCTTCCCAAAACATCCAGGGATGGGTTTTTTCCTGATGAAATTCTCTATTCGGGAATACCAGGAATTATCGGCCCAGTTTTCTGGGGCCTGATGCAAGCCTGGAAGAACCAAGCTGTCCTGAGCCGTACAATATTCCCACAAAAAGAGATCCAAGGATTCCGGTTGCCAACAGGCGCATCCAATCGGGTGCCTGCCCCACTTCGGGACCTCCATGCCCCAGAAGTTGCGGCAAAATCACGGAAGCAAACCCATCCATCATCAATACCCCCCACCAGGCAGCCAACGCATTTTTGGGATGATCCCACTGGATCAGGGGGAAAAGCCATACCACCAAAATCGAAATCAGAACAGACTTCGTGACAAGTTCGAGCACCGGATCAAGAGAAAACAGGGTCAACATCGTCCCCATCAGAACCGCGCACACAATTGCCGCAACCAAAGGAGCATTTCGAAGTCCAAAAAACAAGATCGGAACCAGCCAGTCAATCCAGAGCAGTACCGGCAACTTCATCGCAATAACCGAAGACAACAATAATAAAATCAGAAGAAGAACAACCCGGTACAACCATCTCATTTGGGCAATCCACCAACGAGCGAATGGACTGCCCAATGATGCTCCGGTAAAAAAACATATACAAAATGGAGATCACTCAAATGCTCTGAAGGTGTAACCTGAACCTGGTGAAAGAGCATCTTTTCCCTTTTCCCGACCGATTGCACACTTCCAATGGGAACACCTTGAGGAAAAATGCCATCATCACCAGTCGTTTCGACAGGATCGCCAACTTTAACAGCCGAAAGGAGAGGCAGATACTTCAGGCGCAGGCTCTTGCCCTGCCCCTGCCCGTGTATGATCCCGGAGTCGGGTATTCCTGGGATTCTCGCCTCCAGCGCGAAAAAGGTGTCCTCGATCCATAGAACCTGACTAAAATGCGGAAAAACCCGAACAACATAACCCAGAACACCAAACGAGCCGACGACCCCCGATTTCTCCTCTATACCATCAACCGACCCGCAATCCAGAAGGAATGTCCTGTGACCTGAAGTGGGGTTGATCGCCATGACCCTGCATGATTTTCCTGGCTTCACAACCCGGCTTCTGAGCTCCAGAAGAGCTCTCATCTGGGCATTCTGAAAAAACAGATCCTTTGACTGATACAGCCTGCGGGAGAGAAGGGATAGCTCTTTCTTAAGGGCTTCGTTTTCCTTTTTTACCGCCACAAGATCAAGATAATTGGTCCAGAGAGAGCCCGCCTGCTGGGAGCCTGAAGACACCCCCGACAAGAAACCTCCGAACAGGCTTTCCGGAGCCGAAACAAACATCGAGCGGAACACTTTTGGGTAAAAACCCAGAATTACCATAACTGCGATCAAAGCAATAAAAAAAGCTATCAATGCTCTCGGTGGTTTCCCCTGGAATCGAGGCTTTTCCAAAGATCAGCCCCCTATAGAAACCTTCCTCAAAACCTCAAGCTCTTCAAGCGTTTTTCCGGTTCCCATGACCACCGTCTGAAGCGGGTTGTCCACAGTGATGATGGGGAGACAAATCTCTTCCCGAAGCCTTTTATCAAGACCCCTGAGCATGGATCCTCCTCCTGTGAGAACAATTCCCCTGTCGATGATATCGGCGGAAAGCTCGGGTGGGGTATTTTCAAGAGTTTTCTGAACCGTCTGGACAATACGGCTGATCGTATCGGAAAGAGCTTCCCGAATTTCGGCGTCGGTAATCTTGACCGTTTTAGGAAGTCCCTTGATGATATCCCTGCCCTTGATGACCATGGTGCGCTCTTCTGCCTCGGCAATCGCAGACCCGACTTCGATCTTGATCCGCTCACCCATCGCATCGCCGATCAGGAGGTTATGTTTTTTCTTGATGTACTGGATGATATCCTCATCCATTCTGTCGCCTGCAACCTTGATCGACTCGCTGTAAACGATCCCTCCGAGAGAAATGATCGCCACATCGGTCGTTCCGCCACCAATATCGATAACCATATTTCCTGAAGGTTCCATGATGGGCAAGCCCGCTCCGATCGCGGCAGCCAAAGGCTCCTCAATCAGATAGACCTCGCGTGCTCCGGCCAGTCTGGCAGCATCCTTCACCGCCCGCTGCTCCACCTGGGAGATCCGGGAAGGTATGCAAATCACCATCCTTGGACGGACAAAGGTGGATCGCTGATGAACCTGATTGATGAAGTGGGAAATCATCTGCTGCGCCACATCGGGATTATCGATCACACCATTTCTCATCGGGCGGATCGCAATAATGTTCCCCGGAGTACGACCCAGCATTTTCTTGGCCTCATGACCAATCGCCAGAATCATATTGGTCTTCTGGTCTATGGCGACAATCGAAGGCTCATTGATGACGATACCCTTACCACGAACATAAACCAGTGTATTGGCGGTTCCGAGATCAATCGCCAGATCCTGGGAGAGAAAACCGAACATTCTGGCAAAAAATGACAAACTTTCCCCCTTGCTTGAAACGTGCCTGCTATAGAGGCCTGTTCTTTCCCGGCACCGGATCCTCCGGCACACTGAAATCCGGGATATCCCTCCCCACTGGAGGATATCCCTTTCCCTCAACATTCGTTCCCGCCCAATCATCACCCAGGCGATGATCGGTTCTGGTTCCCACCAGCATGACAAACTCTATTCCAAGTACACAAAGCATGAAGAACCATCCCACCCAGGGGATCAAACCAGCCAAAAAGCCAAACGCAACAGGACTATTTCGGATAGTGGACTCAAAATAACGGCAACTTCCTCCGGAAGCTCTCCGCACGTTGAGTCGGGTCATGCGCTTTCCGAGACTGCCACCCGGTAATCCGTCGGCAACAAGAAGATAGCCAATCCCGGAAACCGCTCCCAGAAAATCTCCCCCCATGAGGTCTCCCAACCTCAAAAAGGCCGCTGCCACGAGAAGATCGATCAATTTACCGAGAACCCTGTCAAAAAAGTAGGAAACCCTCTCGGAGGAGTCAGGAACTCCCATCTGAACGCTCCATTTCCGGGATTCTGGCCAGATAAAACAATCTCAAAATTTCTTAATGGACAAAACTACACACAACCCGGATAAATTGCAAACAAATCACACAAGAAGAACTCCCGCAGCGGACCTGAGAGCCGAAATGGCGTCCTTTCTTGAAGGCCCGGAGAAAATAGCCGTCCCGGCAACAATCGTATCGGCTCCGACTGAAACAACCTGGGCAATATTCTTGACCGAAATCCCACCGTCAACTTCAATACGGACGCGGGGACATCCGAGTCGTTCCTTCATCGAGGAAAGCCGGCGGATTTTTGAAAGGGATCCCTCTATAAAGCTTTGACCGCCGAATCCGGGGTTGACCGTCATGATCAGGACACGGTCAAGCAAGGGAAGAATCTCCTCCAGGACCGTCAGGGAAGTGGAGGGATTCAGGGCAACACCCGCAGACATCCCGTTGAGCCGGATCGACTCGATCAGACGATGAAGATGCGGATCGGTTTCCGCATGAACGATCAGCCGATTGACACCCGCCCTGGCCATAGACTCCACAAGAGATGAAGGATTCGAGACCATCAGGTGGGCCTCCATGGGAAGATCGCTCCACTTTTGAAGCGGGGCGATCACCGGAGGACCAAACGTCAGGTTAGGAACAAAATGTCCATCCATGATATCAAGGTGCAAAAGATCCGCACCACCTTCGGTAACCTCCCTGACCTCCTCCCCCAGCCGGGAAAAGTCCGCGGACAGGACGGAAGGTGCTATCAAGAGGGAATGGGCACTGACTCTAGAACTCATGACGCACACCCCCTTTTACTCCACCGGCCATCAGTTCAAGCCGTCTGACCCGTTCTTCGGTCGCGGGATGGGTCGAAAAAAGAGCCATGATCCCAAGCTTCTTGAAGGGTTCCAGAATAAACATATGGGCCGTAGCGGGACTGGCCTGCATCGGAACCCTTTCAACTCCACCCTCAAGCTTCATAAGCCCCTGCGCCAGAAAAAGAGGGTTTCCGCAAAGGGCCGCCCCACCGGCATCCGCCATAAATTCCCGCGACCTTGAAATAGCCATCTGAATAATAAAACTTGCAACAGGCGCCAGAATCATCATGGCAATAGCGCCCAATCCGGAGCCTCCTTCCCGCTCTTCCCGTTCGCGACCTCCAAAAATGGCCTCCATTTGGGCCATGTTTGCAAGCATCGTGATCGCACCGGCAATAGATGCCGCAAGAGTCGAAATCAAGGTATCCCGATTAATAATGTGCGTCAGCTCATGGCCCAGAACACCCGAAAGCTCCTCCGGAGTCAGAAGATCCATGATGCCTGTTGTTACCGCTACAGCGGAATGGTCCGGGTTTCTCCCCGTCGCAAAAGCATTTGGAGAGGGATCGTCCATCACATAGAGGCGGGGAACCGGGATTTTCCCTCTTTTGGAAAGGGCCTCAAGAGTTCTTGACAGATCGCTCAGGCGCGGATTCGACAGCATATCCGGAGTCACTTCATGGGCGTTATACATCCTGAGAACGATCTTGTCACTAAACCACCATGAGCCGACATTCATGACAATGGAAAGACCAAAAGCCAGGACCATTCCTGTTTCACCACCAATGGTGCGGCCGATCAGCAAAAGAATTCCCGTCATCAGTCCCAGAAACACAGCCGACTTAACCATATTCCACATTTTCAGCATTCCTCATACGTAGTGGGCCATAAAACAATCATCCCAGAGAACAACCCGGAAAAATCGGCGATCCCGAAAGGAATTCCGACACCTTGAGCTTTCGTCCGCCCGGCCTTTGAATCTCGAGAATCCTGTACACACCCTTCTGGCAACAAACATCAATCCCCGAAGAAGAAACGCCAATGACCTCTCCCGGAGATTGACAGGGATCCGGCACGGACAGAACCACGCCCCGATGGATCCGAATGTTTCCCGTATCCGATTCGAAATAGGAACCTGGCCATGGATTCATTGCCCTGACATGTCGATCGATTTCAGTTGCCGACATACCGGCAAAAGAAATTCGTCCGTCTTCCTTCCTGATCATGGGCGCCAGGGAAAACGGTCCGTCCTGAGCGACAGGGTGGAGATTTCCGTCGAGATAGTCCAGAAGCCCCCCTACCAGAAAATCCGGCCCGCTCTCCATCATCTTTTCGGCAAGACTTCCTGATGTCTCATCTTCCCGGAGAGAAAAAGCCAGAGTTGTAAGAACCGGACCCGTATCCATCCCCTTGTCCATCAGCATCAAGGTTACCCCGGACTCGGGAACGCCTGAACGGACAGCCCATACAATAGGAGATGCTCCCCGAAAGGACGGAAGAAGGGATGCGTGAACATTGACACAACCATGGGGCGGCAGCGACAAAATCTCCTCTGGAAGAATCTTACCATAGGCAACAACAACGACCACATCGGGCCTCCATTCATGAAGGCAGGAAAGCGCCTGTCCGTCACGAAGGGTTGTCGGAGAAAAAACAGGAATATTGTTGGCCGTCGCGCAGATCTTGACCGGACTGGGAGAAAGCTCCTGACCACGTCCCCTGGGCCGGTCCGGCTGGGTCAACACCCCGACCAAATGGAATCTGGCATCAAGCAGGGCCTGAAGAAACGGAACGGCAAAGTCAGGCGTTCCCATGAAAACCACCCTGACAGCAGACGGATCAGCCACGGCGGGCTCTCCTTGACTGATTCCCTCTTTTCCGGATTTTTTCCATCTCGACCGCCAGTCGGGCACGGTCCCACAATGTCATCCGGTCTCTGAGAAGAAGACCGTCAAGGTGATCCATCTCATGCTGGATCAATCGGGAAAAAAGACCGCTCCCCGAAAGCTCGATGAGGCGGCCGTCCGGATCGTATCCGCGAACACCGATCCGTTCATGACGGGGAAGAGGAACAAAAATTCCCGGAAAAGAAAGACAGCCTTCGTCTTCAGTCACAGACCCCTCACTCTCGACGATTTCCGGATTCAGGAGGATAACAGGAGACCGACCGGTTTTTTCCGCCCTCCGGTTCATGTCGTAGACAAAAAACCTGAGGTTCAATCCTACCTGCGGCGCGGCAATCCCGATTCCCGGAACAGTGTAAAGAGTCTCAATCATTGACTGGATCGTCTCCATCAGACTCCCGTCGACATTGGAGACCTCAAGACAGCTTTTTTGAAGAACAGGATCCCCGTAGGGACGGATCGGAAGAATGGCCATCAGGGCTTCACCTCCGAGGGGGAAGGGGAGACTGGCGGGAGAGCCAGTAAAAATTCAGATCCCCACTCTGTCTGGTCTTTTCTCGAAAACCGAAGGGAAACGCGATGAGACTCTCCGGAAAGATGGGAGATAACAACTGAAAAAAGCCCCCGTTCAGGAGACTTTGCTTCAAGAATGGATCCGTCGAGGAAAACATGAAGAAGATCGCCATCCCTGAAGCGGGAAGTCTTTTCCCGGACAGCAAGACTCAGCGTTCTCCCCGATGACGGGGTCCCGGAAAGAGTTTTGGAAACCAGCACTGGGCCTGGCTCCGAGGAATAGACACTCAGTGGAGTCATCAGAACCATTGAAAACACCACCACCCCCAAAAAAG
>DAHWBS010000057.1 GCA_027323445.1 Leptospirillum sp.
CGGCCTGGATCAGAATCAGAGGGGAGAGAGGTCGGTTTACCGTCCTTGTCTTTGCGGTGCACGATCGTCGATCCCTTGATCACAAGGCCCTCTATGCTCCGGGTCGTGGGGCAGAAGCTCCACCCAGGAAATCAAATTGAGTCATCCAAGGCCTCCGGTGCGCATCTCTTCGAATTCCGCGCGCACTAGCCCTCGCCCGGATCCGACCCTCTCCGGAGGCTTTTCAAATAAACCATGATTGTTTTTGCCTGGAATGATGACCACTCACAACAGGAAACGGCGGGGAGAAAAAAAGGGGAAAAAACAGGAAGCTCCTTCTCATTTCAGTGTTAGCCTCAGGGAGCCGATTTCGAAGTTGTCTCTTTTTCGCCACCGGGATATCGGTAGAGATGGGCAAGAACCAGGGCGACAGCCTCATAGAACTCGACAGGAATAGGGTGATCAAGCGGCAGTCCGACCAGCATTTTCGCAAGGGGAGGATTTTCCGTGACAGGAATCTTGTAGAGGGCGGCCTGTTCCAGAATCGCTTTTGCAATTTCCCCCTTTCCCGAAGCAACAACAACAGGAGCCCCATCTTCTCCCGGGAGGTAGCGAATCGCAATCGCCATCCGGGAAATGCTTTCGGGATCATCCATGATCCCTCCTGTGGCTTTCCAGCAAAATGGAGAAGTTTTTTTCGAGAGCGGCCCCAAGCTCTCCTCCGATGCTCTTCCAGTAAGACAGCAGGGAGCGGGAGGATGACCTTGGATAAAGACTTAATTTTGAACTGGAAGGGTCATATACGCCGGCAAGATCCAGGCTTTCCCCTGTTTTATAGGACATGGAAAGCCTGAAAGAAAAGCTCGCGGATGAATCAGCCGGTGACTGTTTTTGGGAGGAAGAATCTCTTTGATCCGGCCAGCAGATTTCGAAGCTCACAGAAGGCGGGAGTCCACCCGGAAACAGCAAGCCCGGAGGAACAGGTCCATCAATTTTTTGAAAAAGAGGATTCGGAACGTCCCCGCTTTTCGAAAAATAAGTCTCCGATATCTTCTGCGCAGGAAGTTGAGAGGAAAACAATCGGCCATCCGGTCCGGGAATGAAAGAGTTTTCATTTATTTTATAAGGAGTTGTTTTCCCTTCATGAGCTTTATTCCCGTCAGGAACATCTCCCAGGAAAAGAAGCAATGGAGGAGAAGTGTCGACTTCCCGGTCACCCCTGAAAAACAACTGTTTGTTTTCCTCAAAAATCGTTCCGGAAAAACTCTGATGGGAAAGACTTCCGGGAAGACTGTCAGGCGGAAGGGAAAGAATCAGCGGGATTTTAAACCCTGGAACACTCACTGACCATAAAAGGGGAGAAGTCGATCGAAGAGGTGTCAAAAGGGCCGAGACGACCCCTTTTGGCTCCATGCGGAGCAGACGCAAAAGACCGAGAAGCGGATCTGGCCCCAAAGAGATCCCACCGCCGTAAGGATCGAGTGGCTGAACACTCTCCATCAAAGTTCTCCCCGACTATTATTCCACACCCCCACCGGATAACCGTGCCATACCCAGGATCAGCTCCACCTCTCCCTCACTTCGTCCAAGCTTTTGGGCAATTTCTGAAACGGATTGACCAGACCCGGACCAGAAAACAGCCTTTTCCTGGTCCGTCAACGGAGCCGATTTCCCCGAAACAGCACTGGCAGGATCCGGATAGGAAGCAGTATCGGCGGAAGGATACGTGACAGATATCGGAGCAGAAGGAGATCCCGTCTGAAGATTTTCAAAGTCTTCAATCATTCGCTCTGCATCGTAAAAGGCCACCTGAAGCCTGGAGCGTTCCAGTGTCATTTTGGCCAAAAGGCTCCTCATCTCGGAAACCTCCCGATTGTCCCTCGAAACAATCTCATTCCTCCGGGATTCCAGTCGGGAATTGCCAGACAAACTGGCCGATCGGGCTGTGTTATCGGCAGGGTCTTGGGAGGGTTGCCGCCGGGCTTTCTCGATTGCCAGCTGCCGCATCCTCATCCGGACAACCCGGAGATAGACGATCGAGATCGCGCCCGCAACCAAAAACAAAAGATCGAGAATGCCCTGAATCAAATCGAACCCCACGGACTCCCCTCACGTTTTGACAATCGCTCAAGCCCTGAGATCAAGGTGTCCTTTTGACCGGGGATAAACGGCATCCGGGTTATCTTCACCATCTTTTTGCTTCTGCCCACCCTCCTCACCCTCCTCATCTGACCCGACGGCATCCTCGCGGGACAGAGAAACAGGACGAACCTCCCTGACTTTTTCCACCTCGGCAACAGCAAGCGGCATGGCAGAAACGGAGGGAAGAGAAGGGGGAAGCGGAGGCGAAGCCTGGATCAGCACCGGGATCTGCTCAATCGATTGCTGAACTCCCACTGTCGGCAAGATACTCATGTTGAACCTCCAGCCCTATCAGGAGATCACAAACGAAAAATCCTGTGATTTCCATGACTTTAAATAATCTCCTTTTATCATACATCCGGAAATTCTTCAAATCTCCGGAGGAGGCAAAGGCTTTGCATGTTCTGTCTTCCGGTTTGGAAACGTCTGGTGGGGGCCTGGTCCAGAGCCGGACAACGGAAGAACACGGGGTGGATGGTACTCCCTGTTCAGGATCAGAATCTCGACACGGCGGTTTTTTTCCCGTCCGGACGCTGTCATATTGGAAGCGATCGGACGAAAGCGCCCGAATCCCGACGCCCCGCCCCTTCTTGGATTCAGTGGACCATCCTGAATCAACTCGGTCAGGACATTAACGGCCCTCATCGTGGACAGAACCCAGTTATTCGGATACCTTGAGGTCCGGATCGGCTGATTGTCCGTATAACCGCTGATACGGATTTCTTTTTGGGACTTTGCAAGGATTCCCGCCACTTTTTTGAGGACAGGCAACGCCTGTGGACGGATCTTCGAATGTCCCGACTCGAACAATAGCTTCGACTGGATCCTGAGAACAACCCCATGTTTTGTCTGGACAACCTGCATATCCCCTTTCTGGGACGACTTCTCAGCCATAAGCTGAATGGCCTGGACCATGACCGACTGCGTCTGCGGGGTGACCTTTCCGGACTGCTCGGTATTATCCTTGGGAATAATCACATGGGTCGAGCCGATCACCTTTTTATGCTGGAATGTGGCGGTAATCGCATTGGACATGACCCGGAACTTTCCGGTATTCAAGGAAGAGATTGCATAAAGCATCACAAAAAAGGCAAAGAGGAGCGTAATAAAATCGGCGTAGGAAACAAGCCATCTCTCAAGATTCTCATGTTCTTCATGACGGGTTTTCTTGGCCATTGTCCCTGCGCTCCCTATTCCCTTGACTCAGGTCGAAGGCAGATGAACCCGCTCCGCCTCGCTCAGGAACCCTGCCAGAAGATCCTGGATGTTGTTCGGATTTTCCCCCTGACCGATTGCGACCAGCCCCGCAATGATCATTTCACGAAACTTTCCTTCGGAACGATTCTTGATCTTGAGCTTTCCCGAAAGCGGCAAAAAGATCAGGTTGGCAGAACCCACTCCGTACACCGTGGCGACAAAGGCGGTGGCAATGCCTTCCGCAAGCTTGTTGGGGTCGGAGAGATTGCTCATGACATGAATCAGACCCAAAACCGCCCCAAGGATACCGATTGTCGGAGCATAGCCTCCCGCCGCCTCAAAAACCTTCGCCGCTCCGCCTTCTTCTTCTTCCATGTAGAACGATTCCCCTTCAAGAGCTTCCCGGACTTTTGCGATATCCGTTCCGTCCATCACCATTCTGACACCACGGGTAAAGAATCCGTTGGCCTTGATAAACGGATCCTCAAGATAGGCCTCAAGCTTTAAAAGTCCTTCCTTTCTTGAAACTTTCGCAAGCTCGACAATTTTCAGGATCAGGGGAACCGGATCGGACTTTGAATTGAAAAACAGCCGGGGAATCCCCTTGACTGCAGCAATGACCTGGGGAAGGGGAGTCGTCACCATCGTTGCACCGATCGTTCCGCCAAACACAATAATGGCCGCAGTCAGCTGAAAAATGGTCCCGAGAGGCAACCCTTCCATCGTCGCCCCGCCGAGGATTCCTCCGATACCAATTAAAAAACCCAGAAGTGTCGTGATATCCATGATGTTTTAGCGCCCTGTTCCCGAAACATCTGACTGATGCCTTCTGAGAAGGCTCATAATATCAATGATCGTTACCAGCGTGTCATCAAGATGGCCCACTCCGGTAATGGCATCGCCAAAACTTCCGGCCATATTGAAATCCTGACGGCCTTCAATATCCTTTCTGGGAATTCTGATGACCTGGTTCACCGAATCGACGGTCAGTCCGGCAAGGATCCCCTCTGCATTGACAACGATCGTTCGCATGTCCTCGGTGATCTCCGATGCGGAGGGAAAGCCGAGAAGCCTTCTGAAATTGATCACCGGAAGGATCTTCCCCCTGAGGTTGACCACGCCGTCAACATACTGGGGAGCCTTTGGAACCCGGGTCAAATCCGAAAGTCTGTTGATCTCCTGCACATGAATGACCTCGCATCCATAATTTTCCCCTGCAAGGGTAAAGCTCACCAGCTGGAGGATCTCCTCGGATCCGTCAGCAAAATCCGTACTGGACGGAGATCCTGCTGCATATGGCTCAATGGATTTTTCAGTCGAAAGTTCCTTCATTGGACAAATGTCTCCTCATTTAAAACCTGGCAACCACGTTGACCCGGAATCAAATATCCGTTCTGAACTGTGCAAGATATCGTTCGAGCTCTTTCATTCTTGAATCCATCTCTGTCCCCGCCTCCGCCGACTCCTTTGCATTCTGGCGAATCACCTGAACCCCGCGGGAAGAGCTTTCCACCGCTTCCGTCACATTTGAAACCGCTTCACTCTGACGGGCTGACGCTTCTGCGATCTCTCCGACACGGACAGCCACCTGGTTGACAGAAGAAGTAATTCCAACGAGCAGCGAGGAAGCCTCATTCATCACCGCCATAAGATCAGCCATCTCTTTTGATCCGGCAGACATGACCCTTACTGACTTTTCGGTCTGAACCTGAATAGACTTTATCGTCTCGGCAATTTCGCGTGTGGACAAAGTCGTTCGTTCGGCCAGTTTTCTGACCTCGTCGGCAACAACGGCGAACCCCTTGCCCTGCTCTCCGGCACGTGCGGCCTCAATGGCTGCATTGAGAGCGAGAAGATTCGTCTGTTCAGCGATCTCGTCAATAATGGAAATGATCTGGGAAATTGCCTCGGAGGACTGTCCAAGCTCCAGAATGCTTTTTGTCGCATCGGAGACGACGCCTGAAATTCGTGCCAGCTCCTGACCTGCCCTTTGAATCGATTCAAGGCCCCGTATGGCCTCCCGGTCTGTTTTGGTGGAAAGCTCCGCCAGAGAACGGGTATTCTGACTCACGGACTTGATCGAGTCCGAGAGCTTTTCCGTGGCATCGGCAGCACTGGCGATCATTTCGGCCTCATGATCCGTACGGGACCGGATCACATCAAGTTTTCCGATGATTCCCTTGGCAACAACCATGACCCGGGAAGCTTCTTCCCTCTGCTTGACAACCACTTCCCGGATCTTCATGACCATTTCATTGAAATGGGTCATCAAGCTTCCGATCTCGTCGCTGGTTCTTGGATGAACCGTCCGGGTAAGATCACCCTGGGCCGTCTGTTCAATCACCTGGACAATCTCCTGGATCGGACGAATGGCGAGGGTTCTCATCGTGATGGAAAGCAGGATAGAGAGAACAACCATCGTTGCCAGTGACAGTGCCGCAACTTCCATGATCATTGAATTTTTTGAATGATTGAAATCGGTAAGGGGTGTGCTGATCCGGAGAACCGCCATGACAGGCTGATCCTTCTGGAATCCATGACAAAGAAGACAGTTGCTGGAGATCTTGATCGGCAACAACCGGGTCAGCGCCGGAGTTCCGTCAATTGTTTCCTGATAGGACACAGCACGACCGTACGCGAGAACGTCCTTGAATCGGGGGTCCTGACCCAGTCGTCCCGAGTCATGTTTCGGGTGAGCAAAAAATGAACGGCGGGAATAGGCATTATAGTGCCTCCAGGCGTTGACCCGATCAATGACCTTATTGTCATAGAACGCCTGCTTGCCGGAGGGACGAAGAACCTGCATCCTTAAAATTCCTTCAAGATGCTGCTGGTCCTCGACGACCTTTTGGGAAAGGACAGGAGCATTGACCGACATCATGACCGTGGAAAGGCTCCCGATGACGGACTGGCCCATCATGTCGGAACGTCTTCCTTCCTGATGCATCAGATCGCCAGAAACCTTATAGAGGGTCAGAATCCCGGTAATTGACAGAAACAGGAGCAAAATCAGAAATACAGACAGCTGGATTTTTCCCTGTAGCTTCAATCGATCTCCCACATCCTCGGATACGTTGATTAACGGGTGACTGCGGACACCCCCTGGTGGCCGCGAATCTGAATATCCTGAAGAATCTCACCGACATCAAGGATCAGAACAACCTTTCCATCCCCGGTAATCGTTGCCCCGGCCATTCCGCGTATACCCGAAAGGATGGGTCCCATACTCTTGATGACAACCTCCTCCTGATAGGGAAGGGCCTCGACAACAAGGCCGACGGAACGGGATCCAAGCTGTACGACGACCACATAGCGATTTTTCCCCGCAGACTCATGGGACTCGCCCGGAATTTTGAACTCATCCCTAAGCCTCAGGAGTGGCAATACCTGATTCCTGAGATTTAAAACCTCGGCTCCCGACAGGGTCCGGATATCCGATTCAGTGATCTTGACGGTCTCCACAACGGACTGGAGCGGAACCGCATAAACCTCTTCGCCGATGGCCACCATCAATGCCTGAATGATGGCAATTGTCAACGGAAGGTTTATCACGAATGTCGAGCCAAGTCCGTTTTGAGACCGGATCTCGACTGTGCCATTGATCTTGTTGATATTCGTCCTGACCACATCCATTCCAACGCCGCGGCCGGAAACATCGGTAACCTTCTCGGCAGTACTGAATCCTGGCAAAAAGATCAGGTTGACCAGCTCATCCGTGCTCATCCGGTCGGCATCTGACGCCGAGATCAGATTGCGTTCGATCGCTTTTTTCCGGACCCTCTCCACATTGACTCCATGGCCGTCATCCGAAATTTCGATGACGATGGAGTTCCCTTCCTGATAGGCGGATATCTTGACGACTCCTTCCGGACTTTTTCCTGAAGCAAGCCGCTCTTCCGGCATCTCAAGACCGTGATCGATCGCATTTCTGATGATATGAACCAGAGGGTCCCCGATCTCCTCGATCACGGATTTGTCCAGTTCCGTTTCCTCTCCGGAAAGTTCAAGACGAGCCTCTTTACCGAGCTTTCTCGACAGATCCCTGACCATCCGCGGGAATTTCCCAAGAACTTTCTTGATGGGCTGCATCCTGGTCTTGATAACGGCAAGTTGAAGATCCGTTGTCACCCGGGATAACTGGATGACCGCTTCAGCGATGTCCTTTT
>DAHWBS010000058.1 GCA_027323445.1 Leptospirillum sp.
ATCCGTTCTTTCCCGGCTTTCGGAACTGTTTCCCTCAGGGTATGACGAGGTGGAGGAGGGGAAGCCTTCATCTGCTCCGGCCTCGATGCTGCTCCTTTCCGGCCATTCACCCCGTCTTCGCTCGTCGGGCCCGTATTCTTCCCGTGAAGGAACACTCTTTCTTTTAAGGGATCCATCCTCGCTCCCTTTTTTGGGCGAAGATTGGGTGCTGTCCCTTTATGAGTCCCTTCCCAACCTGAAAAAAAACCTGTCTTCCTGATTGGACCCTTCGGCCATCACCGCACCCATGTCCTGCTACGAGCTGTCTATGCGGAGGCTTCTGAATACTTGACAATATAGTCAGGGGGGCTATACGATCTCTCATGAAGAGATTTTCCTGCGTTTCTTGAACTGCCACCTGCTTCTTTTGACCTCCCCGGTGAAGGATGCCCTCCCAGATAGAGATACGGCACAATCGTCCTGTATGTTTTCTGCGGAGTTTTACCGTACTGGCTGGAATGTTTTGATTGGACCAAAAAAGTGTGCTGATCATTTTGGAAGGCAAATTTTCAAAGGACAATAATTATTTAAGGAGACTTGATGTCTGTACCTGAGCGTGCTTCCCATTCAGAAGCCATGGAAATTCTCCTTCGGGGTGTTTCAAGTATTCATCATGCTGAAGATTTGGCTTCCAAACAGGCGAACTTCCTGAAAACGGGAAAGCCCCTCCGGATCAAGGCCGGTTTTGACCCAACCGCTCCCGACCTTCACCTCGGTCACTTTGTTCTCCTGAAAAAATTACGGGAGTTTCAGGATCTTGGCCATCAGGTGCTTTTTCTGATCGGAGACTTTACCGCAATGATTGGAGACCCGACCGGCCGTTCTGAGCTTCGAAAGCCCTTGACTCAAGAGCAGATTCTTGAGAACTCGAGAACCTATACCAATCAGGTCTTCCGGGTCCTTGATCCGTCAAGAACAGAGGTTTTGTACAACAGTTCCTGGATGCGGGAGATCGGTGTCGAGGGAATGATTCGCCTGGCGGCGAAAGAAACGGTCGCCCGCTTTCTCGAACGGGATGATTTCAGCCAAAGAATGGCGAAGGGACTTCCCATTTTTCTCCATGAACTTCTTTATCCCCTGATTCAGGGATATGACTCTGTTGCGATGCGTGCGGATGTCGAGCTTGGCGGTACGGATCAGCTCTTTAATCTTCTTGTTGGCCGGGATCTGATGCGAAGTCATGAAATGGCTCCTCAGGTGGTCATGACCATGCCTCTTCTGGTGGGACTTGATGGAGAGAGAAAAATGAGCAAGAGCCTGAAAAATGCCATTGGTCTCCTTGAGGCTCCGGATGAAATGTTCGGTAAGGTGATGTCCATTCCCGATGCACTGATGTCAGACTGGATCACCCTTTTGACCGACCTTCCCCTTTCCATTTTGTCAGGACACCCAAGAGACGCGAAAATGACTCTGGCTTTTGCCATCGTTGCCCGTTTTCATGGTCAGGAATCAGCGGAGCTTTCCAGGGAAACCTTCATCAGGACCTTCTCCAGACGGGAAGCTCCTCTGGAGATGCCCGAGTTTTTTCTGGAAGAAGCATTTCCCTTGAAGCTCTCCACTATTATGGTAAAGGTAGGAGCTTCTCCGAGTGAGTCCCAGGCAAAGCAGCTGATCCGCCAAAATTCCGTGGATATTGACGGAACGACCATAACCGATCCATTTCATCTGATGGAATCGGCAGGTTTTCAGATGAGGGTCGGAAAACGCTTCCATTGCCGGGTTCAAAAGTCATGAATTTCTGCGTCCACGCTGAAAAGCGTTTCCTGAGCCTTCTGGGAAAAACCCTTTTTTTATCTGTTCTGATCAGCTCCTTTTTAGGGATCAAAATGGTTTATGCCCTTGAAGCCGGAGAAGTTTCTTTACCGGCAGACACCATCTCGAAGCTTTCGATCGAATCACATGTTTACCATAGTAAGGTTGGGAAAAAGTCCCTGTCGGTCTATGGTGTTGCCCAGGTTGCGGATGATCGCATTTCCGATGTGACCGTTCCGGTTCTTGGACTCGGTGCCCAGGTGGCAGGGCATGTTCATGGGGTCTACGTGGATTTCGGGGACTTTGTTCGAAAAGGACAGCCTCTGGTGAGAATCTATAGCCCGGATTATATCGATGCCCAGGCCGCTTATCTGGGGGCGGTTGCTCTTTTAAAGGCTTCGCCGGGAGATTCAGCCTCTCTTGCTGTGCTGGCCTCGGCAACAGAGCGTCTTAGAAATATGGGGGTACCGGTCCGGGAGATTCAGGCACTCAAACGTACAGGTCATCCTCATCGAGAGCAGGTGATCCACTCCCAGATTAATGGAGTCGTTCTGGTCAAAAACGTGGTCAAGGGGCAGACGATCACTGCGGGGCAACGGCTCTTCGAGATAGGCAATATCGATGTCATAAGAATTAATGGACATGTTCCGCAGGAGACGGTCTACCGCATCCATCTTGGGGATCCTCTTCATGTTTCTCTTCCCGACGGGAAAGGGACCGTGTCGGGACATGTTGTTTACATAAGCCCTGTTGAGGATCCCGTAACGCGCACTGTTTTGGTCAGGGGGCTTTTTTCCAATCGTCCGCTCAGGATCCGTCCGGGAATGTTTGTGTCAATGGAGGTTGGTCTGTCCGGCAACACGCCCAGGTTCTGGCTCCCGCGCCGGGCGGTTTATCTGGTGAGCGGCCACCCTGTTGTTTTTACGGAAAGTTCCCCTGGCCACTTTCGCATGATTCCTGTCAAAAGGGGCAACGCCTGGGGTGGACGGGTTCCTGTGACCGGACCATTTCCACCATCCCCGCATATCGTTGATCAGAATGGTTACTGGGTCAAGGCGCAGTTTGAGCGCATGAAGAAATCGGGCAACTGAAGGTGGCAAAACGATATTTCAGCTGGGTTCTTGAGAATCGCTTCCTGATTTTTGCCATGGCGCTATTTCTTCTTGGTGCCGGGATCTTTTCCATCAGGCATCTCACCGTTGATGCCTTGCCGGATGTGGCTCCGGTTTCTGTTACGATCCTGACAGAGGTCCCGGGAATGGCTCCTGTCGAAGTAGAGCGCCAGGTGACCAATACGATTGAAATGGTCATGAATGGTATTCCTGGTGTTGTCCGAATTCGTTCCAAGACCCTTTTCGGCCTTTCCCAGGTAACGGTGCTTTTTCGCCCTGAAGTCGATATCTACCGGGCAAGATCCCAGATGATGGAGCGACTGACCGAGACGCGCGGATCCCTCCCTCCGGGGGTCTCTCCCACACTGGGGGCCGTATCGACGCCGACAGGAATTATTTATCGATACACGCTCGAAAGCCGGGACAAGGACCTGATGCAGCTCAGGACTCTTCAGGACTGGGTGGTCAAACGACAGCTTCTGACCGTTCATGGGGTAGCGGGAGTCCTTTCCTACGGGGGATATGTCAAAGGCTACTTCGTCAATATTGATCCGCATCGGCTACTTGCCCACCATCTGACTTTTTCCCAGGTGGTTCCCGTGTTTTCCGCCAACAATGAAAATGTTGGCGGTGGGTTCATCAATACTGGCGGGGAAACCTATCTGGTCAGGGGGGTCGGAAGACTGATCGGCAGAAAGGATCTTGAGCGGCTGGTCGTCTCCTATGAAAACGGAATTCCTGTACGGATAAGCGACATTGCCCAGGTTGAAACCTCTCCGGAGGTCCGGAGGGGAGCGGCCCTTCTTGACGGAAGGGAGGTTGTAAAGGGTTCCGTGATCATGCTTCGCGGAGAAAGTGCTCTCAAGACGCTTGCCCGGATCGACAAAAAGGTTTCTGAGATCAATGCCCATCTTCTGCCCCCGGGTGTGAAAATTGTTCCTTTTTCCGAAGCCGCCCCCCTGATCACATCTGCTATCAAAACCGTTGTCCACTCTCTTCTTGAGGGTTCGATCCTCGTCCTTTTGGTGCTCATTCTTTTCCTTGGCCGTCCGGGGGCTTCTCTGGTTGTGGCACTGACTCTGCCAATGTCAATCCTGATCACCTTTCTGGTCATGAGCCAGATCCACCTGACGGCGGATTTGATGAGTCTTGGCGGAATCGTGATCGGCATCGGAATGATGGTTGATGGATCGATCGTGATGGTCGAGAATATGGAGCACCTTTTCCCCCAGGGCGGAGAAGGGATCCCGTCATGGGAGATCCGTGACGCTGCTCTTGAGGTTTTTCGCCCGATTCTTTTTGCAATCGGGATCATTGCGGCTGTCTTTCTTCATATCCTTTACTTGCCGCGAATTCCCGGCAAGATGTTTTCGCCCATGGCAAAAGCCATTTTAATCTGCCTTGGGGCCTCTCTGTTTTTGACGATGACGCTGGTTCCGCCCCTGATGACGTTTGTCCGTGGGCGTCAGGACGGACTGCTGGCACGATTGGGAGAAGGAATCTTTCTCAGGATCAAAAAGGGTTATGGGAAAATTCTGGCGGGATCCCTCAGGTACCGCTGGTGGGTTCTGGGTGCCGGAGCTCTGACGATTCTTGTCGGAGGGGTTGCCCTGTCAAGGATCGGAACAGAGTTTATCCCTGTGCTTGATGAAGGATCGCTTCTGATTATTGCGGACTTGTGGCCGTCTGCGTCAATGGACGAAACGGCAAAAGCCAGCAGGGTCATCGACTCCATTCTCCATCGCTATCCAGAGGTGGAGCTTGACCAGGCCAGAATCGGGCGGGCACAGTCCGGAACGGATACCGATGTTCCTTCCCATGCGGAGATATACGTCAAGCTCAGGGATCGTTCCTTGTGGCCGGCAAAAATGACAAAGGAAAAGCTTGTTTCCGAAGTGGAAAAGTCTCTGACAGAGGCTCTTCCGTCAGTCTCGTTCGATATTTCACAACCGATCGAGGAGAGGATCGACGAGATGGTTTCCGGGGTCAAGGCCCAGGTTGCCATCAGGGTCTATGGCGATGATCTTGATGCCCTGGCCAGTTACGGGAACAGGATCTCCCAGGAGGTCTCCGGGGTGAGAGGTGTTCACGATGTCACGGTTCAGCGAATCATGGGGCAGCCCAATATCGTTATCAGGGTGAAAAGGAATGCGTTGTTCCGGGCAGGGCTGTCGGTTTCGGACATTCTGATGATTGTGCAGCAGGGGATTGGTCCGGACGGTGTGATGACCCAGGTCTTGCGGGGTGTCAGGCGGATCAATGTCCACATTCGCCTTCAGAAGCCATTCAGGGATTCGATGGAGAGTATTCGCTCCATTCCGGTTTTGACCCCGACAGGACTTGTTCTGACGCTTGGAGAGGTCGCAACGGTGAGCCGGGAGATCGGTCCCTCAAGGGTTTTTCATGAAGGGGGAAACCGTTTGCTGATGGTTCAGTTCAATATTCGTGGGCGATCAACCAGCCATGTTGTCCAGGAGATTCGCAATCTGATCCGCACCCATCTTCCTCCACCACTGGGAATGAGGATCTCCTATGCCGGTGAGTTCCAGAATACCCAGATCACGATGGATCGTCTGAAAGTCCTGGTACCACTTACTCTGATGATTGTTTTTATCTTGTTGTACTGGAACTTCAGATCTCTTTCCTATTCATTTCTGATTCTCCTGAATATCCCTTTTTCCCTGACAGGGGGCGTCCTGGCTCTTCTGTTGTCTCATGAGTATCTGTCGATTCCGGCTTCGATCGGTTTTATTGCCCTGTTTGGCGTTGCGGTCCAGAATGGTGTTCTTCTTTTGTCTTTTGCCAAGGAGGCAAGGGAGAAAGGTGCGGGAGTTTTTGAGGCCATCGTACAGGCGGGAAACCGTCGGGTCCGCCCTGTCTTGATGACGGCTTTGGTGGGTGGGCTGGGCATCCTTCCGCTCCTTCTCTCCCATGAGACAGGTGCCAATATTCAGCGTCCGCTTGCCGCAGTTGTCATGGGCGGACTTGTCAGCTCAACGGCAATGACACTGCTGGTTCTTCCGGCTATTTACTCGATTATCTTTTCTCCGAAAGGGGAAACAGAAAGTCATTGATGACGGGGGGGAGTATGAAAAAGGAACGGAAGGCTGTTTTTATTCGTCATGTGGCATTTGAGGGTCCGGGAATCCTTTCCACCATATTAACATCGATGGGCTTTTCCCAGAGTATTGTTGATGCCTGCGATGGAGGGCTTTCCGCTCAGGATCCCGGGGATTTGCTTGTGGTTCTGGGCGGGCCAATTGGTGCATATGAGGAAAGGGAATATCCGTTTCTCCTCGATGAAATGAAACTGATCGAAAGATCTCTCAAAAATGGAGTTCCGGTCATAGGCATTTGTCTGGGCAGCCAGCTGGCTGCCCGGGTTCTGGGGGCAAGGGTTTATCCGGGAAAGGCAAAAGAGATCGGATGGGGTGAGGTTGTCCTGAGCAAGGAGGGGCTGCTGTCTCCTTTGGGATGTGATGGCGGTATCAATGGCGTAAAGGTTCTTCACTGGCACGGGGATACGTTTGACCTTCCGGAACAGGCAACGAGGCTTGCTGAAACGACTCTTACTCCCAATCAGGCATTTTCACTGGGAAACTCTTTGCTGGCCTTGCAGTTTCATCTTGAGGCAACCTCCGGAGATCTTGAGAAATGGTTTGTAGGGCATTCGTTTGAAATCTCAAAAACGGAAGGGGTATCTGTGGGGGATCTGAGAAATCAAACCGCCCTTTATGCCAAAAAGTGCGAGAAGGCGGGAGAAGCTGTCTTCCGGAACTTCCTTGCCCGAGCCGGATTGTCTGGAGAATAAGTTTTTCCTGCCGCTTATCTTGAAAGAGCCGTTGTTTCCTCCAAACGCTTGACAAAGGAGAGAGAGGGGGCTATAACTAG
>DAHWBS010000059.1 GCA_027323445.1 Leptospirillum sp.
ACGGCCTGACGCACGCTGTCGTTTGATTGGGCATTCGAAAGACTAGCGCCACTTTCCGAGATGGCGACGCTTGTTTCTTCTGGCGGTTGGCTACTCGTCGTGCCACAGCAGGCAGAAGGTGAAGTGCTTGCTTGAACTGGCGCAGTATCACAACCGTAGCCTTCTTCGCCGATTGCTTTCGCTTCGGCATCTTTGACGCAACAAGCCGCGACACCCTCTGGTGCCGGTCCGCCACAACATCCTTCTCCCGTCTGTACTACGTTCTCATCTTTTTTCGGTAGCTTCAGCGCGCTCATAATGTCTCCTGTCGTTTAGGGGTATGACGCAAATCTGCGCCATACCCTAAAGACGGGGAAGCAGCGAAAAAGACGCAAATACTCGATCAATCGCAGTCGCACTTGCGGTTTTTGTTGCGCGGTTCATATCCGGTGATGCCACAGGGTCCGGTTTCTATATCACAGCAATCAAGCAAACGCTGGCGTAGCTTCTCGCGCCCTCGTTGTACCCTGGATTTTGCCCCAGAGAGGGAAATGCCCAGACGATTGGCCATCTCTTTCTGGGGCAGGCCCTTTAGCTCCGATAGTACAAGGGCTGATCGGTAAGTCTCTGGCAGATCCGCGATCAATGGCTGAAGGCAGGTCGCCAACTCGGCGACATAATCACGTTCTGGCTCGGGTGCCGCGAGGTCATCAGGAAGCTCATTCCACGGTTTCAGCGACCGGTAGTGGTCGGCTATGGCGTTTGCGGCAATGCGGAACAACCAGGCCGCGATGCTGCCATGTGATTTGACCGTATGCAGGCTCGTGCGGGACTTGATGAATATATCCTGGACAATGTCGTCAACCACATCGGTCTCTCTTACCCGCCTGGAAATGTAACTCCGCAATCGTGACTCGTATTCTTGCCAGAAATCGGTCCCTTGTTCCATTGGCTCCTCCCAACAATTATTGAGGCCCACGATCAGGACTTTAAAAACGAACTTACGGCTTTCGAAACAAGGTACGTTTCAAGATTGCGATCTATTTCCATTATGGCGGGCTGAATCTCTACCCGTCCTGACTTCGGATCAATCCTGATGGCATCTTTTTTGCCCCATGCGATTTCCGGAAGAACCAAATAAATAATCATGAATAAATATTTAAAGTTTTACTGTTAAACAAAGATACCGCCAAAAGAACCGTCACTTTTGAGGGCTTGAGGAAGGGTCCGAAACGAAGGTTATCCTATAAAAAAGGAAGCTCTCACCAAAATAATTCACTATGAGAGACAAGACGAGCCAGTCGCAAGCTCGCTCCATCGACTTTCGATAAACCAACAGCAATTCGGGTTTGATATGGCGCTCGCGATAGCCACCGCCCATATCACCGATCAGATCGAAAAGATTGGTCAGAGCTTGGGCAATGCGGCTCATGTCTCAATCCCTTCCAGAAGAGCGGAAATAATCTCGGGCGGAGGAAGCTGTCCCCTCAGTTCCTTGGGCAAGGTCTTGGTCATTTCATAGGTTGCCACGCCGATAGGTTTTTGGGCATCGTGCAGGGCATATTCAACAATCGTACGGTTTTTTTCTTTGCAAAGGATGATGCCAATCGAAAGATTTTCATTTTCGTGCCGAACATGCCTGTCGAGTGCCGTCAGATCAAACTGCATCTTGCCAATAAACTCCGGCTGGAATTCACCGACTTTCAGCTCGATTGCCACCAGACAACGAAGACGGCGATGAAACAATAAAAGGTCGATAAAAAATTCCTTTTCATCAACCTCGAGTCGGTATTGACTGCCCATAAACGCGAACATGCCACCCATGGTCCGCAGGAAATCCTCAACCCTGGTGATACAATGCCCGCTCTAGCTCGCGCTCGCTATCCTCCTGCCCTAGACCCAGAAAATCGAAGGTATATTCATCCTTCACTGCCAACTTGGCTTGGGCGCGTCGTTCCGGCGTGAGCGTTTTATCGAAATTGGTCTGTCCGATCAAGGACTTCTCGTAACTTTGGCTCGAGATCTGGTGGGTCAGGACGTTTTTTGACCAGCCAAACTTGCGCGTCATGCGCATGTAGAACTCTCGCTCCAAAGGATCCGAGCAACGCTCAAGGATGACGATATTATGGCTCCAGCCAATTTCTCGCACCAGCGGTGCGAGTTTTTCAACCCCCTGATACGCTTCGAAAAACGCCTTCATTCGCCATAAATTGGATGCGAAAAAACCACCAATGCCGGGAAATTCTCTCTGTAGGTCACTTGCCAGCTGTTGCACAATGGCCTTGCCCCATGTTTCACCGGCCTGCCGCTCAACGAGCATCTGCCCAATATCCCAGTACAGACCAACCAGCTCTGTGTTAACCGCCCTGAGGGCAGTGTACTGAGCCGCATGGACTCGTTCTTTGATAGCTCCTAACAGCTTGGAGTAATCCGGGACAACGGGAGTCGGATTTTGCGGCGTACCTACTTTCGTCACACTTAATCCTCCTGCGAGTTCAGTCCTGGAATGTTTTTTAACGCCTGCCGTCAACGTTACCGTCGTGCTCCCCCGGCAGCCCCCCGTAGTCACTTCCACGATTCCAGGACGCCGCACCCCACCCTCACCAGATGTCTCAAGCAATAGCTCCACGGGATCCGCTCCGCCATTCGACAACACTCCATTGTCTCGTCGGAACGGCCACTGGGAGGGCGATTGGATCGTCGTCCCCCCCCGGGAAAGATCTCAAGGGTCCGAACGACCTTCTTGTGGGCTTCGATAAGGCGGCGATCAAGCCCGCTCTCCCGTTTTGGAAAGAGCGGATCGAGACCGTTGTCATAACGGGTTGTCGGGTTAAGTGTCGCCATAACAAAATCACGCCACAATATAACCTTCCGCCCACACAGAGAGATTCTGTTTCACGTGAGCCACGAGAGAACTTTCGTTCAAATGCTCTGCCATCCTCCCTACCGGAGCTCCTGGAGATCAAAGGCCGACAGGGATGATGTTTCCCGACTTGAGTCCTATTCCCTGTCGCATTCGCTCATCCTTCAGACAGCACCTTCCAACCCACGGCGTAATGCCTCCCACGGAGATCGAGAAAGCGGTCGAAATCGGCGAGACTTCGGAGTGCGGGCAGTGTCATCCAATTTTGACGGGCGTTGCTGCGTCAGTTGCTTCGTATTTCTTTACCGAAATTGACCCCAGCGCCTTGCGGACCTGCGCCAAATCGTAGGCTGTCTGTAACACGAGCCAACCTTCGGCCGTGCCGCCGAAGGCTTTGTCGAGGCGGATCGCCATTTCCGGCGAAATCCCTGCCCTGCCGTTAACGAGGTTGTTCAGGGTCTGACGAGTCACCCCAAGGACCTCCGCCCCTTTCGTGACGGAGAGTCCCAGCGGCTCCAGGCAATCATGGCGCACCGACAGTCCGGGGTGCGGCGGGTTCTTCATCATCATGTCATTACCTCCATTCTTGTCAGTGGTAGTCGACCAGATCCACATCACATACACGGCCTCCGTCGAAGCGAAAGACGATCCGCCAGTTGCCCGTGACCCACACGGACCAGAACCCTTTCAGTTCCCCTTTCAGGGGATGCAGGTTGAGGCCTGGCAGATTCATCGTCTCCGGTCGCACAGCCACATCGAGGCGCGCCAGTATCCGCATGATCTTCGGCACCATATCCGCCGAGAGGCCCTTGGACATATTTTTGTAATACAGATGTTCCAATCCCTTGTGCCGGAAGCTCTGGATCAAAGCGGCTGCCCCTCCTACCTCGTCGTAGTCTAGGATGACAAGAGATAATTGTCAACATGCATTTATCGGCGACCTCTCCCCCCCGCCTTGGGGCGGTGAGGTCGTTTCCGTCTCGATGGGAGGAGGGGGAGATCTTCCTGGAGGGTCGAATTGATCAATCCTGACACGGACTGTCATCGGTCGGTTCAAAACCAGCCACTGGGGGTCGAATTAAAACCAGCCAGTGTTTTTGACTTCGATCAGAGGAAAGTCATCCGATCGATGAGAATGATGTCCCGAATAGTGGGACATGTCAACTTGAAGTGAAGGAAGAAGCCGTTTTTCAGACATCTTTTGGTTTTTCCTTCCTGATTTTGTCTGGAACGGCGTCTCCGGATTGCGAGCCTCCTCGCCTGAGGCGATAGCTTCTCCCCGTAATGGTGAGGATCTCGGCCCGGGACAGGAAGCGATCAAGGATGGCCGTTGCGGTCGGAACATCGCCGATCAATAGTCCCCAGTCCTCCAGGGGGCGGTTGGTGGTCATGAAGGTCGACCGCAGCTCGAAGCGGCGCATGATGATCTCGAACAGATGCTCCCCGCTTTGCCGGGGGAGATTCTTGAGCCCCATGTCGTCAATGATCAGCAGGTCTGGCCGTAAGTATTTCCTGAGGATCCTCTCTCGTTCGTGGAAGGTCTCGGAGGCCATGAGCTCTCCCACGGCATCGAAGATGGAGCGGTACAGAACAGTTCGTCCCGTGCGGACATACTGATATCCCAGAGCCTGGACGAGGTGGGACTTCCCGACACCGGGAGGACCGCTGAGGAGCACATCCCGTTTTTCGTCAAGGATGTGGCCGGTCGCCAAAGCGAAGATCCGTGTTTTGGGGAGGGTGGGATTGAAAGAGAAGTCGAAGTCCTCCAGCCGCTTGATATCCCGGAAGCCCGCTTCCTTCACCCGACGGGCAATGGCCCGGTCCTGACGGGCGGTCATCTCGTCCGAGACCAGAAGCTCCAGGAACTCGAGCGGAGAGAGTTGGTTGGCGGTGGCCTCCAAAAGACGAACCTCCAGAGTGGAGAGCAGTCCGGAGAGTTTGAGCCGTTTGAGATCGGTGCGGAGTTGGGCCTTCACCGGTTAGTCCTCCTTGCGTAAGGGGGGGAATGAGGAATCCCGTCCCAGGAGCTTCTGATACTCCGAGAGGGGACGGATGATGGGATGGCTGCCGGTCAGTTCTCCCGTCGCGGGAAGAACGAGACGACTCAAGACCTCCCGGAAGAGCCGCAATCGAAACAGACGGCGCTCTAAAGCGATCTTGGCCGTCCGTTCAATGTCGACCGCCGGATAATGACGCGCGAGGGCGAGGAAGCCCTGAAGGACCCGGATGCCTTCCAGACCCCGCTCCTCCAGAAGGGCTTCCCCCCATCGCTGGGCGTTGACCCCGATCCGGGCGGATTTTCGAAGCATGTCAGGAACACCTCGTTCCACGATAGAGATTTTTTCGGTGGGGATATGGGTGGGGTCCGTGTGGAAGGCTCCCTGGCGGACGCGGGGATGAAGGGCGATCTGCTCGTGCCGGTCATTCGAGATCCGGACAATCCGGGGGTCCCACTGGACCCAGACTTCGCGCCCCAGATACTCGGGAGGCACCGAGTAATAGGAGCGCCGGATCTCCACATGACCATCCCGGTGCACCTTTCGCCTCCCTTCCTCGTACAGGGGAAAAGGTTCAAGCGGAAGCGGCAGCAAGGCTGGACGCTCGATCCTCGTGAAGACCTGGCCCACATGGGCCCGGGTGGTTCCATGGATCCGGGTGTCGGCAATCGTGCGTTCCCACTCCGCCAGATGCCGGTTAAGCTCGCCAAGCGAGGGGAACTCCTTCCCCTTGAGGGCGTTACTCTGGACGAAGTCGATTCCTTTTTCGACCTTTCCCTTGTGGCGGGGCGTATAGGGCTTGGTGGGAAGCAGAACGATCCCATAGTGGCGACAGAATGCGGCGAGCTTCGGGTTCAGATCCGGGTCATACCAGTCGGCCCGGAGAACGGCGGCCTTCAGGTTGTCGGGAACAAGGGTTTTGGGGCATCCTCCAAAGGAGCGGAAGGCATTTTCCAGAAGACGGATCAAGGCGTCGGCGGTCTGTCTCCGGACCGCCTCGCTGTAGGCCTTCCGGGAATGGGACAGAACGACCCGCAGGACGTGGACCTTTCGTCGGCGCGCTCCTTCCCGAAGCCAGTATCCCGAGCCGAAGTCGACCTGGGCTTCCGCTCCGGGGTCGACTTCCATCCGGCGAAACGGGAGGGGCGTTTTCTCTTCGAGACGGCGCACGAAGCGTTTGACGGAACTGTAGGATCCGGTGAATCCCTGATCGGCGACCAGGTCCTGGAAAATCCGTTGGGCGGTGAGACCGAGGTCGCACTTGGACTGGATCTCGGAGGCGAAGGGGTCGCAGGAACTCTTCCGACCTGTGGCGAACGTTTTCCCGAGGGTCGAAATGGCTGGGTTTGCGTTCGGATCAGGCGCCGGGCCGGCGGTCGAAATGGCCGGGTTTGAGTCCGGATTCGGTTCTGACCCGGCGGTCGGAATGGCTGGTTTGGGGGGTTCCTTCTGAAGCTTTGCATAACGGGAGACCGTTTCGCGATTGATCCCCAGGGTTCGCGCAATGTGTCGATGCGACCACCCCTGGAGTAAGAGTCCTTGGATTGCTTGAACTGTCGCCATTTTGAGTTCGTTCACCGTGATACCCTCCTTTTCCTGGAAGGTATACGATATCTCCTCTCAAAGTGGCTGGTTTTGAAGCGACCCGAGGTGGCTGGTTTTCACCGACCGCTAACAGGAAGAAAGCTCCCGGAGCGAATCGGAAACAGTAGAGGGGCTCAGGAATCGCTGTAGATATATGTCTCGTCGATAAGCCTCCATGTCGATCTTGTATACTTCATCCGATCGGCACGATCTCTTTGCCCCCTTCATCGCGCACGCAAGTTCAGTAGATGCAGGAAGGCGGGCATTCCGTCAAAGTTCGGTACTGCAGGGCAGAGATTTGATGTAGGCTTCAATGTAGGCCCAGTCTGC
>DAHWBS010000005.1 GCA_027323445.1 Leptospirillum sp.
GGACATTTCTATTTGGGAGAAGCGGACATTACTACTTGGGGCTAACAGGGGCTAACATAGCCCTTGCCAAGAGTTTTTTTCCAAGTTAAAATGGCAAATTTGAAAGAATACCGAATTCTTTCAACCGTTTGGGGGTGTGGCGTAGTTGGGAGCGCGCAAGACTGGCAGTTTTGCGGTCAGTGGTTCGATCTCCCTAAACTCCACCAAATCCTTTTATCAAAGACAATTCAAAATAAAAATTTCCATATTGCCCTGACTCTTCGAATCAAAGAGGATTCGAAGAATATTCCTGTTTCAACATCCGACTCGCTTCTGTCTTTTCGCAATAGTGCTGAAAGATGAGTGAACCGAGAATCGGGATGCGTGACGTTCTCTGTTCTGGAGAATGATCACCCCAATCCTTTACAAAGGAGTAAAGAGGTATGTCGTCCTATCAGAAGTTGATCCCCCCCAAAAATGGTCAGAAAATTGAAATGAAAGACGGAAAGCTCGTTGTTCCCGACAATCCGATCGTCCCCTTCATTGCGGGTGATGGAACGGGGCAGGATATTTGGAATGCCTCCGTAAGGGTTTTTGATGCCGCAGTAAAGAAGGCATTTGGCGGGAAGAAAAAAATTGAGTGGTTTGAGGTCTATGCCGGGGAAAAAGCCAATGAGGTTTACGGACCGGATACATGGCTTCCGGAGGATACGCTGACAGCCAACCGTGAATTCAAGATGTCCATCAAGGGGCCTTTGACAACACCTGTAGGCGGCGGAATTCGTTCGATCAATGTGGCACTTCGTCAGGAGCTTGATCTTTATGCATGTGTCCGGCCTGTTTCCTGGTTCGGTTCTCCAAGCCCGGTGAAACATCCTGAACTTGTCGATATGGTCATTTTTCGTGAAAATACAGAAGATATCTACGCTGGAATCGAGTGGGCAACTGGAGATCCTGTTATTCAGGAGCTTTATAAAGTATTTGAAAAAGCTGGTGTAATGAAAAAGATCCGTTTTCCCAAAACAGCCAGCATCGGGATCAAGCCAGTTTCTGAAGAGGGGACAAAGCGTCTTGTCCGTGCTGCAATTCGTTTTGCTCTTGCCAATAACCGCAAAAGTGTGACCCTTGTTCACAAGGGGAATATCATGAAGTTTACAGAAGGATATTTCCGTAAATGGGGTTATGAAGTTGCAAAGGAAGAGTTTGGCGACAAGACTGTCAGTTGGGATGATTGTGGCGGGAATGCTCCAGCCGGAAAACTGCTGATCAAGGATGAAATTGCAGATGCTTTCCTTCAGAAAATCCTGCTTCGTGCAAATGAGTATGATGTCGTCGCTACACTGAACCTGAACGGCGACTATCTCTCTGATGCCCTCGCTGCCCAGGTGGGCGGTATCGGTATTGCTCCTGGTGCAAATATCAATTATGAAACTGGTGCCGCAGTTTTTGAGGCAACTCATGGGACGGCTCCGAAGTACGCAAATCAGGACAAGGTCAACCCCGGTGCGGTTATTCTGTCGGGTGAGATGATGTTCCGTTACATGGGCTGGAACGAAGTGGCTGACCTGATTCTCAAAGGTATCCGCGGAGCGGTCCACAACAAGCGGGTTACCTATGATTTTGCTCGTCAGCTTGAAGGTTCTATCGAGCTTAAATGTTCTGAGTTTGGAGACGAGATCATCAAAAATATGTAATGGATTAATTTTTATCTGCATCTTTAAAAAGAGGAAGCCTTTGGGCTTCCTCTTTTTTCAAGATGAGTCAATGACGTTCGTCCATCTCTGCAAGAAGAGCCATCTCGCCCGGACCCCAAACCCTCCGGAATCCCCGTCTCCTGAAGGGGGCAAGCGGGGCTATCTGCTGTCGGGAGAGTCCAGTCATTGGTTCAAGATACAGGAGGATCACTCCCTTTTTCTTTCCCGCAGGTTGTCATGCCCCCACCCGTGTCAGGCTCCGTTGCACTAAGGTGGGTATCGTTCCATTCCGAAACTTTTCTCTCTTCCTCTCAGGATTAAAATTTCGTGTCGTTCATATTGACCATCATGTGCCCGTCCATGAGAACGATTTGATCTTTCAAGACTCACACCCTTGATGCAGTTGATGAGAGTCAAAAGCCAATCTCTTGTAATAGATGGGACTGGGTGCTATGATTTCTCATGTTGAACAAACGCTAACCTTGCCACGAGTATTTAAGACATCATGGTTTACCAAGGCAGCCAGGAAAGCTGGTATCCGAGATTCTGAACTTTGCAAGGCCATGAGTCAGGTAATGGGAGGCAAAGCCGATGATTTAGGCGGTTGTCGTATTCAAAAAACGCCTGAACGACAACATGCACCGCTCCATCATTCTTGCCAAAGCCAGAAAGTATTGGGTGTACGAGTACCTGTTCGCCAAGAAGGATCGGGACAACATCGAAGAAGATGAGCTCTCGGCCTTTCGTGACTTAGCAAAGAGCTATGCAAAACTCACGGACGAACAGATTGCCGGTGGTGCAGAACCGGCAGTTTGAGGAGATATGCAATGACAAAACGTAAATTCAAGAGTGATGCCCTTGAAGCCATCCATACCTCGGCCACTGCCCTCCTGGAAGTCGGAGCGATCGATAAAATGACTATGCGCAGGTTTGATGATGCGTGCCTGCTCGCACCCCATCAGTTTGAACCAAAGCAGATCAGGCATCTTCGAGAAATCAATCGTGTCAGCCAGCCGGTGTTCGCCCGGTATCTGAACACCAGCGAATCGACAGTCCAAAAATGGGAGGCGGGAACGAAGCGCCCCAGTGGAATGGCTCTCAAATTACTTGCCATCATCGAAAAACATGGTTTGAAAGTACTCGCCTGATAACGAGCGACTTGGTTTAAGGGGGGTGGAGATCAACCCTGAGTTTTGGAACAATTTTGGAATATTGAGAATGAAAAACAGGGGTATTTCGTTGAATAACATGATGCAACAAAATATTGATAATTATGAATTGTCCTGTTGTGAGGCGTGAGAATAACAGGCTATTTTTCCGCCTGCTAAGGGGATGTGGGGCTAACCCCACACAGGGTTCGAATCCCTGCCTCTCCGCCATTCGTGATTTCCGGTATATCCCCGATAAAACAATCGATTGAACTTCTGTAAGATTTCTTCTGGCCCAAGGAGTTTTCCATGTTTTCCCACGATGATATAAAGGCGCACCTTGCAAGTCTCCAGGAGATGCTTCCTTCGAGGTCCTTTTCCGAGAATCATGAAAAAATTCTTTTTTCTCTGGGAAAAACCCCTGTCACGATCGCAGGACTTGTTGATTTTTTCCTGATCATTATCCTTGGCATTCTTGTTCGGCGGGCCGTAATGAAGGCATTGAATGTCAAGGCCGAGCGGGAACCCAGCAGCCAGTCCAGGAATCTTATCCTGCTGGGTTCAAAGCTTGCGGGAACGATTGTTCTTTTTCTCACAGGCCTTTTGGCCCTTGATAATATCGGGGTCAGGCTGACGTCTGTCGAGGGTGTGCTGGGAATGGTTGGGCTCGGCTTTGGAATAGGTCTTCAGTCTGTGGCAGCAAACGTTATCGCTCTTGGAGTGATCCTTGCTGAAAAGTCTGTCCAGCCGGGAGATATTATTGAAATCGACGGTATTGTCGGAACGGTCAAGGAGATCCGGCCAAGAAGCACTGTCATAATGAGTACTGACAATATCGCGGTTATTGTTCCCAATGGCCACTTCATCTCAAACAAGGTCGTCAACTGGAGCCATCTGGAATCAAAAATCCGGGCCCATATCAAGGTTGGCGTCGGAATGACCCAAAAGGATCTTGATTCGGCGGTGAGGATCATGAAGGAGGTGGCTTCGAACCATCCTCTGGTTCTGAAGGATCCGCCGCCGGATGTATGGTTTTCCTCTTTTGGAGAATCAACCTATGACCTTGACCTTGTTTTCTGGCTCAAGGATGCAACGGTTCGTTACCAGGTGACCAGTGATCTTGGTTTTTCCCTGAGCAAGGCGTTTTCTGATGAGGGGGTCAATATTCCTTACCCCATCCGGACTTTGTTTGTTAATAAGTCTGCCGTGGAGATTTCTGGATCTCCGGTCAAGGGGTAAATGTTCGGGGCGATGTCCCATGGAAGGTGAGTTTCGGATATTTCTCCACGGCATATCTGAGGGCCCATTCGTTTCGGAAAAGGGCTACGGGCTTTTTGTCCTGATCATAGACGAGTAGTGTGTCGAGCGTTCCGGAGAGTGCCCGGATCATGGATTCGTCCCCTGTGACCCATCTGACGCGATCATACCCAAGTGTGTCGAGTTTAACCGGGGCCTTGTACTCATGGAGAAGCCTGAATTTCAGAACATCAAACTGCAGCATCCCCACGGCACCGACAATCATGTCCCGTTCCCCGTCCTGGTCCATGCTGAAAATCTGGATTCCTCCTTCCTGGGCGATCTGAAGGAGGCCCTTGTTCATATGCTTTCTTTTCATAGGGTCTTCAATCTGGACTCTGGAGAAATATTCGGGGGAAAAGTGCGGGATCCCCTCAAAAGTAAAGCTCCCTTTTTCACAGAGGGTATCTCCAATATGAAAGACGCCCGGATCATGAAGACCGACAATGTCTCCTGGAAACGCTTCTTCCACGAGCTCCCGTCGTTGTCCAAGAAACTGCAGGGTCTTGGTCAGCTTTATTTCCTGTCCGGTATTATTGTTCCGGACTGTCATGCCTTTTTTGAATTTGCCCGAACAGACTCTCATGAATGCGAAGCGATCCCTGTGAAGAGGATCCATATTGGCCTGGATTTTAAAGATAAATCCCGAAAAGACCGGGTTGGCTGGTTCTATTGGTCCCTGGCTTGACGCTCTGGGTTGAGGTGCCGGAACCAGGGGGAGAAATCCTTCGAGGAACATTTCGACACCAAAATTATTGAGAGCGCTTCCGAAGAAAACAGGTGTGATCTCGCCTTTTTGAAAAAGGGATGGATCCCATAGATTCTGTTCCATGAGCAGGAGCTCCCGCTCATCCTCAAATGCGCTTGAAAGACCTATGGATCCGAGAACCTCCGAAAGTTCCGGTGATCCGATCGGGAGGATCCTCTCTTCGGATTTCTGGCCACCATGCTCAAGAGATGTAAAAAGATGGGAAGTCCCGTCGATCAGGTCATAAACCCCGCGAAAATCCCGCCCTGTCCCGATGGGCCAGTTTCTAGGAATGGCACGGATATTCAGTGTCCGTTCGATTTCGGCGAGAAGGTCCATAGGAGGAACGCCTTCCCGGTCGACTTTGTTGATAAAAGTGACAATGGGCAGATTCCTGAGCCTTGCGACCTCAAAAAGTTTCAGTGTCTGTGGTTCGATTCCCTTGGCACCGTCCAGAAGCATGATGACCGAATCAACCGCTTCAAGGGTCCGGTAGGTGTCTTCGCTGAAGTCCTTGTGTCCCGGAGTGTCCAGAATATTGATCCCGTATCCCTGGTAATCAAACTGGAGAGCACTTGATGTGACACTGATTCCTCTCTGCCGCTCAATCTCCATCCAGTCACTCGTCGCGTGGCGCTGGGCTTTTCTGCTTTTGATGGAGCCGGCGACATGAATGGCTCCTCCGTAGAGCAGGAGCTTTTCTGTAAGAGTCGTCTTGCCAGCGTCCGGATGGGAAATGATGGCAAATGTCCTCCGTCTTTTGATGGCGCCTGCCAGTTCTTCGACGGCCTGGGCTGTTTCAGTCGGAGATGTTTCCAATAGGGACTCCTTTTTCAGTGGACTGGGTGTTTCATGGGGGTTACATTGATCTCCGGCCTTCGACTGAACGGATGAGTGTCATGTCATCAACATATTCAAGTTCAAGTCCGACCGGGATCCCGAAAGCGATGCGGCTGACCCTGATGCCGACAGGCTTGAAAAGTCTGGAGATATAGAGAGCGGTTGCCTCCCCTTCGGTCGTTGGGGAAGTTGCGACGATGATTTCCCTGATCTGGCCAGTTTCTACCCGGGCAATCAGTTCTTTAATCCTGATGGAGTCAGGGCCTATTCCGTCAAGAGGAGAAAGTCTTCCCATCAAGACATGGTAAAGTCCCTGGAACTCTCCGGAGCGTTCCACGGCATAAAGGGTCTGCACATCCTCCACGACCATGATCAGTCCATCATCTCGTGATGGGTCCCGGCACAGGGTGCAAACAGAGTCGTCGGTACTGGGGTTTTCAGGCAGTTCCCTGATATTCTGGCAGACCGAACAAAGGATGAGCTCTTTCTTCATGAGGGAAAGATGGCCTGAAAGGGCAAAGACCTCTTCGTCAGAGGATTTCAAAAGATGAAAGGCCAGCTTTGTGGCTGTCCGGATACCGATTCCGGGAAGAGTCCTCAATGCCTCGATGACCCGATAAAAGGGTATCGGGTAAGGAGAATGGTTGCGGTCTCCGGGTTTCTGTGGCATGAGATTTGTCAGAATCCGGGAAATCCCGGCAATCCACCGGGCATGCCGGATGCTTCAAGCATGGATTTGGTCATGAGAGCCCTTGCTTTCTCCCCGGCTTGATTGATCGCCTGGGATAAAAGCTTTTCAAGGTCCTCCCTGGAGACTTCCTGATGAAGTTTCGGTGTGATTGTAATGGAGAGAACTTCGGATTTTCCGTTCATGGTGACGATAATTCCATCCGCTTCCCCTGCGATTCCAATGAGACGGGCATTCTGGAGCTCGTCTTGAACTTGTCCAATCTTGCCTTTCATTTCCATGGCCTTTTTCAGGAAGTCAGGCATCATATCTGGATCTCCTTCTCATGAGTTTTCTTTTTGACGGGTCTGGTTTTTAATCGATATGACCTCTGCTCCAAAGATATTTTGTGCTTCCTTGACGAGCTGATGATCTTTTGCTTGGTCTGTCGGTGTCTGGATCTTTTGACCCCCTGTTGCAGACTGTACTTTTGTCAGGATGGTAACAGATTTTCCCTCACGATGGATAAACGATTCCCGGAGAAGGGGAATGTGTTCACGGACCCTGCTTTCAAAAAAAGCTTTTGAGACGAACAGTGTGATCGTCTGGGGGTCGGTCCTCTGGACCTGGCAGTCCTCAAGGAGCTCACGGTCATGGGGTTCGAGCCCCTTGATTTCCCTGAGGAATTTTTTCCAGTTGGCGGGAACCCGGATATCCAGATGTGAGGGCTTCTCTTCAGGTGCCGTCCCAATGATTTGGATCTGGGGGCTGTCATTTGTTTCGGGTTGACGGGAAGTTGTTTTTGAGGGAATGGCTTCTTTTTTAATCCTGTCTGAAAGGGGATTTCTTAGGGATGAGAGGATCTGTGCAAGAGGCTCTGCATCCTTCAGGTGGCAGATGCGGCAAAGGATCAGGAGAAAGGTGATCGAAGGCTGTGGCGATCGTCTCAGCTCTTCTTCTCCCCTTAAAAGAAGCGTCAGCATCTGTTCAAGAAAGATCTCTGAGGAGTCCCCTGTTAAAAAAGCCGGTGGGATGGCTTCTTTCATCCACTCGAACGGTTTTCCCGTCAGAGGAGTGGCAAGGACTGACGACAGCAGAAGGTCTCTTGTGCGTTTTGAAAGATTTTTCAACTGATTTCTGGGATCAATCCCGATTGAAAGAAGATTTTCCGCGATTTTGAGTGTGTCCGGAAGTTTTCCTGAAAGCAGGGCGTCAAGCAGGTCTCTTTCCAGATTGGCCGGAGCCATTCCCAAAAAAATGGAAATATCTTCCAGGGATATCCCTCCCTGGGAAAGGGCCCGGATCTGGTCTGTCAGACTGAGCGCATCCCTGAGACTGCCTTCTGCTGCTTGTGCCAGGAGGTTCAAGACTTCTGGTGAAAAATCCAGTTCTTCGGTCCGGCATATTTTTTCAAGCTGGTTTTTGATTTCAGGGATGGTGAGGTTCCTGAATCTGAAATGCTGGCATCTGGACTGAATTGTATCGGGAACCTTGTGGGCTTCGGTGGTGGCAAAAATAAAGATGACGTGGGACGGGGGCTCTTCCAGTGTTTTCAAAAGGGCGTTGAAAGCCGCGGTCGACAGCATGTGAACTTCATCTATGATGTAGATCCGGGCCCTTCCTGAAAAGGGAAGGAAGTGGATTCCCTCTCTCAGGGAGCGAACATCGTCAACGCTGGTGTTGGAAGCGCCATCGATCTCCATTACATCCGGAGAAGATCCCTTTGCAATTTCAAGGCAGGAGGAACATTCGAGACAAGGGGCTGTTGTCGGCCCATTCTTGCAGTTGATGGATTTTGCGAGGAGTCTTGCGACAGTTGTTTTTCCCACGCCCCTGTCACCAGAAAAAAGATAGGCCTGAGGAAGTGTCTTGGCTTTCAGGGCGAAGGTAATGGCCTTGAATACCGATTCCTGTCCGACCAGATCGGAAAATGTTTGGGGGCGCCATTTTCGGGCGAGGGACATGACTGTTGACATGATCAGGAATCCAATCGGGTGGTCGTATGGAGGCCCTCGGAGGGAGACCAGGTCGTTCCGGGGCACACTGAGTCTTCCGATACCGTTGCTTCCTTCCGGACCTGGCGGAGTTCACGGCACTCTGTTGCACGGAGCCTGGCCCCCCCCGGAAGGTCTCCCGTTTGACCCAGGGGGAAAAATGGCGGAGAGAGAGGGATTCGAACCCTCGAGGCGCTTATTAGGCACCTACACGATTTCCAGTCGTGCTCCTTCGGCCGCTCGGACATCTCTCCATTTGACCCCAAAATAACTCTTTTAGAGGACAAGTATCCTGACAGGATATCTTAAGAAGGATTAAAAAACAAGCCACAAGCAATGGCCAGGAGCCCTGATTGAAGAGGGAGGAAAGGGGGTGAGCCGAAAGTCTCCTTAGCTGTTTGTAGACAGGTTCATTCATCAGTCGATCCCTCTCGTCTAGAGTCGATTCGGGCTCATGAAAAACGGGTCAGGGATCCAAAAAGCGGGCTTAAAATGATGAGGAACTTTTCGGTCTCTTTCGATTTGTAACGCTATTCCTCAAGAAAGGGGGAGGTTGCTGTTACGGATTTAAGGTCTGACAGGGCATTGTAGTAATTGATCAGGCTTTTGAAGCGGCTGTACCTGGCCCGGTGAAAATTGTTAAGTGCGGTGATGAGGTATAAAAAACTTATTTTTTGGGTTTCATAGGCACCGAGGGCTAAATTGAAGGCAAGTTCCGAATCCGGGAGGATCTCCCGATCGTTTGTTTCAAATGTTTTGTAGGCTACGACTGTTCTGGTCTGTGCATCGAGTGCCTCTGTCACAGCGAGGGACTTTTGCCAGAGAAGAAGCCATTTTTTTGCGGAAATGTTCTGCTTGAGCGAGTCAATTTTTTTCTGTTGCTTGATGGAGAAAAAAAACGGAAGGTTAAACATGATGCCAACTGAGTAACAGTTTGTACTGGAAAAGCTGTAACATCCGATATCGCCTTCGGATCCCTGGAGCTGAAAATCCGGAAGGTAGTCCATTTCTGCTCTGGAGAGCTGTTTTATGCTCAATTCGAGAGTTCCCTGAAGCTTTTTGACATCAGGGCGTTTTTTATCAAGAGAACGATCAAGATCCTTGGCCTTTGAAAAATGAACAGGGATCTTTTCAGGCCGTTCGAGCGCCCGTATCCTCACAGTGGTCTGCAGGGGAAGATTCAGAAGTGTATTGAGCTGACGCTTGTCGGAGAGAAGCAAGAGACCGAAGGCTATGCGCCTGAGGGTAGCCTGCTTGACGGCGTTTTTTGCACTCAGATAGTCCAGAATGGGCGCTTTGTTCGCAGCGACACGTACCCGGGTTATTTCCTGGACCCGTTTGAGCCAGTCAATGAGACGGAGATTTTCACGAAGTCTTTCCTGATCAAGAAGAAGGGTATAACAGGCTTTTTCTGTCTGATTGATGAGGCTTCGTCGTTTGTCGAGATAGTCTTCATGGAGAAGGTCTGTTTGGGATTCCAGTATGTTTTTGTCGAGCCATGATTTTCCAGGAAAGAGCATGTTCTGGAAGATGGACCACCCTGTTCCCGATCCATAAGGAGTGTTTTGTCCCTGATTACCAACGCCGTAAAGAAACTCAATGATGGGGTCGGATGGGGCAATGGCGGTTTCTTCGAGAAGTGCTCTCGCCTTCCATGATGAATGCAGGGATAGAATAGACGTGTTTCGTGAAAGGGCGACCCTGACCGCTTCGTCGGTGGAGATCTCCTTGCCCTCCGGAGAAAAGTCTTTTTGTGTTCCACTGTCCGGTGTTTGTGTCGAGTGGGCCGGAGTGGGGGATTCCAAGACCAGGAGAAATATCATAAGGAAAAAAGACGAAACAAGTTTTCTTATCTGAAAAGAGCGGGGTGGGGAAAGAGTCTTTCGGGAGAGAGCTCTCGCACTGGAAAAAAAGTTAGACGTTTGCGGGGAGAAGAAGGCTGGAAGCATTTTTGATCAGGGAATAGATTTCATCCCAGGAGATTTTAGGGTAGGGACTTGTGGGATCATCGCTGGCAGACAGAACCTGCCCATTTGCCCCTTCAGGCCAGACAACGGCAGAGTTCAGGAGGATAGCCCTGTTTTGGGGAGAGCTTTTTAGAATGGCCTGGACCATCCGGATTTGTGACGGACCAAGTGGACTTCGAAGCAAAACAAGCGTCATGTTCAATCCTCAGAAAAAAAGAAACTGGGAATATCGGGTGATGTGTTCGGAGAGTTCTTCTGGTGTCATGGGCAAGGCGCCCGCTGGAGGGTTGGTTCCCTCTTCCGGCTCGTAATAGATTTCGACACCCATTTCAGGAAAACTTGTCCAGAATTTCATGAGAATCTCTCCATCTTCAAGATCTTCAAGATTCTCCATGAAGAGTGGCAGGGCCTCCTTGAACAGGTAAATGCCTACGGGAATTTCTCCTCCGACAAGTCCTGCGGCAACCCGGACTGCTTCAGCCGGTCGTGGACTTTCACGCGGGTCGCTCTGAATGAAGACAAGTGTGCTGTTTGATGCCGGGTTTTCTTTTGGCGTTTGGGTCATGGAGTGTCTTTCCGGGAGTCAGTTGAAGGAGACAAAGCGATCACACCCTTCCATGATTTGTGTCAGCATTACAAGACCACAAAAGGTTGTTTTTCCTGGATCATTTATGCGTCTGGATTGTGCCCCGTAGGCACAACTGTAGACATGGACGGTTGTGGAAGGCAGATTCTGGACCCACTCTGCGGGGATGAACCGGGTTCCTTCGTCAAGAAGGTAAAGATATACGGTATCACCACATTTTTGGGCAGCCTGAATCAGGCTCTGAACAGCCGGTCCGTCTCCCTTGTCGGGGTGGGTTGAGAGAAGGATCCCGAATTTCATGGCCTGTCCAGCCCGTATTGAGGTCCTCTCACGCGGAAGCCTTTTTGAGTCGAAGGTCAAACAGTCCATCCGGACGTTCCGAGATGGAAAGGACTTCATGACCTTCTTCCTGGGCGGATCGAGGGACATTCTTGATGGGTTCTCCCGGGTCAAGAACGACCTTGAGAACTTGCCCTGGAGCCATCGCCTCAAGCTTGAGCTTGGTTTTTACAAAGTTGAAGGGGCATTTGACTCCCCTCAGATCCAGATTGAGATCTTCCTCTTGGTTCATTGCTGGCTCCTTGCTGAAACATTATGCCCTGACCAAAGGGACAAACAAATTCATCAAGAGATCCTACCACGCCCGGATCCTGAGGAAAAGGGTTTTATTGTCCGGAAGCATCCCGCGTTGGAAGTCACTATTCAAGCTTTAAAAATTCCGACAAGGGCATCGGTGGATCAATCGGGAGCTTGATACGGGATTTTATGTTCTTCCAAACCACCGATTTTGCCTGCTCAAGGGAGCAGTTCCTGAGCATGATGATCCCCAGTCCCTTGTCCCAGTCCAGGAAAAGCGGGTCCGGGATCCGGTGGGATTTTTGAAGTCCCGGCAGTGTGGTCTGGCTTAGGCCCCATATGGGCAATACCGGTATTTTACTGGCTTCAAGAGGGTTGTTTCCGGAAAGGATTCTGGCGATGGTCATGAGACCTTCTACAGAGTATCCCTGACCGGACCAGAACTGACTGAAGTGGAACCTGGGGCTATGGAGCTGTTGGGCGCTCATGACCGATTGCCTGGAGAATTCCCTGAGATAGGATGAGAACTGGTCCACACCAAATTGATTGAGTTTCTGGTGGTTGATGGAGGCCCAGAAAAGAGGGAGCACCTGTCCGATGAACATGGGGGTTCTCATCATGACATCAACCCCTTCCATGTAAGCCTGCAGTCGCATGGCGGGGATGTATCCGTCCGGCTCTTCAGAGTCGAAAATATTTCTGACCCATTTCCCGGCCCGGTTCTCGTAGAAAAGGTGTGCGCACTGCTTTTCTTTTCCAACCCCGATGTAAGTGTTGATGCGGTGAATGTGAAGGGACAGGAGGAGTTCTTCAGGGAGGATATGGATCGCCTGGGTAATCAGTTCCTCGGTTTCTGCATCTTCAAACCAGGTGGCTAATGCCGGAAAAAGAGAAGGAAGTTTTTCTCCTTTTATGGATGTTTGAAGTTCGGCACATTCTTTCAGGTCGGATGCAGGAGATAACGACAGGTGCGTACCAAATGGTGTGGGGGTCAGTATGATGCCCAAAAACAAAAACTCACCCATCGAGTTCGGTACCAGAATGAATCGATCGGTTATGGAGGCTTCAAGATGTCCGGATTTTTCGAGAAACTCTTTCAGGTGGCTTCGCTCTCCCACCGTGACGTGTCGGGAGAGATGATCCAGAAAGTCGTCGAGGGATCTCTCATGGCCGACCTGCCTCCAGAGTCCCTTGAGCGTTGGCGAATAGAGGACCAGTCGCTTGTTTTGATAGAATAATCCCTGATATGGTCCCATGGCTTTTTCGAGAATGTCGAAAATCTTTCTGGGGGGGAATGGTGGTCCGAAAAAAGCTTTTGGGCTGCGATTTTCATAAAGAAGCATTTTGAATATCCTGTCTGGAGGCGAAAAGCTGGATTCTCATGGTCGAATGGAAAAATCTTCCAAGCTTAAAAAAAGATTCATCATCCTAGGTCTTATCGGCTCAATTATCGTGCGGTTCATATGGGCAACAAACAAGAAGACCTTTATCGGTTTTCAGGACTATTGGTCGAAAACGGCAGAGGGCAATGGTGTTCTGGTGGCATTCTGGCATAATCAGGGCCTCTTTATGCCTTTGGCCTGGAAGGGCCTGAGAGGCCGATCCAGAATTATTGTGTCCCGCTCGAAAGATGGGGATCTGATCGCAGGACTCCTTCGTGTCTTTGGTATTTTGTGTGTCCGTGGCTCATCGACCCGCGGAGGGAAGGAGGCGCTGTCGGATATCTTGACTGCCGGGAGCGATCCGGGGATGACCCTTGTCATCACTCCTGACGGTCCGAAAGGTCCCGCCGGACTGGTCAAGGAAGGTGTCTCCTACCTTGCCCTTAAAACCGGTCGTCCTCTCTACTGCCTATCAGTATCCTACACACGGGTCCATATGTTCAAAAGTTGGGACGGGTTTCTTCTTCCGTGGCCTTTCGGCCGGTCTTTTTTTGTGTGTCGTGGGCCGATCTTATTGTCTGGAGGTGTTGATAAAATTGCCCGAAAAAGAGTCGGGGAACAAATACAGTGGCACCTTGACCGGGTCAACGAATATTCCAGAGCGTTGGCCCTTGGCCTTTCCGATATCGAGACTGTGGAAAAAAGGCTGCAGGAAGCTTGCCCTTTCGATGAGCCGGACGTTTCTCAGGGGAGATCGCCCTCTTCGGCTTCCTGATAGAGAGAGCTGGATTTCAGAGACAGGATTTTTATATGATACTTAATATCATGTTTTGCATTTAAAGACTTTTTGTCTTTCGATAATCGGGAAGATTGATCATCTTTCCACTGATCAGGAGAATCCATGTCGTTTCTGTTCCGCCTTAACCTTTATTCTCTGACTTTCCTGTTTCTTCTGGTGGGGATTGATCCGGTTTATGCGGACAGTCCTACGGATATCTCCGGGGTGCCCATTCCTTTTCCCGGGCTTGAAATTCCCTGGGGATACGGATCTCTGGCAGAGACATCCCCGGCTTCCGGGCAAGGGGGCATGAGCGATCATCCGGGAGGACTGCCTTCTCCAACAACGACGACGAACATGCTTTCAAGCGGGATTGCACATGCCGGAAACAGAATCTTTATCGAACCGATAATCGTTAAGGATGGGGATATCGACAACCAGTTGACCCTCATGCCCGCTTTTTCCGGAATGGCGGGAAGAAGCAGCGCATTTACAACGCCCGTCATGCTGGAAAAGAGAATAACCCACCATTTCAGTCTGCGGGTTGATACCCATTACATCAATCTCTGGACCCCAAACCATACCTATTCCGGTTTTCAGTACGCCGGAATCCAGGGAAAATACCTGATGTATGAAAACGATCCTCATGAAATCTTTACGACATTCATCATGAGGGGCGTTGTCCCTGTAGGGGGAACGCCTGTCGGTCAGGGAAATCCCTTCACCCTCTACTCCTATCTTGTATTCAACAAGGGGCTGGGCGATGTTCCTGTTTCATGGATTCGACCATTGGCGTTCCAGACCGATGTTGCCGGAATCATTCCGTTTGGCAATGGTCCGATGGCCCTATCTGATTACATGGGGACCTACGATTATCAGGATTCGATCCGTTTTGACGGGGCAATCGAATACAGCCTCCTGTATCTTCACGATATCATAGGCGTTCACCTTCCCTCTTTCCTGGCCCATCTGACTCCGGCAGTTGAGTCGAGAACTCTGATCAACCTTTCGAATAATGGGTACTACGGGAGGACGGAAGGGTATTTGTCCTACGAAATGAACTATCAGGCGGACTGGTATCAGGTCAGTCTGGCCTACCAAAGTCCGTATGGAGCCGATGCTTCTTTTCAGGGACAAAGGTACGTTCTGTATACGACGTTTTTCTATGGTTGGCTTCTCCGGAAAATGGGATACCATGCGACACCGTATTAGTTCATTCCCGGTGTCCGAAAAAAGTCTGCATGCTGTTTCGCGGTTGACAGCCCCCTCATTTCTTTATTAACATTTGTTAATGAAAACTTCACAAATATTAACTCTTCTGGACGCGACAGGATGTTCTCCCGAAGAGCTTGGAAAAATGATCGGCGTTTCAGGAATGACCTTGCGTCGTTGGCTGAAGAAGGATCCTATGGTGGTTCCGGCGGTTTATGTTGCGGCCATTCGGGATGTCTGTTACAGGCTTATTGCCGAAAATCGACTGGATCCGGGCTTGCCGGTGGTGAAGGACATCCTTGCCGAGTCGCCCTCGAGTGAGTATCAGGCGGCCGTCCAGAATCTGGGGCTTTCCAAGGGTTTTGAAATCGGCGAGAAGATTTCCCAGAACCGGATTCTTGGTTGTCTTTGCCAGATTGGATCATATGCGGACAAGCAGAAGAGGGTTGAGAAGGATTCAAAGGAAATTTCATCATTCAAGGATCTGGGAGATGAATGGTCAGAGAGAATTACCATGTTGTGGAAAGTGGTTCGTTCAAAGAAGCTTTCCTCCCCGGATAAGCTTGTTGCGTATGGGGCTCTTTTTTACCTTTTGACACCGATCGATTTTATTCCGGACCATATTCCGTTTTTCGGTATGCTCGATGATTTCTGGGTATTGGGTATAGCGGCTGCTTATTACGCCAAGAAGTTTGGCCGGTGATGTCTGGAGTATTCCATTTGTCTTATAGTCCCCCCTTGTATTTTTTTATTTGTTGATACATAGTATCGAAATCAGGATCATTAATGGAATCGCAATCTGTTTTGTGAAATGAAACAGGTAGCGTTTTGTGCAGGTTAAGGATAATGACCCCGTCACCCGGAAGAAATTTTATCCTGTTGGAGATAGTATGCGGCCTTTCATGAACTTTCTTCGCTTCGTTCCTGTTCTTTTTTTCTCTCTTCTCATCGGCCCCTTTTCCAGTGAGTCTTTTGCGGCATCCACCGTAACTAGTGTGGGCCAGGATCCCAGCCTCAAGAGCGCAGATGGCGGGATGGATCATTCGTCGGTGCCAAGAAGACTGACTGTATCTCAGGCCGTGGATATTGCGCTTCGGAAAAATCCCGATATTCTGGCGTACAAAGCTTCGTGGAGGTCTACGAAGAAACTCGAAGTGACGGCTCTGGCTCCTGCGGATCCCCAGATCCAGTACCTGTTCGGGGCAGGAGAGCAGGGGAATGGACCCAATGGCCAAGGTCTTCCCTATCAGTCGGGAAATAACTGGGCGATTACCCAGAGTGTTCTGTTTCCCGGCAAGTCGGAGCTTGGATATCGGATCAACAAGGACAATACCAAGACCGCTTACCTGGCTTACAGGGCGCAAAGGGTGTCCCTTCGAAACCAGACAGAGATGGCTTGCTATCAGTTGCTTCTGGCCCAGAAATCTCTCTCCCTGAACCTTGAAATGCAAAACTGGCTGGCAAGAGTGCTGGACATCACAAGAACCAAGCTGTCAGTGGGTTCGGCCCAGATACTTGATGTGGTCAATGCAAAGGTTCAGCTATCACAGGCCAAGCTCGATCAGCTCACAGCCGAGATGTCGGAGATGATCGCAAGGCGACAGCTGAATGCCCTTTTGGCCTACTCTCCGGATACACCGATCGAGATCGACTCCCCTGAAGTTCCTGTTTCTTTTTCGAGACCGCTTTCTGGACTTGAGGCACAGGCATTGAAGAATCGTCCTGATCTCCTGTCGAGCGAGACAAATCTTGCATTGAACCGCCATCAGCTGACACTGACAAAGATGGGTTATCTGCCGGATTTCCAGTTTGAGGGATCGATGGGTGGGGAGTCCTGTTATGGGTTTTCCGGTCTGAATTGTTATTACGCTGGCCTCCAGGTCAATGTTCCAATCTTCGCCATGATGAAACAAAAACCCCAGGTTGATTCAGCGGCAGATCAGGTCAGGTCTGCCAATTTCCAGTATCAGTGGCAGGTGATGCAAGTTCGTCTCAATGTAGATAACTCCTACTCTCAGGTTGTTCTTGGATACCGGCAGTATGAAATCAGCGATCAGGAAATTATTCCCCAGACCCGTCTGGCCTTTGACCTGGCCCTTACAGGTTATGAAAACCAGAAAAACGATTTTTTATACCTGATCAGTGCAATACAGGCCTATAGGCAGGCCCGTTATGCCGGCTATCAAAATCTGATCGGATACTATCAGGCCCTCTCAAACCTTGAAGCGGCGGTTGGAGAGTCTCTCCCTGAACTCAACGGCGAGAGTATGGGGTCGAAAACCCGGGAAGAGGTGAAGTAATGAGTTCTGGACGTTTTTTCTGGAATGCGATCCTGATGGCGGCTCTTGTTCTTGGCATGTTCCGGGAGTCTCCAGTTGCCTTGGCATCTACCGCGGACTCGATTCTCCTGACGCTGACTCCCGAGCAGATCAGTGCCCATTGGGTCAAGACGGAAGTGGCTGTTCCCCGGAGGATTTCCCGGACGATCCGGAGAACCGGGACGATCAACTTTGATGAAGGCAGGGTATCGGTCATTTCTGCAAGGGTGGCCGCCCGAGAGGTCAAAATCCTGGCTTTTGAGGGACAGAGGGTTTCTAAAAATGATGATCTGGCCAAGGTTTATAGTCCTGACTTTGTAACGGCAGAAGTTGAGTACCTGAACGCGTTCCGGGTGGCGAAAACTTCCCAGGACGCGTCGGAGGCCAGATCCTATATCCAGGCAGTGGCAAAAAAGCTATTGCTGATGGGTGCTTCGGAAAAGGACCTGTCAAGACTTTCCAAAACGGGAAAGATCGATCCTTATCTGACGATTCACTCTCCCAGGGCGGGAACGATCCTGAATTCCCAGCTTAGAGAAGGCCTCTTTATGAATCCGGGAGATCAGCTCCTGACCATTGCCGATCTCTCCAAGCTTTGGGTCTATATGGATATTTTTGAGGGGGACCTTCCTCTTGTCCGCCAGGGGCAAAACATTATGGTTCATACAGTTGCTTATCCAGAGATGAGTTTTTCAGGAAAGATCATTTATCTGGGAGGCATGGTGGATCCGGCAACGCGAACATTTCATGTAAGAGGAGAAATTTCGAATCCAGAGAACTTGCTGAAGCCAGGGATGTTTGCCTCGGTTGTGATCAGTCTTGACCGGCCAACGGGAGAAATTGCGCTGCCTGACGCCTCTTTCATCAGGGATGATCAGGGATATCATGTTTTTGTTGAAACGGCACCCGGATCCTTTGTTACAAGAGAAGTTTCTGCCGGTGATGAGTCGGATGGGGAAATGACCATTTTTTCCGGGGTCTCTTCCGGGGAAACGGTCGCCGTATCCGGTGCGATCCTTCTTGAAAACATGCGTCAGGATCTTCAAAACCGCGGTGTGCTGCCAAAAGCCCGAAAAAGACAGGTTCGTTGATGAGAGCACTTCTGAAGCTGGCTCTTCGTGAGAGGGTTTTTGTTTATCTGTTAAGTGTAGTGGTTGTTGTTCTGGGTATTGTTTCCTATCAGAATCTGCAGATTGAGCCTTATCCGGATGTTTCCCCGCTTATGGTGAGGGTTCTGACCCAGTGGCCAGGCCGTGGTGCCGAAGAGGTGGAGCGTCAGATCACCTTGCCCATCGAGATTGCGATTAACGGAACGCCCGGGATGAAAGCGCAGCGGTCCATTTCCATGTATGGACTTTCAGTCGTGATGGCCATCTTTTCAGACGGAGTGAACGATTTTGAAGCAAGGCACCGTATTTACAACCGGACAGCGCAGGCAAACCTTCCCGCCGGAATTGTTCCTGTGCTGGATATCAACACACCGGCAACCGGTGAGATTTACCGTTATACCCTTTCAGGGGCACCCCTTGATGAGCTGAAAACACTGGATGACTGGGTGCTCGAGAGACGATTCAAGGAAATTCCGGGTGTGGCCGACGAATCGGGGATGGGCGGATGGATCAGGCAGTACCAGATTCTGGTCGATATGAGTCGTCTGAGAGATTATAACCTGACCCTGTCTCAGGTGATGAATGCGGTATCCGCCGCAAATAACAATGTTGGGGCGTATGTCCTGAACTTTGGCGAAACGGCACAGGTGGTCAGGGGAATCGGGCTTTTACGGAACCGGGACGATATCGGGAAGATCATGGTTGCGGAGGTCAAGGGAACGCCCGTTTTGATCAGGGACATTGCGACCGTCCAGATTGGTCCCCAGCCCCGGCTTGGCAGGGTGGGTCGGAACCTGAACAATGACACGGTTGAGGGCGTGGTTCTTTTGTTGCGTGGTGCCAACACCCGTCATGTTCTGGAGCGCGTTCACAAAAAAGTCGAGGAGATTCGGGCCCACGACCTGCCCAAAGGAGTCCGGATCAATACGTTCTATGACAGAACGGAATTGATGGGCTGGACTCTCCATACCGTTCTTGAAAACCTGTCTCTCGGGATTACGCTGGTTCTTTTGACGCTGTATATCTTTTTGGGCAATCTGAGATCGGCCCTGATTGTCGCCGTTACGATCCCGGTGGCCCTTCTTGCGGCATTTTCCCTGATGAAGCTGAAGGGAATCTCCGCCAACCTTCTCTCGCTGGGAGCGATTGATTTCGGAATTCTTGTCGATGCTTCGGTTATCGTTGTGGAAAATATTTACCGCCACCTGATGGAAAGACCCGCTGCTGACAAAACGGATACACGATCGATTGTTTTTTTAGCCGTAACGGAAGTTCAGGGCGCCACCGTTTTTTCGACGATGATTGTATTTGCTGCCTATGTACCTCTTCTGTTCATGAAGGGGGTGGAGGGGAAGATCTTTACTCCGATGGCCTATACCATGGGTGGGGGTCTTCTGGCGGCAGTGATCCTGTCGATGACACTGTCTCCCGCGATTTCGTCGGCCGCACTTTCAAATGTTTCCCCTCATGCCGACACATGGCTGATGCGCGTTGTGAAGCGATCCTACAGGTTTCTTCTCTCGTGGGTCCTCAGCCACAAGGTGGTCACTCTATCCCTGGCGGGAGGCTTTCTGGTCCTGACCTCGCTGATCATCCTTCCGAGGCTCGGGACCGAATTTCTTCCCAAGCTCGAGGAAAACAATCTTTACATACGGGCAACTTACCCTGTCTCCGTCAGTCTTCCATATGGTGCAAAAATGACGGATGGAATCCGGAGAATGATTCTTGAAACGCCGGAGATCAAGATCGTGACCTCAGAGGAGGGGCGCCCGGATGATGCCTATGATGTCGGAGGGTTCTGGAATGCGGAGTTTGCGGTGTTTTTCAAACCCGAGAAACAATGGCGTCCTGGCGTGACAAAAGCGATGATCCAAAAGGAGATCCTGACAAAGCTTCACGGGATTCCCGGGGTGACGTTTAATGTCTCGCAGTATATTGAGGACAATGTGGAAGAGGCGGTGTCAGGAGTGAAAGGTCAGAACAGCCTGAAAATTTTTGGCCCGGACCCGAAAGAGCTTGAGAAACTTGCGCAAAAAACCGTTTCGCTTCTTGCCGATGTCAAGGGAATGACTGATCTGGGCATTTTCAGAATTCGTGGAGGTCAGGAGCTTCTCATTCGTGTCGATCCTTCAGCCTGCGCCCGTTATGGAGTGCACGCCCAGGATGTGGAGAATGTGATTCAGACCGCCGTGGGTGGCGTGGCTGTCACACAGATCCTCAAGGAGGAGGAGCGCTTTGACGTGACGATCAGGCTTGCCGGTAAATACCGGAAGGATATCAAGGCGATCCGGTCCATCCTGGTCGATACTCCGGACGGATCGCACATTCCTCTCTCCCAGCTGTCGACCATTGAGGTCAAGAACGGAAACTCCTATATCTTCCGGGAGCAGAATTCCCGCTATATCCCTGTAAAGTTCTCCGTTCGACACCGGGATATCGGCAGTGCAGTCGATGAGGCCAAGAGTCTCATTTCAAAGAATGTTCCGATGCCAGAAGGTTACAGGATCAGGTGGTACGGAGAGTATCGGGAGATGAAGGAAGCCCAGTCGAGGCTCCTTGTGCTGGCTCCGATTGCCGTTGCGATCATGTTTTTGCTTTTGTACTGGTCCTATCAATCGGTTGGATATGCTCTGGTTCAGCTTCTTTCTGTGCCCTTTGCCCTTACGGGAGGGGTATGGGCTCTTTATCTGACAGGGCATCACCTGTCCATTTCCGCTGCGATAGGATTCCTCTCGCTTTTTGGAATTGCGATCCAGGACGGAATGATCCTGATCAATTTTGTAACAAGACTCAGGCAGGAAGGGATGGAAATGGGTGAAGCCATTACGAAGGGCGGAGAACTGCGGGTTCGCCCTGTTCTGATGACAGCGCTCCTCGCCGGACTTGGCCTTCTTCCTGCGGCTCTTTCAACCGGAATCGGAAATCAGGCCCAAAAACCTCTCGCGATTGTCATTGTGGGAGGAGTGGTGACAGCTATTCTTTTTACCCTCCTTGTTCTGCCTGTCGTCTATTCCTTGACAGGGAAGCTGCCTCAGCCCCCCAAAGGCTTTTCCGGTGATGAGATCTCCTGATGCGGGTCCTGGTCGCCGGTAGCTGGAGCAAGGAGAAAGCCCGTCATTGAAATGCAATAATAGGCGATATCCCTGTAGGAGACGGACAGGGATATCCCGGGGGATTGTTCCTGGGCCCGGCTTGTCCATCCGGCAAAAGCCAAAAGTGGCAGGAAATGTTCTTCGGTAGGGTGGTTCCTGCTCCCGTACGGAGCGGTTGACCGGTAATCAATCAGGTTATTCCACTTTCCGCTCAGGACCGTTTCCACTGTCCAGTCATCGAACTCTTCCGCCCACCGGGCCTTTTCTCCGGCAGAGAACCTTGCCTCAAACAGGTTATGCGTGACTCCACCGCTGGCCAGGAAAAAAAGATCATTTCCCATAATGTCATGGAGATCCCTGCCGAACTGGAACATTTCCCTGGTTCCCATTTTTCGGGACAGAGAGATGGGAACCACCGGGATCCCGGCATCCGGAAGCATTGCCATGAGCGGGATCCAGACTCCGTGGTCGAGGCCCCTGCTGTTATCGATCATTGTGTTCCATCCGGCTTTGGTGAGCTTTTCTTTTAGCTCCATCGCAATCGGAGGTGATCCGGATGCCGGATAATGCAAACGGTAGAGCTCCTCCGGAAATCCCCCAAAGTCGTGAATGGTTTCAGGGTGCGGGCTTGCTGAGAGGGTAAGTTCTTTCTCCATCCAGTGGGCGGATATGACGACGACTGCCCTGAAGTGTTCCCTGGGACCCAGGAGCGTTTTCCAGGATGTTAACGCCCTGTCGTTTCCCAGAATGATATCAGGTGCTCCGTGGCTTATAAATCCAGCATTGTTCGGCAAGAAAAGACCTCCATCTGTCCATCGTGTGTTTATTGTGCCGGAAAGCGTGTTGAACGACGACTCCTTGCTGTGTATAGTCGATATGATGGAATGAGTTCATGTCGCTTGGCAAGATCAGTTTGCCATAGACGACGGCTTCTTATTTGATGTTGAAAGGGAGAGTCATTCGATGGACGAGTTTTCCTCGAGCAGTTCAAGTCAGGATTTTCCGCCATCCGAAAGCAGTGGCCGGGATTTTTCCCGGATCGAAAGGCTTCTGCTGGATCAGCGGGACCAGATCCTGAAAGAGGCGGGAAGAGTTGTCGGTATCGGTGTCGCCAATGTGGCGGGGTTGACCCCCGACCCGGCCGATATGGCCACAAGGGAAGAGCACGAAGCATTTTCTCTTCGTCTGAAGGAAAGGGAGAAGAATCTTCTCCGAAAAATTGATCTCGCTATCGAGCGGATCAAGGAGGGTGATTTTGGCATTTGTGAAGGATGTGGTGAGCCGATTGAGGAAAAGCGTCTCATGGCCCGTCCCGTAACAACCCTTTGTATCGATTGCAAAACGCTTCAGGAGATCCAGGAAAACGCCAAGCGCCCATCCTGATCCAATGAATAAAACGTTATGGGGCACGGAAATGGCAAGTGGTCCCGTGCAAGAGAGCGTGTTATTTCAGGACTTGATCATCTTGCCCGTGCATTTTTCTTGGCCCACAGGCCAGGAAGAGGGCAAGCGGACGGTTTTCTTTTTCCCGCTCTTTCCGTTTTTCCCTGACGAAGCGAATAGGCAGCTTGAGAGAATAGAAGGCATGGGAACTTGATCTGTTTGGTTGATTTTCCATGTGGACGAATGCAGAATAATCCCATGCTGACCGGCACCCGCTTTCGCGCTTATCCCACTCCCGCACAGAAACAGATTCTTTTCCAATGGATCGGATACCAGCGTTTCATCTGCAACGCCAGGGTCTCCGAAACCGCTATGACCGGACTCTTGCCAAAAAAGTCGTTTCTCTTGACCGATATTGTGAAAAGGAAATCCTGCGGGAGAGATCATGATGGTTTTTTGTAAATCGGGAAAAAGTCATTATCTTGCCAAACGCATTGGTCTGTTCCTGTTTTCAGGAACACTGTGTCTTTCCGGATGCATGATGATCCATCCGGATAAAAATGAAGCGCTTGTGGCTCAGAACAACCTCCGATTTGTCCACGCATACAATGATGCCCAGGCAGATCTTTCCCAAAACAAATTCGGGAAGGCAGAAGCCATTGACCGGGAATGGAAGAAATACCCGTACCTGAATTCGACCAATCAGCATCTGCTTCTGGATCTGGACCACCGGATCGGCAGGGAGATGGCGGTCTACCGGATGGGAGAGGCTCGCCAGCTTGAGCGGGTGGGACATCTTAATGAAGCGCTTGCCAAGGTTTCGGAAGCCGCTCGTCTGGACCCTTCCTGGAGCATCCCCAAACGGGCCCGGCGGCATCTGCTGATTCTGATCGAGGTTCAGAATCAGATGGGGAGACAATGGGAAGCCCTGTCAAGCCGGCTTCTCCTTTTGAGGAAAGAAGAGCCGGCCAATCCGGAGCTTGACCGGACATTGGCCTGGTCTTACCGCCACCTGGCCCAAAGCCGTTTTTCCTCCAACCATCTGGCCGGTGCCTATCGTTCTGTCAAAAAAGCCCTTTATCTGGATCCGGCAGATACCGACTCAAAGGAGCTCAAAAACCGTATCGTGCAACAGGTCAATGCTTATACCCGGGAGGGAGAGGCTGATTTCAGGGACAACCAGATTCAAAAGGCGATCAGGGCATTCCGGAGCGCACTGCTGATACGGCCGTCTGATCCAAAAGCCAGAAAAGACCTGGAGATGACACTTGAGGCTCAGGCCATTGGCAAAGGATCCAGACATCACTCGAATGCTGTCCAGTCAACAGCCCCCAGACTTTAAAGACTGAAAATGATAACTCTGAAAAACTGAAAGGAATTCTGAAATGGCTTTGGAGCAGGATTTTGTCAAGTCGCATGGATTGGGAAACGATTATATTGTGATGACGGCTCCCCCTTCCGGTCTTTCGTGGTCTCCCGGGATCATTCGACTGATCTGTGACCGGAATTATGGTGTGGGTTCAGATGGAATCCTGTTGTTGACACGTGATCAGGAGCCATTTGGCCTGCGCATTTTTAATCCTGACGGAAGCGAGGCGGAGAAAAGCGGAAATGGACTCAGAATATTTGCAAAATTCCTCCATGAATATGGTTATGCGAAGGGAGAGTCTTTCCAGATCGAGACTTTGGGCGGAATGGTTTCTGCCAGTGTGACATTGGGGGAAGACCGACTGGTGAAAAGAGTCCTTGTTGATATGGGAAGTTATACCCTGGATCCGGAGAAGGTCGGAGTCAAGGGCGCTTTGGCCCCCCATATCGAAAAAGAGATTAATCTTGGAGCGGGGCTCAGTGTCAGGGGAACGGCTGTTTCGGTTGGAAACCCGCATTTTGTTTTCTTTACGGATGAAATTGATGAAGACTGGATCAAAAAATGGGGTTCGGCAATTGAAAACAATGCTCTTTTCCCTCGTCGAATCAACACACAGATGGTCAAGGTGACTGGAGAAAACCACATCGAAATCCGGATTTGGGAAAGAGGAGCCGGATATACTCTGGCTTCCGGGTCATCCTCTTGCGCTGCCGCATCTGTTTCGGTGCATCTTGGAAAGGTCAAGAGCCCTGTTCGTGTTTCAATGCCAGGAGGTGAGCTGACGATTGATGTTTCCAAAACCGGAGAGGTCCGAATGGAGGGTCCGGTTGCCTCAGTGATGAGCGGCCGATTTTCATCCGAGTTTCTGGCAGAGCTTAAAAATGTTGCCGGATAGCGGAATCGGTTATTTGGCCTGATCCGGAAGCTCTTTGTGCTGGGTTGCAAATCCGACAAAATCCTGATGGGCCAGATGCCAGAGATTGGTCCCCATGATGAGAAGAAAAATGATGGCGATAGGAAGGAGCATCCAGAACAGGGACCGGTCCTTCTTTGTTGTCTGATTGGGGTCTCTCGGGTCAAAGTCGATCATGGCTTTCCTCTTGTTCCATGTGTGGTCCGCGACTCATCCAAATGGATTTTGCGCGCGAAGGTCAATTCTGGTCTGGGTGGGATCCTGGAAGGCCGCCCGCAGAAGCTTGAGTGGTGATGCCCCATCTTCCGGGGCATGACAGAATGTCAGTGTTGCCAGCAGGCTGGCGTTTTTGGCAATTTCTGCCGTAAGTGCGGCTTTCATGCGCTTGAGCGCTTTTTCTGTTCCAGAGCGTGATGTGTCCGGAAGGAAGACCAGAAACTCCATGGGAGAAATCCTTCCGAGCAGATCGGAATACCTGGTAAAGAGCTCCAGATGTTCAACCAGTGAGAAAATCCCGTTGGCCTCCGAAAGAGTGATTCCTATCGCTCCCACTCCCTGCGCTCTCAGGGAGGATATTTCAAGCAGATCCGTCAGTCCGTCTATCAAACCTCTTCTTGACAGCAGCGCGGAATCCGGGTCCCGATTAAGAAGGTTAATCAATCGAAGTTCTTCCCTGTTCCGGAAGATTTTCTGTGTCAGGTCGTTGGACTTTTGCTGGATATGGTGCGTAATATTTTGTTTTTTTTGTCCTTCCTGGGTCAGTTTCTGGACCATCCACCCCAGATGGGATGTTTCCCTGAAAAGGGGAACGATCATGTGAATGCTTTCCTGATCGGCTTCTCTGATAAAGAATGAGCGGGATACAGGGGTCGAAATGGATTGCATCACCTGCTCGGGTATGATGGATGAGATGGCTGTTGTCAGTGGAGCCTGACGATCAAGAGATGTTCTTGTCGAGACCTGGATCAGGGAGGAGTTTTTTCGCCATTTTGGGGTGTTCCAGAGGAAAACTCTGGGGAGCTCCGGAAATCCCGATTCTTCCCAGAACGGATCTGAGAGGGTCTCCAGTATTTTTTCGTGGTCAATAGAGTCCAGAAGAATGGAGGAGATCTCCTCCGAGAGATCTGTAAAAATTCGGGAAAGGGAGGTTGCGGGAGAGGCCTGATCCCCGGTTGTCTTGAAAAAAAGGACCGCTTCCTCGTCGGAGTTCGTGATGGAGGCGCGAAAAAGCTCTAATGACCTTTCTCCGAAAGGTACCGTCGTCTGCCAAAGCCCTCCGGTCTCAGGGATAGTCCCCCGGATCCAGGAGTTGATTGTGCTGGCATGAGCCGGAAGTGTTTTTGAAAGAAATGTTTTTTCAATATCAGCCTGTGGAATTGTCCCAACCGAAATGATTTTTTTGTCCAGAAAGGAAAGGAAAAGGCTGTCGGCGGCCCGTAAAAATCCCTTTTTTGAAAGGAGTGCGAATCCGAGCATTTCTTTTTCACAAGTCAGGTTGACCTTTTGCAGGATGTTTGTCATAGGGCGGATAGACGAATGGCCCAGTAAAATCGACATATTTTCTCCCGGACAGTCAAAATTGTTCCAGTAATTGGCTCGATTGGTCAATTATACCACATTGATCGAAAAGTCTTTTTTTAAAACTCTACCGGAGGAGACATCGTGAAAAATCAGGATCCTTATGACAGACAACGATCTTTTTTTCAGGAGGCGTATGCTTCAGGAAAGACCGGGTGGCCGAAGACCGGGGCCTCCAAAGTTGTTGAGTCTGCCGGGGCAATGGGTTTTTTTAAAAAAGGAATGAAATTTCTTGAGATAGGGTGTGGCCAGGGCCGGAATCTTCTCCCTCCGCTTTTGTCGGGATGTCATGTGGTTGGAGTCGATTCGGTCCTCTCGCCCCTCCTTGAGGTCAGGCGAGACCCTGTTTTTTCGGGGGCACTCCTGGTCAAGGGAGATCTTTTCAATTTGCCATTTCGCCGTGGTAGCTTCGATGTTGTCCTGGATTTTGGAGTCCTTCATCACATGAGAGCGCCCCAACGTAAGAAATATCCACACTGGATAGGAGAGATGCTCTCCCCGTCAGGTGTTTTTCTTCTGGGAGCGTTTTCAGAACATTTTCAGCACTATCCTGGTGAAAAGAGAAGCCGAAACTGGATTTCCCATCGGGGCCATTACGATGTGTTTTTCGATCAGAATGCTTTTTCCCGGGTCATGGGCAAGAACTGGAAGCTGTTGTATGAGTCGGAAGAAACGGCCTGTGGCGATATACACCATTACAGGCTGGGAATTTTTGGTCGTTCGGAAAGGACATCGAAAAAAGATTTTTGAAGCTCTTCACCCGGATATGCTAAGATATTTGACCTTGATATTGACTGTCCATGAATCTGTTAATCAAAAGAGGTGCCCATTGGAATATCGGCCAATTGCCTATCATTTTCAGGCAGGAGAAACGGTTTTGGTAAAGGTCACCAATCAGTTGGGGATCGTTGAAAGCCGGACAAGAGGATACTGGAAGACGAACGAATACGATGTAATTATTCCCCCGGGAAATGGAAGAATGCGTGTTCGGGAGGAAAATCTTGGGAAGGTTCCGCGAGAAGAGTGGATTACTCATCTGGAGAGCCTGGCAGGCATTGTCGAAATTCCTGTCTACGGACGACCACCGGCGCATACCCTGCCACCGAAATCCTGACCGCTTTCAAGCCTGAAGTCCTCAGGATGTCAAGAAGACATCCTGAGGAGATCTGCTAATATCTGGGCAGTGATGGGTCCACATGGATGGCGTAGGCATCAATGCCGCCTTTCAGGTTCTGAACCTTTTCATACCCTGCCTTTTTCATTGCCATACAGGCCTGAAGACTTCTGGCCCCGTGATGACAGTAAACCACCACGGTGGCCTCCTTGTGGATGTCTTCGAGGACCCGGTTAAGCTGTCCGAGCGGGATATGCTTGGCTCCGGGGATTTTGACCCTCGAATGTTCCCAGTCTTCTCGAACATCAAGAAGAATAAGGTCCTCTCCCGTATCGATCCTCTTTTTGAGTTCTTTGGGGTCAAGTTGTATATCGCTTCCTCCTCCAAACAATCCAAACATTCCTCATCCTCCATCTTTAAATATGTTTTGTCCGAATATTCAGGTCCGGGCAAGAATTCCTGCCAGTTCGCACAGTCAACGATCAAGTGTCTGGGTTTATTGTACCGGTGAAACGGGCCATGAACAACAGGACGACTGGCTTGTACGGGGCGAGGTCTGAAGCTTTTCTCTTTTGATGGCCCGACTGGACAATAGAGATGCCTTTTTCAGGGAGCAGGAAAAGTATGGAGGCATATTGTTCCGGAGGATTTTGACCGAAGAGAGGATGGAGCTTATTTTCCCAAAAACATTCTTGATCTCAATCTGAAAAGGAGTTTCAAATGGTTTCGTTGACGAAAAGGTTTTTAATCATCGGATCTTTTCTGACAATCGCCCTTTCCATGTCTTTTGCGTTCCCGGCGATTGTTCATGCATCTCCTGGCTCTTCAAATACCTTCGGAGTCGGAATAGAGGTTGAGGGAGCCGACCCACTCAATGTTCCGGGGTCGAATGGGGATATGTACTATGGTGGAGGAGTGGATCTTCAGTATTGGTTTACGAAAGATGTTGGTGTCCGGGTCGGAATGGATTATCTGAACCAGTCAAAAACCAGTAACGTTCTTCCGAACAGTATCTTGCCTTTTTACAGCGGCCTTCTTGTCAATCTTTTTTCAACCTCCTACGTGTCACTCGACCTGGAGGGAGACTTTGGCCAGGCTCTCCTCTCCGGTGTTGCCAATACCTATTTTGATGCGGGAATGATGCTGAATGCCCCATTATCATCCGCAAGACAGTTTTTCCTGGATGTTCGATACAGGGAGGTTGGGGTGGGAACGATGGCCCAACCGTGGGAGTTTGTAACAGCAGGGGTCGGCGTCAATTTCTTTTAATGAAAGACCAGGTTCCCATTTGATAAGTGGGGACCTGGTCAAAGCAGGGACTGGGAAACTTTTTTCAGGACGTCCTGGTCAATCTTGATGCTTGCGCTGTTTTCGAGCTGTGTCTGGAAGGACTGAACGGTCTCTTCCTCGAGTTTCAGTGTGTTTTTTTGCTGGTCGACCATGGATGTCGCGGCCGATGGCGGGGACGCTGGAGATGCGAATGGTGATCCGGCGGTTGTCCTGACAATGACCTGGGCTCTCTGGACCAGCAGGTCTTTCCGGATGGATTCTTCAAACTGTTTTGCTGTTTGATGGGTACCTGTAAGGAATCGGGTATAAATCTGTTTTGAGAACCGGGGTGGTGTTCCGTCCATGAAAAACGGGATCTGGGAGATCTCTCTGACAATGGTTTCATCGGAGACCACCAGTCCCAGCTTTTTCCCCTCGTCGGCCCAGAGCTGGCGATAGATCATGTTTCTCAGGACCAGCCCGGGAAAGTTCAGCTGTTTTAGAATTTTTGATCCCATGGGTCCGTTGAGCATCTGCTGGTAATTGTTCTTCATGATCGAAAAATCCCTGGCAAACTCTGTACTTTTTATGGGTGTTCCATTGATTCTGGCCACGATATCGCCCTGAGAGGAACGGGAGTTGGCAAACCCCCACCAACCCATCGAGATGGTGAATATGATGGCGATGAAGAGGATCAGTCCTCCCAGAACCTTTGGCTTTTCAATGGCAAATTTTCTGATCATTTCGAGCATGGTTCTGCCTGTTTTCCCTGAGTTAGATATGCATTTTCGAATGTAGCCCCTTTTCGGGGCCCCGATAGTATTGGAACAATCCCCGCATTCTACCCGAGCATGTGTCTGTGAGGCAATCTATGGCCGGTTTTTTGGGCGGGGGCTCAATCGCCTGAGTGTTGTTTCCAGACGATTGGCAAAGCGCTCCTTGTCTCCGTTTGTCATTGCGGGGGGGCCGCCTGATGCCAGTCCTGCACTCCTGAGCTCGCTCATGAATGTCCGTGTAGAAAGATACTCTCCAATATTGTCTGCGGTAAACTCATCTCCACGGGGGGACAGGACCGTTCCCCCTTTCGAGATGACCAGATCTGCAAGGATAATGTCGCCACTGATGACCAAATCTCCTGACGAGACTTTTTCGACAATTGTCTTGTCGGCCATGTCCGATCCTTTCGGGACCGTCAATATGTTGATCAGCGGGGAGCGGGGAGTTGCGAGAGGTGTGTTGGCAACCAGTGTCAGCGGGATTTTTGTCCTGTCAGAGGAGCGGTAGAGAATTTCCTTGATGGCGCGGGGGCAGGCGTCTGCATCAACCCATATATTCAAGAACGTCCTTCTTTAAATTATTGGCTCTTGAGTCCTGAGAACTCGCTGGATACTAAGGATCAGACAGTCTGACGAAAGGGTATCCCGTTTTCAAAAAAAGTGCAAACGCTGTGCCAAACCATTCGATCGTTGCAGGTGTGGGAAAATTGATCGCATTTAATGCAGAAGATACCCTGGCAGATGGATTGCTGGCGGCAGGAGGGATGAGTGTGGGTATTGTGGTCTTCTTGAGCCATGGAAAACAGGGCGGGATCACAAGACTTCCCGGAAAGGGCATGAAATTCGGATCAAAATCGTGAGATCAGACTTGAAAAGCCCATACTGAAACCCTTTTCAGGGTTTTGTCGGGAGAGCATCCGTGTTCTTGCATTTCCCCTATCCATTGACTAAAATCACACCAATAAGTTCTTTCTTCCGGTTTTTCAATACCGGTTTGTCAATGGTATTTTGAGGCCCGCATCATGCGGGAACAGGTAGCCCCCTCGCCGATGCATTCCCCCGATTCCAGGTCATTTCTTCTTTTGAGAGACCGCCTTCCCGAACAGATGAGACGACCTCTTCCGACGCCCAGAGTTCTTTTTGTCGGGAGAGTCCTGTCGGAGTTTTCCCTCGCAACTGTCTGTGAAGAGGCATCTTGTCCGAACAGGGCAGAGTGTTATGGTCAGGGACATGTTTCTTTCATGATCCTTGGGGATGTTTGTACGCGGGGATGCTCGTATTGCGGCGTGGCAAAAGGTAAGCCCGTTCCGCCAGAAGAGCTTTCGGATGAACCGGAGAGACTGTCTGCCGCCGTCCGGAAGCTGGGACTTGATCATGTTGTCGTGACCTCTGTTGCGAGAGATGATCTTTCGGATGGTGGAGCCGGCCATTTTCGACGGGTGATGGCGGAGATCAGGAGGTCCTGCCCGGGGGTGACGGTCGAGCTTCTTGTCCCCGAATTCCTCTCACCCGCAGGCGGGTGGCCGATGGAAGCCCATGCCCTTCTTGAAGACCGCCCCGATGTTTTTAATCACAATATTGAAACAGTCAGGCGACTGACCCGCTCTTTTCGTCCCCAGGGAGATTATGACCGTTCCCTGTCCTTTCTTTCTCTGGCACGATCAAAAGGTCTGGTCACAAAGTCCGGTTTTATGGTGGGTTGCGGCGAAACGGAGGAAGAGATCCATGAAGTCATCAGGGATCTTGCCCGCTCCGGGGTCGAGATTCTCACCATTGGCCAGTACATTCCTCCCACTGGCCATTCGAGGGCTGTCCAGGGCTTCCTGCCAGAGGAACATTTTGAAAACTTTAAAAAATGGGCTGTTGATATGGGGATCAGGGAAGTCCTTTCCGGGGCCCTCGTTCGAAGTTCTTATCTTGCAAGCCGTCTCCAAAAAGGAGAACTGAAATGACCAAGCCTGTTTCTCTTCCACTCGATAGCCTCCATAAGGAAATGGGTGGACACATTACGGATTTTCACGGATTCCTTCTGCCCGTCCGCTTTTCTTCCATAACCGAGGAATGTCAGGCTGTCAGGACCCATGCCGGGCTGTTTGATATCAGCCATATGGGGCGCTTTATCGTGAAAGGGAGCGGGGCTGTCGATGCGGTGAATCGTCTGATGACGTCAAATCTCTCGGCCGTCTCACCGGGAAAGGCTTTGTACGGGATTCTTTCCAACGAGTCCGGAGGAGCGATCGACGATATCATGGCCTACCGGTTTTCTGATGATCGGGTCGACCTGGTCGTCAATGCCTCGAATCGGGAGGAGGATAAAAGATGGATTGCCAACCATTTGCCGAAGGGAGTCTCGCTGGAAGATCCTTCTCCTTCTCATGTGGGGTTTGCTCTTCAGGGCCCCAGATCAGGGGAAATCCTCTCGCTGGTAGAGTCTCTCGCCGTGGCGCTTCCAAGACGCGGTGCCCTTTTGTTGCCAGCACCCGGGGGGGATATCCTGGTCAGTCGGACGGGGTATACGGGCGAGGATGGCTGGGAGTTCTTTGGTCCTGAGCATCAGGTCGCCACTGTCTACAGAAAGATTCTTTCCGCGGGAGCTCCTTTCGGACTCAAGCCTTGCGGGCTTGGAGCCAGGGATCTTCTGCGCCTTGAGATGGGGTATCCCCTTTACGGTCAGGAACTGACGGTCGCCACGACACCTTTTGATGCAGGGCTCGGATTTGCCGTGTCGACGAAAAAAGGAGACTTTGTCGGGCGAAAATTCCTTCTTGATGCAGAGGGTAATCCCCTCCATCATGAGGATCATCGGCTCCTTGTCGGTTTTTCTGTTAAGGGTAGAGGCATTCCCAGAACCGATTGCATCGTATCTTCGGCATCTACGGGTAAAGTGACCGGCGTTGTGACCTCGGGCGGGTATTCTCCCGCTGCGGGAGGAGGCTTTGGTCTGGCCTATGTGGACAGGTCTTTTGCTGAGGAGTTTTCCCTTGGCGCTCCTGCCCATGTACGCATACATGAACAGTCTTTGCCCATCGTATTTCGAACACGTCCTTTCATTCAGGGAGGATTGAACTGATCCCTTATACAGGGGGATCCTTTTGGAACATTGAATATCATCGCTATCAAGGAGCTGCAGGTGGAAAAACGCTATACCCAGACGCATGAATGGATTGCCTTAAACGAGAGTGGCTCGGAAGGGACTGTCGGAATAACCGATTTTGCCCAGAAGGAAGTGACCGATGTTGTCTTTGTTGAGCTGCCGAGAATCGGAAAAAAGGTTCCAAAAGGGGGGGAGGCCGCAATTATTGAATCCGTGAAGGCCGCCTTTTCCATTTATGCGCCCATGGGAGGAGAAATTATTGCAGGAAATCAGGCCCTCGACTCCAATCCGGCTCTTTTGAATCAGGATCCGCTTGGTCAGGGATGGATCTTCAGACTAAAGCTCGATAATCCATCAGAGTTTTCATCCCTGATGGACGAAAAAGCTTATAATGCCTACCTTTCTGATGGGGGAGGGCAGCCCGGTCATGGCTGATTTTATTCCCCATACACCTCTTGAAACCAAGGAGATGCTGGAGACGATCGGTGTGTCAAGCCTTGAAGACCTTCTGGCACCCTATCCAAAAGAACATGTTTTGCCAGACCTGTCGGACATTCCGTCCGGATTGACCGAGTCGTCCCTGATGAGGCTGATGAAATCGATGGCGGCCCGCAACAGGGCGGGTGGATCCGTTCCCATTTTCCGGGGTGCGGGAGCTTATGACCACTTCATTCCGGAAGCCGTTTCACCTCTGGTGACGAGGGGAGAGTTCCTTACGGCCTACACCCCCTACCAGCCCGAAGTTTCCCAGGGTCTTCTGCAGGTTATTTTTGAATACCAGACCGCAATGGCCAACCTGTTCGGGATGGACATCTCCAATGCTTCTGTTTACGACGGAGCCACTGCCCTTGCCGAGGCGTGTCTTGTCGCCCATCGACAGGAAGGGCGTACTGCCATACTGATCTCCGAGGGTGTGGATCCGGATATTGCCCGGGTCGTAAAGACCTATGTCGAAGGGGTTGGCTGCACGCTGAAGCTGATCCCCCTTGTTTCGGGGAAAACCCGAATCGAGGACGTCATGAGTCAGATGGATGCCCAGACAGCCTGTTTTGTTGGAGCGATCCCGACCTTCTGGGGAACGGTTGAGGATTTCTCCGGATTTGCGGATGCGCTCCACCAGAATGGTTCCCTCCTGATTCTTCATGCAAATCCGCACTCTCTGGCTGTTCTCCGCCCGCCTGGTTCATGGGGCGCGGATCTGGCAACAGGAGAGGGGCAGCCACTGGGGATTCCCCTGTCCGGAGGAGGTCCTTATCTGGGGATCCTGACGGCCGCAAGGGCTTTCATGCGCAAAATTCCGGGAAGGCTTGTCGGGAAGACAGTGGACAGGGAGGGGAGAGCGGCTTATGTTCTGACCCTTCAGGCCAGGGAGCAGCATATCCGGCGAGAGAAGGCCAACTCCAATATCTGCTCGAACGAGACTCTTCTTTCCATTCAGGCACTGGTAACGCTTTCCCTTCTGGGTCCTGCCGGATTTCGCGAAGCGGCGGAGGGGTCGATGAAAAATGCGAGGAAGCTTCGAGCACGTCTTCTTTCTGTTCCCGGAGTTTCTCCTGTCTGGGAGGACACTCCGTTTTTCCATGAGTTTGTCCTTGAGATGCCGATGGAATCAAAAAAGCTCAGTCGTCTGATCTTGTCTGAAGGTTTCTTGTCGGGGCTCCCCCTGTCGGGATATTCATCGCCTGGTGGAGAAAACCGTATGCTATGGTGTGCGACGGAGATGCGGACAGAGGAAGAGATCGAGAATCTTGGCCGAGCGCTCGAAAAGGTGCTGGTCCGGCACGGAGGAAACAAATCATGACAATCAGGGAAAACAGCGAAGAGAGGTCGGCAAGACCCGATATGCATCCAACTTTATGGGAGATCTCACGATCCGGGGCAAGAGGAGTTCGCCCTCCGGTGGTTTCAGGATCTCCGGCATTCGGAATTCCCGATGTTTCAATGAGAGAGACTCCTCCCGGTCTGCCCGAGCTTTCGGAGCTTGAGGCTGTCAGGCATTTTACCAACCTGTCCCATCTTTCACGCGGTGTAGATACCCACTTCATTCCGCTGGGATCCTGCACGATGAAATATAATCCCAAGGTTTCGGACAAGGTGGCTTCTCTTCCGGGATTCTCCGACCTTCATCCGAGGACGGATCCGGAGGGAATGGAAGGGCTTCTTGAAGCGATGGGAACGCTTTCGGATCTTTTGAGGTCCCTTCTGGGAATGGATGGCGTTACCCTGGCTCCTGCGGCGGGAGCCCATGGCGAGTTGACGGGGATCCTGATTGCCCGAAAGTACTTCGAAGCCAGAGGCGAAACCTCAAGAAAAGTGATTCTGGTTCCCGACTCCGCACATGGAACCAATCCTGCAAGTGCATCCATGGGGGGGATGGTTGTGCGGTCGATCGCCTCCAAGCCATCAGGGCATATCGACACGGTGGCTCTTGAGAAGGTTCTTTCGGACGAGACGGCCATGGTTATGATAACAGCACCGAGTACTCTTGGTCTCTTCGAAGAGGAGCTTTCAGAGGTTGTGCGGCTTGTCCACAAGGTCGGGGCCCTGGTTTATATGGACGGTGCCAACATGAATGCTTTTCTCGGAGTGCTAAAACCGGGAGATCTGGGTTTTGACATTGTCCACATCAATACACACAAGACGCTGGCGACTCCGCATGGCGGTGGTGGTCCAGGCTCAGGTCCGGTGGGGGTCAAGTCCCATCTGGTCCCTTTTTTGCCGACACCCGTCATTCAAAAGACGGATCGTGGCTATTCTTTCGCAAATCCCGATGATCCCCGTTCCATTGGTCCGGTTCGCTCTTTTCTGGGATCGACCGGGGTATTGCTGAGAGCTCTTTCCTACGTGCTTCTTCTGGGAAGGGAGGGGCTTCCGAAAGTAGCCCTCTATGCCCTGCTGAATGCCAATTATCTGAAAAAACGTCTCGAGGGTGTACTGCCTGGAGAGGGTCCCGGGTTATGCGCCCATGAGTTTGTTCTTTCTGCCAAACCCCTCTCTGCATACGGAGTGCATGCGGGTGATCTTGCGAAAGGGCTGCTCGATGCGGGATATTATGCTCCAACAATCCATTTCCCGCTCATTGTGCCCGAAGCCTTGATGATTGAACCGACTGAATGCGAGAGCAAGTCAATGCTGGACGAATTTGCCGATGATTTCTCGAGGATTGTCGAAAGGGCGAGCTCTCATCCGTCCGAGCTCCTTGCGGCACCGGCAAGGACTCCGGTTTCACGTCCGGATGAGGTTTTGGCGGCAAGAGATCCGGTTTTAAAAGACACGACCGTTTCTGGTGGCCAATTCCGGAAAAATTGATGACCTCCCCCGGAGTGCCAATGGACGTTCCGCTTTTTTCAGACCATATCCGGGGGGCATCGGAGCAGATGCGGATGGACACATCCCTTCTGGAAGAAATGACAGCCACCTCAAAAGCCGGCAATGGGTTCCATTCGCTTTTGAGGGTCTACCGGATTGCTCCGGGACAGGTTACTGTCGGGAGAACCTATCGCGGAACGCAACCTTCGGACTGGGGAGTGTCCGATGACCGGTGTGTTGTCCGCCCAACGGGAGGCGGGGCGGTCCTTCATGGCCAGGATGTCTGTTTTTCCCTTTTGCTGTCCGTTCGCCCTAGGATGGCTCTCGTGGATCTCTATTCATTTCTCCATCTTTTTTGGGGAAAGTTTGTTCGGGATCTGGGTTTTGAAGCCTCACTCGGGGGTAAACCCGAAAGACCGCATGATGGCCGCGGGACCTGTTTTCTGGAGCCTGTCTGCGGAGATTTGATGGCAGGTTCCAAAAAGATTCTGGGCGGAGCCATGAGGGTTGTGCGGCCGGGGTTCCTCTATCAGGGTTCGCTTCTTCTTGAAGGAGCTTCTCCTTCGGAGATTCAGGACCGCTTTGTATCATGGTATAGTGGCAAGAACCGCTTGCTCTTTTCTGACGGCAGTCTTCGGGCCGGTGAATGATCATTGAAAAGGTTTTTTCCGGACAGCCCTTGGGCTTTGGAAGACTGGAGCGGAAATGGTGTGGCTTAATGTTCGGGTGGAATGTGAGAAACTTGCTGACGGGATGGAAATAGCGGAGGATGTCATCGACTCCTCCGGGCGGATTTTGCTGAAAGCTCCCCAGATTGTTGACGCTTCTCTGAGGAAAGTTCTTGGCTCCAGGAGGATCCCCTCCGTCGTTACCCGAATCTGGAAGGAAAAAGAGTCCGAAGAACTTCTTTCCGAGCTTCGGGTGGAAATGGCTTCATTATGTGAAAGACATCGATATCTGAAGAACGATCAGCGCCGGATGGACTCAGTGAAACTGTTTGCGAGAGCCTTTGCGCTTTCAAAAAATACCCAGTTGCCTCCGGGGGAGTCTCTTTGCAATGAATGATAAGGATTTGTTTCCGGAGACAATCGTTAACCCTTCCTTTCAGGTTTTTCTGGAAACACTCTCCATTTTGCCGGCCATTTCTCCGTTGTCGAATAAACTTTTTACGCTCATAGATGATCCCAATGTGTCGATTACCGTCATTGGCGGGTTAATTGCTGAAGATCCTGGACTGGCCTCCCGACTGATAACGGTTGCGAACTCTCCCTTCTATCCCTTTTCTGAAAAAGTGTCGAGCATCCGTGGTGCCCTGGTCCGTCTTGGACTGGTGACCGTTCGGGGGGTCCTTTTGACGACATCCCTCTTTGACAGGGTCAAGCATCAGCCGGGTGTCTTTGAACTCTGGAAGCATTCCCTGGGCGTGTCACGGGTTGCCAAAGCCCTGTCGCTCCAGCTGGAAGGTGTGATGACTCCAGATGAAGCCTCTCTCTCAGGACTTTTACATGATATCGGGAAGCTTCCTTTTCTGATATTCAAGCCCCAGCGGATGGAGTCCATCTGGAAGAATCTGCCCCGATCGGGAAAAGATTCCGACTGGGAACTGGAGGAGTTTGGCTTGAGCCATGACCAGCTTGGTGCGCGCCTTTTGACTCAGTGGAAATTTCCCGAGAGTATCCGGGATTCTATTCGCTGGCACCATTCTCCCGAGAAGTGTCCTGTCAAATCGAGAAAGTCCGCTGCCCTGGTCGGTCTGTCCGATACCATCTGCAGGGGAGGTGGCATTGGTCATGCAGAATTTCCTTATCTTGATACCCCTCTGGGAGACTTTCTGGATGTTCTGGAGGTTCAGGGCGAGGAGATCGTTCCGGTGATTCAGAAGTTTTTTGAAGATCGGGATATGCTTGAAATGGCCAGTCGGGAGATCTTCTGACGGAGACTGACGACTTGATGTCTTGTGCTCCAAATGATCCGGCCCCTCTTGTTCGGGCACTGACATCCCGGTTCCCGGATTTTTCCATCATTCTGGATCCCGGAGAGTCGGACGATTATCCTTTTTTTCTGGAATGGCTTCGCAGGGGAGATCATGGATCGATGTCTTTCCTTGAGAGAACTCCCCGTCGGCGCCGTTCGGTTTCGGACGGGTATCCGGGCTACCGCACAGCGGTATTGGGGCTTTTGCCGTCGGACGCGAGACTTCCCGAGCCTGAAAAGACCGGTGTGAAGGTGCGAGTCGCCAGATACGCCGTCGGGGAAGACTACCATCGTCTTTTTGAAGCCAAGTTCCGATCGGTTCTTGGAGAGGTTGGACCTCTGCTCCATCGGGGAGACAAGCCCCTGATCAAACCGGATCATGGGGCCATCCTCGAAAAATCCCTGGCGCAATCAGCAGGTCTTGGTCGCATTGGCCGCCATACCCTGTTGATCCACCGGAAGATGGGAACACGTTTCACGATCGGTGTGATGCTCCTGAAAACGCCCTTCTTTTCCTGGAGACCTCCCCTTGAAGATTTTACGCCGTGCGGATCGTGTACTCTTTGTCTTGACAGTTGTCCAACCCAGGCATTTTCGGGCCCGTTCCGCCTTGATGCGCGAAAATGTCTCGCGTATCTGACGATTGAGTCTCCGAAATCGGAAACGCCCGGAACGATTCCTGTGGAGGCAGCCAAAAACTGGATTTTTGGATGCGATGTCTGCCAGGAAGTTTGTCCCTACAATGGACCACCCGGAGCTTTTTCCGGAGGGGAGGCTATTGTCAGTTCCCCGATGGATCTTATAAGGTTGGTTGACGAGAATCCCTCACTTCAGAGGGCAGGATTCCCCGCTCTCTGGAAGCGGTATGAGGATATCAGGGATCAGGCTGGATGGACCATCAATATGAATCAGGAAGGCTTATGACGTCTGAATTCATCGGACAGGCAGCATCTCTTAAAAAGCTTCAGGAACTTTTGGCACGTGTTGCCAGGAGCAATTCGACACTCTTGATTACCGGTGAAAGCGGGACTGGCAAGGAGCGTGTTGCCAGGATGGTTCACGGCATGAGTTCCCGTCAGGACCACCCCTTCATTCCGGTCAATTGTGGAGCTATTCCTGAAGGACTTATCGAAAGCGAGCTTTTTGGCCACGAAAAAGGATCCTTTACCGGTGCCCTTTCACAACGACCCGGACGCTTCGAACTGGCAGAAGGGGGAACCATTTTTCTTGATGAGATCGGGGAATTGCCCCTGTCCTTGCAGGTCAAGCTTCTCAGGGTGCTTCAGGAAAGAACCTATGAACGGGTTGGTTCCGCCACGCAGAGAAAGGCCAATATCCGGGTTCTCGCGGCCACACACAGAAATCTTGAGCAAATGGTCCTGGATGGCCAGTTTCGGGAGGATCTCTATTACAGGATTTCCGTGATCCCCGTCGAGATTCCCCCGCTTCGCGATCGGACTGAGGACATTCCACTTCTGGTCGATTATTTTGTGAGACGGTGGGTAAAGGAAGAGAGAGGGGAGCCTGTTCGCTTTTCGATTCCGGTGATGGACATTTTTTGTCGATATCAATGGCCAGGAAATATCCGGGAGCTCGAAAATCTTGTGGAACGCTTCCTGGTTTTAAAATCCGGAGAAATGGTTCATCCGGAAGATCTCCCGGAAAAGTTCTCCCAGGCGGTGTCTTTTATCGATGTTGCCCAGGACGATTCGGCTTCTTCCCAGGAAGCCCTCACGGGGACATTTATTCCGTCTGTTTCGTCAGGAGGAGATATGGCCAGTGCTTTCAGGGAGATTATCTCCAGCACGGTTGAACATATCGATCTTTCAAACATGCTTGCGGAAATCGAAAGGGATCTGATTCAAAAAGCCCTCGAACGATTCGGGGGAAACAAGACCAGAGCTTCGGAGTTTTTGGGCATGAACCGGACCACACTGATTGAAAAACTGAAAAGGCTCCGTCCCGGGATTCCCCAGGACTTTTCCGAAATGGATGGCTAGAACTCTCTCCCATCGTTAACGTCTTCGTATTGCTCCCGTCTGTTCTTCCCGTCGGCATGAATATTGCTTGATGCAGAGTGTGATCTGGATTCCCGTGATCAATCAGGATTCGGGGATTCTTTCGTGACAGTCTGGTCTATTCATGAGCAAGGAGCCAATCGTGTCGTCTGGGTGGTTTGGAAGGTTCTTGGGCATCTCTTCTGCTTTGTGGGTCATGATCCTTCTTTTGCCCAAAGGGGTTCTGTCCTCTCAGGTTCCCGACCCTTCCCTGCCTGTTTCTGAAACAGCGGACCGGATTCCTTCCTCCGGGGATCACGAACTCTTTTCCGAACTTTTAAAATGGAAAGATTCGAACCGTTCAGCCTCCGGAGCCAGAGACCTTTTTCTGAGGCTCAAGAGCGAACATCCGGGTTCTGTCCTGATTCCCCGGGCTTCTCTTGTGATGGGGGAGCTTCTGGTCAAAAAATCCTTAAAGGTCCGTCATGAAAGTGACACTCGAAAATCCCTTGTGAGGGAGGCTTCAAGAGATTTATGGCGGGCCCGTATCGATCTCCCTCCCGGTGCGTTGAGGGATGAGGCAACCCATAATATTGCCCGGCTGATGTTCTCGGAGGGCCTCTACCCGGAGGCAAGGGGAATGCTCAAGCTTGCTCTCCGGGAAAGCCCCGATGGTCCGTTTGCTGTTTCGAACGAGCTTCTTCTGGCGGCCTCCTGGAGACGTTCAGGAAGTCCCGTCAAGGCGATGAAAATCCTCTCCCGTCTGGGGGCTGATATCGAGACGGCGTCCGGCGTGAAGGTCTCCGACAGGATCAAGTATCTTTACGAAGCCGGTGGTGTTTCCCTTGATCTCAAAAATCTGACGGATGCCGGCGAATACTATCGTGCTGCCATTGGCCTTTCTCCGGACTATGCCTACTCCCATCCCAAAAGGCTCTATGACCTTGCTCTTTATTCGGACCGGATCGGTCATGAAAAAAGGGCTTTCAAGCTTTTCCGGGAGTATTTGAGAAGAAAACCGGGAGGCGGTCATGCTCCAATGGCGGCCTACCGGATGGCCGAAGTCGCCGGGAGGCTTGGAAGGCCCCAAAGTCGTCTGGCGCGTCTTATGGAAGTGATGCGGACCTATCCTCACACCGAGGCATCGGACCTTTCTAAAGTCGCGCTTCTGAAGGACGAGTCGAAAATTCTCCAGGGCGAATCCCATCCGAGCGGCCAGCTGAAAACCCTTCCTCCCCACCAGAAATCCGTTAATGACAGACTGATTGAAGCTTCGGACCAGCTCATTCGTTCTGGTGTCACGATCCGCTCCCGCGTCGAGGCTGCAAGTATCATGGTCCCGCTCCTTGTGTCCGAGAAGCGCTACGACCTGGCTTTCAGGGTGATCCACCGCCTGGAAATCGGTGCTGATCCGAAAGGCCCTTCCGGGAGGAGGCTTTTTGGGCTGGAGTCTGCAGTACTGTTCCGGCAGATTCTGGAAATGAACAGCCCTTCCGACGACCGCAGGGTCCTTCGCCTGGTGCATTCGTACCGGAACCTCGTCAGCCCGGTTCTTCTGGATCCCCGCCCCACACCGATGGAGATGAAAAGCTTTTCAGAGGAAGGGAAGGTCCTTTTAAGGATTGCCCGTGCCCATGAGGGGATCAAGGACGATGACAATGCCAGACGCTGGCTCCATCAGGTTCTTTTGCATGGTGGTCTTGGTCCGCGAAGCAGGGCTCTCAGGGATCTGATTTCTCTCGATATGAAGTCGAACGACTTCCTGGGGTCATGGAAGCTTGGTCAGGAGCTGATCGCACTGATCCGACCCGGGGACTCGAAAGGGGCCGTCTGGATTCTGGATGAGGAGAAGGTGGCCAGAAAACTTGGTGATATGGATCGGGAAATCCCCCTGTTAAGGAAGTTTGTAACCGATTTTTCTGCCGATCCGAGGGCAGGCTGGGCCCAGGCGAGATTGTTCAGGATTCACCTTTTGAGAAACGAGTTTGACCAGGCCGAAAACAGTGCGAGAAAAGCCCTTGTTCTTCTGGCGCCGGGTGGATCGGATCAGGCGAGTCTTTTGACGTTGTTGTATCGCTTCGGACAGATGGAGGTCTCCCTTCACCGGACGAAAGAGGCTGTTTCCCTTTGGGAAAAGTTTTTAAGAGACGCTCCGGAGGATCCCAGAAGAGGATGGGTCATGTACCAGCTTGGAAAGCTCGACGAGGCTGACGGAAAAGAGCGGCGCGCCTATCGCTGGTACCTCAGGGCGGCAAAGGTGACAAGCAATGCTGATCTTGCTTCGGTTGCCAGACAGAAAGCGCAGGGAATCTCGATTCTTTTTGACGGAAGGGCCGGGTCATGAAAGAGACATTCGTCGAGCAACCCGAGAAAATGGCTCATCCCGGGGAGGATGCCCTTGCCCGTGCCTTTTCTTCTTTTCAGGAAGCATCGGAGTCTTTGTCCAGGAAATACGCCGGGCTTGAAGGGCGAATTCTGGAGCTTTCGAAAGAACTTCGCGATCGTGACCGGGCCCTTGCCAGTCAGGGGCAGTTTCTGGAAACCATTTTAAAAAGTCTTCCTTCGGGGGTTCTGGTCCTGACTCCCGGCGGACAAGTTCTCTGGAGGAATCCACAGGTTGAAAAGTGGCTCTCCCCGGATGATACGGAATTGCTGGCCCTCTTGCGAAAGTGGGGGATCTGGCCTGTTTCGGAAAGGGAGGACCCCTTGGCCGTTTCATGGAAAAGCCGATCTCTTCTGATTGAAATCTCAAGAGTGGTCGATGATGAAGACCGTTCCTCAGGATATGTCCTGATCGTCAATGATGTCACAAGGCTCCGGGAGATGGAGGAGGAGGTCTCGAGGGACAGGCGTCTTCGGGATATGGGCGAAATGGTAGCGATGATTGCCCATGATCTCCGGAACCCGCTGGGGAGCATAGAGCTTTTTTCAAGTCTTCTGGCACGGGATGCCGGTGCAAGGGGCGGACAGGCTCTCGAGGGAATCCGGTCTTCTGTCACATCGATGGATCGTCTGATCGGGAATCTTCTCTTTCACACCCGTCTTCCCATGGTTTCCGGTGCCCCTTTCTGTGTTCAGGATCTATTGGACCGCCTGTCTTGCGACTGCGCGCGTATCGGCGTCATGCGGGGCCGGGCCGGTGGTCCTGATGTGTCTTTTTCGGTCGATGCGCCTTATCCGTTTACGATCACAGCTGATGAAGGACTTCTCTACCACGCAATCTTTAACCTTGTGACGAATGCTTTCCAGGCCTGCTTCGATGCGGGGGGAGGACAGATTATCCTCTCCCTTGCGCGAAGCAAGTCTGGCGGAGCCATTTTTTCTGTGAAGGACAACGGTCCGGGAATTCCCCGGGAGTTGAGGGAGAAAATCTTTGACCCGTTTTTTACCACCAGGTCAAAGGGAACAGGTCTCGGTCTTCCGATCGTCCTTAAGATCGTCCTTGCGCACAAGGGGTTGTTGAAGATCGATTCTGATGAAAATGGATCCTGTTTCATCGTACAGCTTCCAGGTCCGGGCGAGAGGCTGGAGCGGACAAACAAGGATATCTGGTCAGGGCAACTGCTGGAGGAAGAGTTCAAATGAATACACAAGGTCCTGTTCTCGTGGTGGACGATGAGTCCGAGATGTCGCTGGCTCTTCAGGAGACGTTGCGGCAGGACGGTTATACCGTGGATCTGGCCTCAAACGGAAAGGAGGCTCTCCGGCGCTTTGAAGATGTCGGCCCCTACCGGTGGGTCATTACCGACCTCAAGATGCCCCAGATGGACGGATGGGCCCTTTTGACGACACTTCGCCGCATCAGCCCCGAAACGCGTGTCATTTTGATGACGGCCTTTGGTTCTGTTCCCCAGGCGGTTGACGCGATGAGACAAGGGGCGGTCGATTTTCTGATGAAGCCTTTTTCTCCGGAAGCGCTCAGGCGTCTTTTATCTCCGGATCAACAGATGATGTCGCAGGACAAAGAGCCCGTCGGGGAGAGAGGGGAAGGCGAGGGGATCTGGAGAAAGCTGAGACGCCCGATCTTGACGGGAGATCCCCGGTTCCTGAGGCTTTTAAAAATGGTCGAGTCGGTTGCCCGATCCCAGGCGACGGTTTTGATCGAAGGGGAAAGCGGGACAGGAAAGGAGCTTTTGGCCCGGTTTGTTCATGAGGCTTCCCCCCGGGCCCACCGGCCCTTTGTCGCGGTCAACTGTGCCGCGATTCCGGAGGGCCTTCTGGAGCCTGAACTCTTTGGTTACGAAAAAGGGGCCTTTTCAGGTGCTGTTTCCAGAAAGATCGGAAAGTTTGAACTGGCGGATACCGGAACGATTCTTCTCGACGAAATCGGGGAGATGGAGCTTTCTCTCCAGTCGAAGCTTTTGAGGGTTCTCCAGGAAAGGGAGGTCGATCGCGTCGGAGGGACGGCACCTGTTCCCGTCGACCTGCGGGTGATCGCGACGACAAACCGGAATATGAAGGAACTCGTCTCGTCGGGAAAGTTCCGGGAAGACCTCTATTATCGACTGAGGGTTTTTCCGGTCCAGGTGCCCCCGCTAAGAGAGAGAAAGGGAGACATTCCCCTTTTGTCCAGCCATATCCTCGGACGGTTGAGAGAGGATGGCATATCTGTCGGAAATTTGACGCAGGGGGCGATGGAGGTCATTTCCAATGGAGAGTTCCCCGGAAATATCCGGGAGCTTGAAAATCTTTTAACCCAGCTGGCTCTTCTTTCGGGAGGCGACGATATCCGGAAGGAGCATCTTCCGGTGGCTGAGATGGCCTCCCTTCCGTATGAGGACCGTTCGCTCCCGGAGTCCGCCGGAGTGGTTCCGGATCCTGCTCCGGATACGTTTTCATGCCGGGCGGGACAATCGGTCCGGGAGGTGGAGAGGGACCTGATCCTGATGACGCTTGAGTCCTGTTCGGGAAATCGGACGCAGGCGGCACGGATGCTGGAGATATCGGTCCGGACTCTGAGGAATAAATTGCATGAGTATGGTGTATTTGTGTCGGGGGAGCCTGAAGGGAACTAGGAAGAAAATTCCTTCCCGGGGCCAGAAAAGCCTCTTTTTGAGCCTTTTCTGTGTGGCATGCCGATTGCTAACTGGTAAGTGTCATTTTTAAGTCAGGATCGACAGGATTTCTTTTTTCGGAGGTTCAGGTGGAGCGGGTTCATCTTTTTGACAAGACGGTCTATCTTCTTAAAAAAGATCTGGATCTGAGAGCCCGGAGGCATATGCTTCTGGCTTCGAATATTGCGAACCAGGATACTCCCGGGTACCAGGCCAAGGATCTTTCTTTCAAGAGTGCCCTTGCCCGTGCTGTTTCCGAGCCGACACGTAATGCGATTGACCGGGTCTCAGGCTCCATCATGGTCAATCCCGATGAAACGGTCGGAAATGATTTAAACACTGTCAATATCGAGATGGAAATGCAAAAACTGGCCTCAAATACTGGAAATTACAATGCGGCCGCCCAGATGGTTTCCTGGAAGTATCGTCTTCTTGGCGATGCCATCAGGGGTAGCGGGAGGTAATCGGAATGGCTTTTTCTGATGCATTGAAAATATCCGCCGGAGGCATGGAGGCGGAGCGGGTCCGGATGAACGTCCTGTCGGGAAATCTTGCCAATGCGGACAGTCTTCACGGAAACGAAAACGGGGTTTTTGAACGCAGGGATGTCGTTTTCGCCGCGGTGGTTCCTGGAAAATCCTTTTTTGATGTTCTCTCCGACCAGACAAAGGAACCGGTCAAGGAGGTCCGCGTCATGGGAATGATCAAGGATCCCAGACCGCTCAAGAAGGTGTTCGATCCCATGAGCCCCGATGCCGATGGTTCCGGGTATGTGTATCATCCCAATGTCAGCAAGCTTGAGGAGATGGTCAACCTGACCGATGCCTCAAGGGCCTATGAGTCCAACCTGACCGCCCTGGCCAACACAAAGCAGATGGCAAAGAAGGATCTGACAATCCATGCATGACTCCAATCCGGTCTATAATCCGCTGGCAGGCTTCAAGGGAGTGCCGTCCCCTCTCGAAGGCGAAGGTTTTTCCGGACCGGTCCGGAAAAATGATCCGGAAAAACCTTCCCTTGTCACACCGGAGTCTTCTTTTGTCAATGTTCTGAAAGACTCCATCAGCAAGGTAAACGCCATTCAGGTCGAGGCGGACAAGACCATCCAGGATTACTCCACCGGGAAAAACAACGTAACGCTTCATCAGACGATGGTGGAGATGGCCCAGGCAGATGTTTCCTTTCAGCTGATGATGCAGGTTCGGGACAAGATTGTCCGGGCCTATCAGGAAATGATGAATATGCCGATGTAATCGCCCGGAATTTTTTTGGCGATTGGACAGGTGGAATTTTTTATTTTGTGAGGGTTGAAAATGGGAGCATTAAGAGACGTTCTGGGAAATCTTGCCAACCGCTTTTCAGAGCTTTCCATGGCCAGAAAAGTGGTGGGGGGGCTCGTTGCCGCCGGTTTTGTCGCGACGCTGATCGTCTTTTCCCTTCTGGGGCGACAGGGAGATTCTTCGGTCCTTTTTTCGAATCTCTCCCCGGGGGATTCGATGGAGATCCAGTCCCATCTCGACCGTCTGGGTGTTCCCTATCATGTATCGAAGAAAGGGGCCCTGATCCGGGTTCCCTCAAAAGATGTCTATGCACTGCGGATGCAACTGTCCGATGAAGGATTGCCGAGGCATCACGGTGCGGGTTTTGACATCTTCAACCATCCGTCTCTGGCGACGACCGACTTTGCCCAGAAAGTCCAGTATCTTGAGGCTCTTCAGACGGAGCTTGACCGGACGATCGAAGAGATGCATCCCATCGCTCTTTCCAGGGTGTCGATCGTTCTCCCGACCCATTCTGTTTTTCTCCGGGAGAAAAATGGCGCGCATGCCTCAGTCCTTGTTCGCCTGAAGCAGGGTGAAAGCCTTTCAAGAGGTCAGGTCAACGGTATTGTCCATCTGGTTTCGAATGCTGTTCCCGGTCTTGTATCCAGACATGTTACGGTCGTTGATACGGAAGGCGAGATCCTGAACCGGAAAAAGCCCTCCCTGATTCCGGGGGAGTTAACCTCTGCCCAGCTTGCCTATCAGGAACATGTTCAAAAACAGCTTCAGGGACAGCTCCAGACAATGCTCGACAAGGTCCTCGGTCCCGACCAGTCGGTCGTCCGGGTCACGGCCGAGCTGAATTTTCGAAGGGTCGAGAAAACAAGCCAGAGCTATGACCCCAACGGGAGAGTCCTGAAAGACCGGGAAAAAGTTCGTCAGAAGTCCAGCGGAAGCCGGATCCTTCCGGTGGGCGTTCCGGGACTTCTCTCCAATGTTACGGGAGCTACGGGGAAGGTTGCCTCTCCACCGCTCGGCCCCCAGAATGGAGCAGAGACGAGTTTTTCAAAAAGGAAAGAGATCGACCATTATGATGTGAGCGAAACCACCAAGCATGTGATGGAACCGGTGGGAACCATCAAAAAGGTTTCGGTTTCGGTTCTGGTCAATCAGAGTCTGGTGGAGATTTCCGGAAAAAAAGGGACAAAAACGGTCTATCAGCCGAGAAGCGCCCAGGAAATACAGGACTTTACCCATATCGTCCAGAATGCAATGGGATTCGACCCTGCACGGGGTGACCAGGTTGTTGTCCTGTCGGTTCCTTTTGCGGAAAATGGGGCCAGAACGTCCAAGAAGCCGGACCATGACCTTGAGTCGTCGCTTGCTCCATTTGTGCCTCTTCTCGAGATTTTTCTCGGCGGGGTACTCCTTCTTCTCTTCGGGATTCTTGTCATGAGGCCTCTTTTAAAGAGCATGACGCAGTGGAAACCGGCAATGCCAACCCTGCAGATGGCTGAAGGCCCAGCGCAGGAGGGTACGGAAGGATCAGCCAAGCCATCTTCCCGGGAAGAGGTTGCAAAAATGACCCAGGAGGATCCTGGTCAGGCCGCCCAGGTGATCAAGAGCTGGTTGAAGGAAAAGTAGGACAGGGAGAGTCTTGTGGCCAAACGGAAACTGTCAGGTCTTGAAAAGGCAGCGATCTTCATTGCGACGGTGGGTCCCGAGTCCGCCTCGGAGATTTTGCGAAATCTTGAGGCGAAGGAAGTGGCGGTTATCTCGAATCTGATCGCCCAGATGGGGGATATCACTCCGGAAGAGGTCGATTCGGTGATGGAGGAGTTCGGAACTCTCTACAAGGTTACCCGAAACATGCCGAATGTCGGAGAAAAGTATATGCGGTCGATCCTTGAGAAATCTCTGGGGAAGGAGCAGGCCGACAAGATCATTGAAATGATGAACGATCAGGATGGCGGGAGTCTCCAGTCCCTCAAGTGGATGGATGCGAAAGCCATTGCGACCCTGATCAGGAAAGAGCATCCCCAGACGATTGCCCTGATCATCTCCTATCTGAATCCGGCACAGGCTTCATCTGTCCTGAACTATCTGCCCGAGATCCTGCGCGCCGATGTTGTTCTCCGCCTGGCCACAATAGAGGATATCAATCCGCAGGTTGTCAAGGATCTCGAGGAAGTTTTGTCGACGGAAATGCAGCTTCTGGGCTCGACACGAAGTGTCAGCGGATCTTCCCGGATTGAAAAAGTCGCCGGTCTTTTAAACGAGATGGAACGCAATTCCGCAGAAGTGGTTCTCGACTATATCACGCAAAGCGACCAGGAACTTGCAGAGCAGATCAGGGCATTGATGTTTGTCTTCGATGACCTTCTGTTCCTGGACAACCGGGGAATTCAGCAGATTCTCCAGGCCATTCCGAGAGATGTCCTGACAAAGGCCCTTCGCGGAGCTGCGGAGCAGATAAGGGACAAGTTCCTGTCGAATATGTCGACGAGAGCCCAGGCCACGTTAAAAGACGATATCGAGAATATGGGAGGAATACCTCTGAGGGAGGTCGAGGCTTCCCAGCAGGAGATCCTGAAAATTGTCCGCCGTCTCGAGGCAGAAGGCAAGCTTGTGATTGCCGGGAAGGGAGGGGAGAAGATTGTTTGAAAATGCGGGAGTCGGTGAAAAGAGTGACGGGGGGTTTACGGCGTGGGCTGAGGGCGGTTTGTTCGACTCTCCTGGCGGTGTCGGTTCAAAGCGTGTGAAGAGCGAGCGTGTGTTTGTTGACGAGCCGGAGCTCAATGGTGACCGATGGCTTTTGGCCATTGAGGAAAAAGCCAGGGAGGAAGGTTTTCGTGCAGGGCATTCCCGGGGGCTTGAAGAAGCGAAGAAGGATATGGAGCCTCTTCGGGAGAGTCTCATATCCTGGTCGGAGGGGCTTCCGGGATCTCTCGAGAGAAGTCTTTTAGGCCACCTTGACTCAATGGCGGATATTGTTCTCGAGGTTGTGACGCGACTTGTCGGAGAGACTCTTTCGACCCGGGATGGGATCCGAAATCTTGTCGAAATGGCTATTGGAGAAAGAACAGGGGATCTCTCGGGGGTTCTTCTGGTCTCTCCTGAAATGGAGCAGGTGGTGGACAGGCTCGATCCGGATCTGAAGGGAGAACTGTCCCTTAGAAAAATTGCGATCAGATCCGATTCCGGGGTTGCTCTTTCGGAGTTTTCGTTCCGTACGGAGTTTCATTCTTCATCGGTGGATCCTCTTTCTGAAATACGGAAAATCGAGATCATGCTCCGGGAAGGGCTGGGAAAATGACCGGAACGGAAGGTGGGGTTCTCACCCGGACGATCGAAGAGGTTCTTTCCGGCTGGAAAGCACAGCTCTCTTTTTTGGACCCCGTTGTCGAGGGGGGCGTTGTCGTTCAGGGGGTCGGTTTGACGCTTGAGGTCCGCGGTCTGGATCTGGGTATCGGAGAGCTCTGTCAAATCATGGGAGATGGGCCCATCTCCGCTGAGGTGATCGGATTCAGGGAAGGGCGAAGCCTTCTGATGCCCCTTGGAGATCTTCGCGGGGTTCGTCCGGGAACAAGGGTCATCCGGAAAGAATCCCGCCAGGTGGTCCGTGTTTCCGACCGTTTTCTGGGCAGGGTCCTGGACCCGATGGGACGGGCTCTTGATGGAAAACCCGATCCTGCCGGCGAGAAGTCCATGGCCTTGTATGGAGAATCGATCAACCCGATGAAAAGACGAAGGATCAGCCACGTTCTCGATCTGGGAATCCGTTCGATCAACGCTTTCCTGACAATTGGCCAGGGTCAGAAAATCGGTGTTTTTGCCGGGGCAGGTGTGGGAAAGAGCATGCTTCTGGGGATGCTTTCAAAAGATGCGAAGGTTGATGTTACGGTCATTGCTCTCATTGGTGAACGGGGACGGGAAGTCCGTGAGTTTATCGAGCGGGATCTTGGGGAGGACGGTCTTGCCAAGTCGGTTCTGGTTGTGTCGACGGGGGACCAGTCGCCGCTTCTGAGGATTCGTGGCGCATTGATGGCAATGAGTATCGCCGAGTATTTTCGGGATCAGGGGAAGTCCGTTCTCTTTGTCATGGACTCTTTGACCCGACTGGCGATGGCTCTCAGGGAGGTTGGCCTTGCCGCAGGAGAGCCTCCGACGACCAGGGGCTATACGCCATCGGTCTTTGCCCAGCTTCCCCGATTCCTGGAGCGTTCAGGATGCATCGACGGGGATGGTTCGATCACGGGGATCTATACGGTTCTGGTGGAAGGCGGTGACATGCCATCCGATCCCCTGTCCGAAGCGCTGGCGGCCATTCTTGACGGACATATCATCTTGTCCAGATCGATGGCCTCTGAAGGGATCTATCCGGCGGTGGATCTTCTCGAGAGCCGTTCCCGGGTCATGAACGATATTGTGGAAGAGGATCATCGGTCGATGGTTCGCGAGTTTCTCAGGTTATATGCACTCTACCGGAAATCGGAGGACCTCATCCGGATCGGAGCCTATGTCCCGGGAGTGGATGCTGATCTTGACAGGGCTGTCTACCTTTTTCCGAGGATGAGGGAGTTTCTGGAGCAGGACCGGAACGAGAGATTTTCCTTTGAGGACTCCGTTGAAACGCTCAGCTCCCTTCTGGCCGGATAGCAAGGAGAACCGATGATCTTTTCCTCGAGGTATGAGTCCGTCCGGAGGTTTCGTGAAATCTCGGCGAAAAAGACGGAACAGCTGTTCATGGAAGCTCTTGGTGTCCTTGATCAGAGCAGGATGCTGCTCAAGAGGCTGGACTCCAAACGCACACAGAGCGTCGCTTCCATTGCCGGACAGGAAGGTTCGTTTGCGCAGACTGTTTCCTGGAGGGCCCTCTGCTATGACCATGTCAATGCTGTTACCGGGGAGATGCAGAGGGTGGAGCAGGAGATTGCACGAATAGAGGTCGAGGTTTCCCAAAGACGGTGTCATTGGCAGGACGCTGTGAAAGAGCTGAAAAAAATCGAGCATCTGATGGAGCTGGAGCTTCAGGGTCAAAAACAGCTAGAGAATCGCCGGGAAGAAAGAGTCCAGGAGGATCTTCAGATGTCCCGCTGGGGAAGGGATTCCCAATCCCGAGCGGTTTCGGCTTCGTCGGAAAAAAGGGGGGACGGTCGGTGAAGACCGGTCGAAGACTCTTTTCGGGAGTCACGTTTCTGACGATTGCGGCGGTTTGTTTTCTGATGTCCGGCCGGTTACTGGCCGCCACGGTTCCATCGGCTCCGGTGAGTGGTGCATCGGCCTCCTCCTCCGGCGGTGGAAAAAGTGAGGAGGAAAGGCTTCTTGAGATGCGTCAGGATCTCGAAGCGGAAATCCAGAAGAATCAGGCTCTGGTGGACCAGATCAGGAAAGACCGGGAATTTGAAAAAAAACTGAAAACGGCAAAAATCAGGAACTTGACGACCATTTATGAAAAAATGGCCCCACGGACGGCGGCTTCCCAGGTCAACATGATGTCCGATGACCTGGCTTTACTTCTGATTTCCGGGATGAACCCAAGGAAGGCATCCCGAATCATGCAGTATGTGGATCCAAAGGTGGCGATCCGTATTTCTCTTGAACTGTCTGATCTGAAGTCCTCGAGCGGCGCCAGCACACCTTCCACCGGGCTCAAGCCCTGAAAGGACCGTCCGCGATGTCGAAAATTGTCTCTTTGTTTGCGCCCCCGGTCGGGGCAGAGGAACCTGTTTCCGGATCTTCCGGAAAAAAGGCAATAAAGCCGGATTCTTTGACAAAAGAGGATTCTTCTACTCTTGAAGGAGGTGTTTCAGGAAAGACCCTCCGGAAAAAAAAGAATTCCTTTATGGATCACTTGCTGTTCCATGGAGAAAATCTTTCGCCTCCGCTTCCTCCGGCCACACTGTCGGCTATATCTGGAGCGGTCAAAAAGGGGACTGTCGGAAAAACCGACCATCCTTCTGTTTTGAGTCCTGTTCCCGTGGGGGGATCACCAAAATCCTCTCCTCCTTCTGCTCCTGTGCCTTCTTTTGTATTGTCCGCAGGGGATCGTCCCGGAGAGAGCCCGAAATCCGGAGAGCCCACCTTGGGAGAGTCTCCCGGGGAAACCCGGCTTTCCCCGGACACGCCTTCCAAAGCCTTGCTCTCCTCCCCTGTCTCCGAAAGTCTTTTTGGAAAAAAGGAAGGTCCGAAGGTGGCGGTTCCCGGGACAGGGAACAAATTGAACGCAGAATCGGGAAAAGTCGTGGCCGTTCAAAGCGCTCCATCGGAGATCCTCTCCCGGACATCCGTCGCAGGAGAGAGTCCGGTTTCGGGGAAAGCCGCGACAGAAACAGACCCCAAAGCTTTTCCCGGCCGCCAGATCCGCCCGTCTCTCAAGCCGTTATCGCATCAGAAGGCTTATGTTGATCGTGGCGGACACAAAACAACCGGTGACGCTCATTTTGTAAAGGATTCCCTTCGAGCCGGGGATTCTTTAACGAGCCAGTCTCCCGATAAGGAAGAGTCTGTGCCAGGGAATCCCTTTCATGAAAAGGAAGTAGCCCGGGAGTCTCCGATCTTTTCCGAGCGAAAAACCGTTTCAGCCTCCTCCGGAGACGCTTCCTCTCCTGATGGGGGGGCGGGGGAAAAAGGAGCTTCACGCGATTTTTCACCGGATATTCCGAGGTCTTCCGAGGCCAAAGCCAGTCAATCAGCGGAGTCTTCTGGTTCTGCTTCGAACGTCCTTCCCACGACAGTGCCGGATGCTCTCGGGGCTGCCGTTTCCGATCGTCCCTCGATTGATCAGCGGGAGATGGTTTCAAAGGTCATCTCCAGCGCAAGACATGGAGGGGGAGAGATTTCCCTTAGAGTGCACCCTCCTGCCCTCGGTCCTATCCGGATTCAGGTGCATGTTGATCCCCGGACCCGCGAGGTGGAGGTGAGGCTTTTCGCCAAAGACGAATCCATCGGGGATCTGCTGCGGAGCAAAAGCCAGGATCTAAAGGGAGCCCTTTCCAGGGAGGGATTTACGATGCACCGGTTTCATGTTGATGGTGGTTCGGGCGATCTTCCGGCATCGTCTTCCTTGCCGATGGCTTCTTCCGGGTTTTCATCAGGAGGGGATTCTTCTTCCGGTTCATCTCAGGGATTTGCCCAGGGGAGCGGGGCTTTTTGGGCTTCTGGCCAGGGCGGGGCTTCCCCGGGTTTTGCCCAGGGCGGTGACGGAAACAGCAGGGAGCATTCTTCTCAGGCTCTCCACACCGCTTCGGGGACACCTGGTGCCGAAGAACCCTTTCCCCAGCCACCCGGGAAGATCGCTAATGGTGATCCGTCAGGTTTTCACAGGGTTGTTTGATCCGGATCGGATGCTCCGCTCCGCTAATGCTTGTGAGGTGAGAAAATGATTATCAATTCGAAAAGTTCAAACATTGACGAGATTCGCAAGATGTCCGAGAAGCGTCTGGCTCCAAAGTCGCCGCCTCCGCCGACAAAAAAGCTGGGAATGGGAGATTTTCTTCATCTTATGATTTCCCAGCTCCAATATCAGGATCCGATGCATCCCCTGAACAATACAAAGTTTGCCGCGCAGCTTGCGCAGTTTTCCCAGCTCGATCAGCTGACGCGCCTGAACAAGGGGGTTGGAGCCATCGGGAAAGATACGGGAGATGCCAACAAAATCGGAATAGTGGGATTTTTGGGCCAGGAGGTCACGGTCTCGGGAAACGGGTTCCATTTTGACGCAAAAGATTCCGCCCGGATGACCTTTACTCTTGGCGGGGCCATTGCCTCCGGAGCTGTTCGCGTGTTTGACGCATCGCATCACCTGATCCGGACCCTTTCCATGAAGCCGGCGCTTGCCGGGACCCACTCGATCGAGTGGGACGGTGTCACCAATCATGGAGAAATGGCGACTCCCGGAAATTATTCTTTTGAAGTTGAGGCCAAGGATGGTCGTCACCGACCTGTTTCCGCAAGTCCCGTGGAAACAGGTGTCGTAACAGGAGTGCTCTTTAAGAACGGAGCTCCGGTCCTTGAAGTTGGCGGCAGGGAAATCGCCCTCAAGGATGTCTCGTATGTCGGGAAACCTCCTGTCCGCAAGATTCAATCCTCTCCGGCGGTCTCCTCTGCCCGTCCTGTTTTGACAAAACCGGCATCTGTCTTGCCGGTGAAGGATCAGGGGGGACACCTGGCACAATCCGTTTCTCCTCCGGTTGCCGACAAAGGAGGACCAGCTCAGGGTATTTCGGTCAACAAAAAAGCCCAGGAAAATGAGTCCTGGCCAAAAAGAGTTTAATTAAAAGGAGGTCACAATGGGCGTTCTATCATCCATGTACGTTGCTACAAGCGGATTGAGTGCCATGGGAACCGACATGTCCGTTATCGGAAACAGCATCACGAACATGAACACGATCGGATTCAAGCAGGGAAGGGCTGTCTTTGCCAATATCTACAGCCAGACACTGACCGGACGTTCGAATTCGGTGAACAACTCCCAACCGGGAACAGGTGTTTATGTCGACGGAATCCAGAGCGAATTTTCCCAGGGTTCCATCGAAAACACCAACAATGGTCTCGATCTTGCCGTCCAGGGAAACGGCTTTTTGACACTCCGGACGAAAACCGGTGCCAAGGTCTTCAGTCGTGCAGGAGAGCTTGCGCTTGATAAAAAAGGCCGTATTGTCGACCCTGATGGACGTGTCCTTCAAGGGTATCTCTACAAGAACGGAAAAATGGGAAGTCTCCTGTCGGATATCTCTGTGCCCCAGTCGACAATTCCTCCGAAAGCGACCCAGAATGTCTTTTCCCGGATCAACCTTGATGCCGGAATTACCGAAAATCTCAAATCGGCACAATCGTTCGAAAAATCCACCAATATCTTCGATTCTCTGGGAATACAGCACCTTTTGACCTACAAGTTCCATCCGACATCGGTTGCGGGACAGTGGGCGTTCGAGGCAAAACTTGACGGGGCGTCCGTGACAAAGGGGGGAGGCTCGATTTCCTTCATCCCAAAGGGCCACAAGAGAGCCATCTCCGCCAAGGGAATGGTTGGACTCATCAACTTCGACGGAAACGGAAATGTGGCAAGCGTGAATTATGGAGGGACCCCGGTCAAGAGGGATAACAACGGTGTTTCCCATGCCCGGTACACGACATCTCTCGCAGACAAGGCCAAGACGCCGGTAACCCTTGATATCGTAATGCCCAAACCAGGGGAAAAGGTCCGCTCCAACCATGTCAACGGTGTTACCCAGCAGGTTCTTGACCTGACACAGTACAATGCTCCGGCGGCAACGATTGAGGAGACCCAGGATGGCTACAAGTCGGGGGATCTGAATAACCTGGCTGTCGACAGGGCCGGAAAAATTGTCGGATCTTTTACAAATGGGGTACAGAAAGTTCTGGCAGGTCTTTCGATCGCCAACTTCAACAATCCCAGCGGTCTTGCCAGTATCGGCGGCAATGCCTACGCGGAAAGCATCGCGTCAGGAGTGCCAAGCTACGGCCAGGCAGGAGTTGGTGGGCGAGGGACGGTTCTGGCCAACTCTCTGGAACTTTCGAATACGGATCTTGGACGTCAAATGGTTGACATGATTACCGCTGAAAGGGGCTACCAGGCTTCTGCATCCGTGATCGCAACGGACAACACGATCATGAATACCCTTCTGACCCGTTTGGGATAATATTCCGGTATCCGGGGAAATCGTAATGAAAAAGGGGAGGCTCCGGCCTCCCTTTTTTATTGCTTTCAGGGTGAATGAATCTTTCTGGTATCATTATTGCGTATTTGAGGAAAGGAAAGCGGAAATGTCCAGCATGAGGAGGAAGAATGGCTGAAGATTCAGAAAATGAAGAAGAAGGATCGTCGCCCGCAAAATCCGGCGGGAAGAAAAAGCTGATCATCATGGGGGCCGTAGTCGTTTTGCTTCTGGGGGGAGGAGGAGCTTTTTTCTTTCTGCACCACAAGGGGAAAAAACCTTCCGAGGTTCCGATGTCTCCCAAAGAGCTTGAGGGGCTGGTCAAGAAAAATCCGATCGTTGATCTCAAGTCCTTTGTTGTGAACCTGTCGGTCGCCCCGAATGCCCTTCCCAAGTATTTGAAGCTTAAAGTGGCACTCAAGCTCAATAACCCTGAAGTCGGAAAAGAAATTGAATACCGGATGCCGGAAATCCAGAATATCATCCTGATCCTTCTGGGGTCGGAAACAGAAGAGGATCTTTCTTCAACAGGCGGAAAGCTGGCCCTCAGAAATCAGATCCAGCACCGGATCAATTCCATCCTGACCCTTGGACGGGTCAGTTCGGTTTACTTTACGGAATTTGTGATCCAGTAACCATCACTAAAATGGATCGGCTGACTCCCGGTCCAGAAATACTAAGGAGAGAGCGAATGTCTGATGAGGAGATCGATCAGGAAGCCCTTGCGGCGGCATGGGAAGCTGATCTGACCAAGGATGATGCTCCGGAACCGGAGGTCAGCCGCGCCGACATGGGCAAGACAAGTGAAAGCCCGGAGAATATTGATTTTCTTCTGGACGTGGCCCTGACGATTTCGGTTCAGGTGGGGACAGCAAAAATGTTGATCAAGGATCTTTTGCAGCTGGGGCAGGGGTCGGTCGTTGAGCTTGAGAAGCTTGCCGGAGAGCCGATGGAGATTCTTGTCAATGACAAGCTGATCGCCCGTGGCGAGGTCGTCATGGTCAATGACAAGTATGGAGTCCGGCTGACGGATATTGTCAGTCCCGTTGAAAGAGTGAGAAGTCTGTGAACGGTTGCCTTTCTGAATTCATTTATCCGTGGAGTCCCAGATGACCAGTCATGTCCATGCCCATGCTCCTTCCATGCTGATGATGGGGGTCCGGCTTTTTGCCTCTTTCTTTTTTGTCCTTCTTCTTTTTTTGGGAGCGGTGGCCCTCATCCGTTATCTTCAAAGGCGCTCTCCTTCACTGCGGAGGGAGAACAGGGATTCGATCGAGGTTCTGACAAGCTGTACCCTGGCGCCAAAGACGACCCTTTCGGTGGTTTCCATAAAGGGAGAACAGTTTTTGATCGGTGTGACCCCAACTTCCGTCAATCTGGTGTCCAGACTTGGCGGCGGTGAGAATGCGCAGGGCTTGGCCCCTGTTCCGTCACAGTCCGAGAAAAGACCTCCCTCCGACCGTCCTGATCTGCCGGATTTTCCAAAAGGAGATCAAAAAGGATTCGATCATCTTCTCAAGGAAACCGTTGGCCGGCTGAAAGATGGCCGGGAGCCTTCTTCCAGTGGCAGAAGGTGGAGTGTTTGATGGCGTTCTTTTCTCTGGTCCGCCGGATATCGGTTCTTGCAGTGGTTCTGGCTGTTCTCTGGCAGTGGACCACGGGACCCGATGCGGCCTGGGCGACGGGATCTGGTCTCTCGGTCGCTCCTGTCGCCCAGCTTCCGGAGCTTTCCCTGAAGTTTGGATCGGACAACGGCCAGCCCAGTCAGGTGGCGATGACCGTCGAGCTTCTTCTCATGCTCACGGTCCTTTCTCTCGCCCCTTCGATTCTGATCATGATGACCTCTTTTACCAGAATCATCGTTGTTCTTTCCTTTCTTCGACAGGCGATGGGAACAGCCCAGGTGCCGCCGAACCAGGTCATGATCGGACTTTCCCTTTTCCTGACGTTCTTTATTATGGCCCCCGTCTATAAAACAATGGATGATACCGCCATCACTCCCTATCTTGAAAAAAGAATGGCTCCGGATGTGGCACTGACCGAGGCGATGAAGCCGGTCAGAAGTTTTATGATGAGACAGGTCCGGAAAAAGGACCTGGCGCTCTTCATGAAGATTGGCCATCTTCCGGACAAGGTCAAAAGCCCGGATGATATTCCGACTTATGTTTTGATTCCGGCATTTGTAATCTCCGAGTTGTCGACCGCTTTCGAGATGGGGTTCATGATTTACCTTCCGTTTCTGATCCTCGATATGGTGGTGTCCTCTGTCTTGATGTCGATGGGTATGATGATGCTCCCTCCCACAGTTGTCTCCATGCCCTTCAAGATCCTTCTGTTCGTTCTGGTGGACGGCTGGTCTCTTGTCGTCGGATCTCTTGT
>DAHWBS010000060.1 GCA_027323445.1 Leptospirillum sp.
CGATGGGTGGCATGATGACATCATTCACCAAAGACTGAATGATGGCCATGAAAGCACTTCCCATGACGATACCCACGGCCATGTCGAGGACGTTTCCGCGCATGATGAAGGTTTTGAATTCCTGAAACATGCCATCACTCCTTTATGTAAGGAAGTAGGCTCCAAAAATAGCTATTTTTTGTAATACGAGATTCTGGCGTAAGATTACATGCAGTGGGCATGAAGTGTCAAGGATTATTATAAAGTTAAAATCATGGAATAAAAAAGATAGGCCAAGTTTTTTTGATAAGTTCAGAAGAGTTGGCGGGGTGGAAAAAAGATCCGGCTTCAGGGATCGGAAAGAGGAGTCCTGAAGCCGGAAAAAAGTGGGGAGAGTTATTCCTCGTTTTCGTCAAGACCTGTCGCAAGTTCATGAAGAAAACCGCCGGACAGGTCATCCGGAGCATGGTCTGATTTCCAGTGGTAGAGGGCAAGACGCGCCATCTGGTGGGTATCGTTGAGATGAGGGATAACCTCCTGATGACGTGAGAAAATCTCCTGAAGCTCATTTTTTGTCACCAGAAGTGTTTCATGATGGGTATCAGACAAAAACTTGGCCAGGTGATCGATCTCATGGGAATCTGGAAGTGTTTTCTCGACGAGAACCCGGGATTTCGGGCGGTTGCCAAGAATGCGTTCAATATCCCCGGAAGCGGGGTGGGACTTGGTATGCAAAATAATGGACTCACCCTCGTTGATGATGGTGACTTCATATGACTCGTCCTGGAAACGGACGGCGCAATAATACATGTTGACTCCTCGTTAGAGTGATAAGGAAGACCATTGATCAACCGGGTGTCAATGGTGAAACTCAGATTGTATCGACTGAGTCTCTAATCTAGCACAGGCTGGGAGGGTTCTTCAAAAAAAACAAATGAGAAAATAAAAATAACGGGAGAGACCGATCTGATTCTTTAATCAGCCCTGCGCTTTTTTCAGGATCGCATGAATCATGGGATCACCCAGCGTGATATTCGTCAAAGCCCATTTGAAAAGGGTTGTTCGTGAAAAAACAAGACCCAGAACCTGACCCTTCATCCGGTGATCTCCGACCTCAAGTCTGAGATTTAAGACAAACCGGTTTGGCCCCTGAAGGGCAAATCCGGCATAGCGGACCGGAGAGGGTTTGGGAGGAGTCTTTGGCGAGGGTTTGGGGGATTGCCTCTGGGGACCCAAAATCCTGGAGGGGAGGGAAGAGTTGACATAGCTGTCGATAACGGCCGATGTGATCGCTCCTCGAAGAGGATGGATCAAAAATCCGAAAGAAGAGCGGTCGGCCCGGCTTCTTCGTTGCTCATAGGACGAAAACTGTTGTTTCAGGTTCTTTCTTAATGCCGGATAGCTCACAAATGCCGAGATTCGGGAAGGGTTATGGTGGACAAATCCTTCCGCAAAAAGAAACAGGGAGACGAGTGGAGACAGAAGGATGAAAATCAGGGTGGCCGTAGCGATGGAAAAGCCCAAAAGAGCAAGCCGCCTGGGGTTTTTTGAGGCTTTTTTCTTCAAGTCGTATCCGCTATTGTCCAAATTAGTCCCTGAGCCTTGTTTCCGCCTCGTTCATGACCGAAATCCGGACCAGTAAATAGTAGGCAACGACAAGAATGACCACGATCCCGACATAAAGGAGCAGATCAACGGTTTGTGGCGAAAAGAATGTCGTGCTTTTTTCACTGTTGAAGGAGGCCTGGGCTTCAATAAGAAGGATCCGTCTGATGGTGGAGATGATTCCGATCAGGATGAACGAAGCGATGGGAAATCGTCTTCGCCCAAGATAGCTCAGCATGATCCAGAGGAGTTCCAGGATAATGATCACGAACAGCATGTCGTTGATCAGGTTCAGGACGGAGTCTATCGAAAGGGATGTCAGGCTGAATGCCGAGTGCAGAAGGACAACCAGCGCTCCGGCCATCAGAAAGAGGGCAACCATGAGATGGACGTAGTCGTCAAGACGAAGGAGCAATCTCCGGAGCTTCTGGACAAAATTCCGGTGAGGATCGTATGGCAGCGGGTTTTCCGGGAGATGTCTGTGATCGTCCTGGGTCATGGTTTCTCTCCAAGGTGTTCGATGGCTCTCCTGATTCGCGAGAGGGATTCATTTCGTCCAAGAAGAATGAGGACCTCGTGGATTCCGGGACTGACCGTCTGGCCGGTGAGCGCCCCCCTCAAGGGGCTTGCGACCTGGCCAAGCTTCAGTGACAGGTCTTCTGTTGCTGATTTCAGCACTCCGGCAAGATGATCGTGGTCCCAGACATCAAGGGATTCGAAGCGAACGGCAAGATCCCTGAGGACAGGGATGCTTTCGGCGGTAAAACCTTTTTTTGAAAGCTCGGGACTATAGGCGAAATGTCGGTCGAGAAAAGGCTGAAGGCTTTCGCCGAGTTCCACAAGGGTTCGCGTTCGTCCCTTCCATTCATCGATGGCGCGGATGATCTGTTCTGCCGCAGGCCCGGTTTCTTTGGTCCCGGGATAAAGCGGATCTTTTTCCTCCGGGAGAAAGGGCAAAGTCTGGGCCAGAAGATCTTTTCCACTGGCTGTTTTCATATAATGGGCGTTCAGCCACAGCAGTTTTTCCGGATTGAAGATGGATGGAGAGGAGCCCACGTGATCGAGGTCAAAAAATTCGATCAGCTCGGCCCGGCTGAAAATTTCCTGATCCTTGTGGGACCACCCGAGACGCACGATATAGTTGACCATGGCATCGGAAAGATACCCCATCTCCCGATAGGCGGTGACGGAGGTGGCTCCATGTCGCTTGGACAACTTGGTTCGGTCTGTTCCGTGGATCATCGGGATATGGGCGAAGAAAGGGAGGGATTCTCCGAGGGTTTCGAAAAGGGCGATCTGTCGGGGAGTGTTGTTGATGTGGTCGTCTCCCCGGATGACGTGGGAGATCTCCATATCCGAATCATCGATGACAACGGCGAAGTTGTAGGTCGGTGTCCGGTCTGTCCGGAGAAGGACTAGGTCGTCAAGAACCTCCGCATCGAAAACGACATCTCCCCGGATAAGATCGGCCACGACGACGTTCCCTTTCCGGCTGTTCAGAAAACGGATGACATGAGGTTTGTCCGAGGGAACATTCCGGCTCCTGCAGCGACCGTCATATTTGGGGGGAAGTCCGGCCGCCATGGCGGCTTTCCGCCTGGCCTCAAGGTCGTCCGGCAGGCAGTCGCAACGGTAGGCCTGACCAGAAGAAAGGAGTGTGTGGGCCGCTTCAAGGTATCGCTCCATCCTCTGGCTCTGGTAAAAGGGGCCGCTGTCCCATTCAAGGCCAAGCCAGTTCATCCCTTCAAAAATGCCGGAAACGGATTCTTCTGTGGATCGTTCCCGGTCGGTATCCTCTACCCTCAGGATGAATTCTCCTCCGTGATGGCGGGCGAACAGGTAGTTGAAAAGGGCGGTCCTTGCCCCGCCGAGGTGAAGCGCTCCGGTGGGGCTGGGCGCAAACCGGACACGGACAGGATCTTTTGAAGGTATTGTCGGGGATGTCAAGGGGGACTCCAGTATTGAAGGTTAAAATAATGAAAAATGATATCCTTTTGAAGAGTTTATTTCAAATGGAAATTAATAAATTTTGATCTTTCATGATCTGCTCCATATAATGGAGCGTTAATGTGCGGGAACTTTTTTTATCTGAAAAGAGGGCTTCTTGAGTCATTCCAGAGAGACAGACAGGCAACACACCAGGGGGAATGGTCCGTTTCCACGGATTTTGCAGGCGGTTTTTCTTTCTGTTCTTTTGGTACTGGGGGCCTGTTCCGAAGCGGTCGAGCTGACCCCTGAGCAAAAGGCTCTTTTTGGAGCCTGGAACATTACAAAGGAGATTTCCAGAGATTATGGAAAAGAGGATCAGGCGGCCATTCTCTCGCTTCTTTCTCCTTCGATACGCGCCGATGGCCATGTCGCGGCCGACCTGTCGGCGCTTTTTGTCCGGCTTGATCATGTCAGGCTTCACCTGACAGCCGATTCAGGAATGGAAGATGATCGTCTGGGAACCATGGTTCTGCGGTCCCACTGGGTTCTGTCCGGGATGGTGGTTGGTGCCAAGCCGGGAGAGGGTGGCGGATATCTGAAGGCCGGGGAATGCCGGCTTCTGGTATCGATCCCCAAGCCGGGAGGCCATGCCGTTCTCCTGTCGATTTCCGGGGACGACTTCCTGCGTGTTCAGATTGTTCCAGCTCAGAAGGCCGGATGATCCTGCGATGAAAAAAGAGTCGGTGGATTTTCTGGTTGTTGGCGGCGGGATTGCCGGATATCAGGCGGTTCTTTCCCTTTTGCCCCATGGGTCGGTTCTTCTTGTCTCCCGGGGTCCCCTGTCAAGCGGGAGTTCCTATTATGCCCAGGGGGGACTGGCCTTGCCCTGGGGATTTGGGGCTGAAGATTGCGAACGGCATGTGCAGGATACTCTTCGGGCGGGTGCGGGACTCTGCGACGAGGCTTCCGTCCGGATCCTTGTCGGGGACGGGGAAAAGGTCTGGAAAGGGCTCCTTTCCATCGATGTTCCTTTTGACCAGGCTCCCGACGGGAGCTTTTTGACGACGAGGGAAGCGGCTCATTCGGTCCCCCGGATCGTCCATGCCGGAGGGGACAGGACGGGGTTTCTGATCCTGTCGGCGCTGGCCAGAAAGGTTTCGGAAAGTTCATCCTTCCGGTTTTTGTCGAACTACCAGATTTGCCGGATCAGGAAGAACCGGCAGGGAATGGTCACAGGAGCCATCTTTCTGGGAGAGACGGGCCACGACCTTCTCGAAATTTCGGCCGGAGCCACAATCCTCTCGACCGGTGGAGGGAGTTCCCTGTTTCTCCGCTCAACGAATCCGAGGCTTCAAAGGGGCGACGGTGTCGCCGTTGCTGCCCGGGCGGGCTGCGAGATCGAACGGATGGCTTACTACCAGTTCCATCCCACTGTTCTCGATATTCCTGGACAGGCCCCATTTCTGCTGACGGAAGCCATGCGGGGAGAGGGAGCGAGAGTCATCAACGGGCAAGGCCGGCGATTTCTGTTCGACTATCATCCGGACGGAGAGCTTGCTCCAAGGGATGTCGTCTCCCGCGCCCTGTGGCTTGAGTCGAAAAAGCATCCGGAAGAAGGAATCTTTCTCTCCCTGACCCATTTTCCGAAAGACCGGGTAGCCCAGAGATTTCCCCAGGTCTACCGGCATTGCCTGGAGCTGGGGCTTGACCTTCAGACAACACCGGCACCCATTCGCCCGGCCGCCCATTTCCAGATGGGAGGAATCAGGACCGACATGAATGGCCGGACGACCCTTCCCGGGCTGTTTGCAATCGGGGAAGTGGCGAGTACCAGGGTGCATGGCGCCAATCGTCTGGCATCAAACTCCCTTCTGGAAGCACTGGTGATGGGGAGCCGGATTGTTGACGCCATTGACGGCGGTCGTCGTTCCTCCGAAGAAGACCATGGCGAAAGTGATGAAAGCGATCAGGTCTTTTTACCCTCTGTGGATATCGAAGAAGGGTGGACGCGCCTTCGCCAGATCCTCTGGGACAGTGCCGGGATTGTGAGGACTCTCCCTCTGGTTAAAAAAGGGCTCCTTGAAATTTGCGCGATGATCGATTCCGGAAGACCGGCCCCCATCGAGGGGGCAAGATTTGCCCTGGGAAACGGCTTGCTGGTCGCAAAGCTGATCCTTGAAGATATTCAGACGGCTCCTGTTGCCGGCGCGAATTATGTCGTCGACGAAATGCCCGGTTTAACGTGAAAGAATAAGGACTGATTCCGATGGATCATTATCAGCTGCTTGGTGTCGCAAAGACCGCCTCCGAGGAAGAGATCCGGAAAGCCTACCGGAAGCTCGCCCGAAAGTACCATCCTGACCTGAATCCCGGAAACAGCACTGCCGAGCAGAAGTTCAAGGAGATCAACCAGGCCTACGAAACGCTGTCCGATTCCGAAAAGCGGGCCGCCTACGACCAGGAGCGCTCCGCTCCCCCTCCTGGAGCATCGCGGGGGGCGAGACAAAAGCGTCAGGCGCAAGGCGAGCCTTTCGGAGAGTCCGCCTTCTGGGATCTTTTCGGCGGGATGGGCGGCCAACGGTCGATGACGACGATCCACCTCACCCTGAGTTTTATGGAAGCCATCCGGGGCGCCCGAAAGTCGGTCCAGCTGTCCGCACCTGGCAGTGCCGGGCAGACGGTGAACCTTGATATTCCGGCCGGGGCGGAGGCCGGGATGGGTTTTGAGGTGACTGTGCCTTCAGCCGATGGCAAATCGGCGATCTATGCCCAGGTGATCATCGACAATGTTCTGCCAGACAGCCGCTTCGACCGCAAAGGCGTTGACCTGTACTCCGAGGTCAAGGTGACCCCTGGAGAGCTGTATTTTGGAACGACCCTTGCAGTCGAGACCCCGGACGGGGCGTCAAGGATCCGTATCCCGCCAGGAACCCAGCCGGGTCAGGTTTTCCGTCTGAAGGACAAGCGA
>DAHWBS010000061.1 GCA_027323445.1 Leptospirillum sp.
ACCATCAGGAAGAGACCTAAAAGAATCACCGGCAAATAGACATGCCAGAGGTTTTTCTCCGGAATAAAGCGTGAGAGAAGTATGGGGAAGGCCACAAAAACGGAAGTCAGCGATGAATGAAGGATAAAAACGGAAACGTCCAGCCTCAGGAGCGACCGGTCGGCAAGAACCTTCCCCAGATCCTTGACCGAAAGCCCCATTGGATTTTTGATGTGGGCAGGAGGATTGGGAACGAGCATGAACAGGATCAGGATTGCCAGAAGGGAAAGGGCTCCGGTCATCCAGAAGAGAGCCGAGACATCATAATGCGCTGCCACAATCGGACCGAGGAGCATTCCGACGGCAAACGCGAGACCGATCGACATACCGATACCCGCCATGGCCCTGGTCCGCACTTCTTCCCGTGTGAGGTCTGCCATCAGGGCTGTAATCACAGAAGCGACGGCACCAGAACCCTGTAGAAGACGCCCCAGCAAAAGGATGCCAATCGAATGAGCCATGGCCGCCATGACCGATCCGGCCGAAAAGATCAGAAGACCGATGACGATAACCGGTTTCCGGCCGATCCGGTCGGAAAGGGTTCCGAATGGAACCTGCAAAAGAGCCTGGGTCAGCCCGTACCCTCCCAGGGCAAGACCAAGCCATACAGGGTCTGCACCGGGAAGTTTCTTGGCATACAGGCTCAGGACAGGAAGGACAATGAACAGGCCCAGCATACGCGTGGAGTAGATCAGTGAAAGTCCCACAAGGGCTTTCTTCTCGACAGGGTTCATCTCTTCAGACTTCATCAAGTTCCTCTATGTTCATCAATAAGGTTCATTAATCAGGTTTATTGATCAGGAGATCAGGACACGGCATTTATATCGCTCAGGCTGTATTTTCACCCAACAGGAAGGTCTCCGGCAAGACCCCGGAGAAAGAAACACCCTTTTCCGAATGATCATACCAAAAAAGCGAGCTCAAACAGAAAAAAAGAAAGGCGTGCTGTTTCCTGGCCCTTTTTTCTCAGATTTTGTCGAATGATTGATTCAGCAGGTCCCGGCAAGAAGGATTTTCGAAGAAGCGTCCCCATTGAGGCTTGTTACAGGAGCAGCAGTGTGGGACTTGAAGGAGTCATGCCCCAGAATCCCCCACAACATTGAAAAAAGAAGGAGGGCAAAGAACAAGACGACACCTGCAAGCATAAAGAAAACAGGTTTTGAGTCCACATACATCTTCCGTATGTTCTGGAAAACACTCATCTTGTACCTTCGCCCGACCTCGGATCGATCACCTTAACTGTTGTAATAGATGGACTTGATGACGGCATACCAGCCAAGAACGATAGCACTGGCCACTCCGAGCAGAAGCGCCCACTCAAATCCACCCCAATTTCCAACGGTCAGAACATGGCTTGTCATTGTCAACACTCCTTATATGTATGAAGACATTTTAAAATGGCCCGCATCATCTGTTCGATGGAGCCCCGGCTTGAGACCTTTCCAATGGAGGGATCCCTCCTGGAAAACTCAGACACCTTGAAGAGACTACCACACTTTAAAACAACTTGGAAACATCCAGCCATTTGCTTTGGTGGTCCTGTAGCCACCCGCCTCTAATCTTTCGAAGACTTCCCGGCGGAGAGCTTCCCGTTGGCCTTCTCGACATCCTTCTGGAAGGTCTGGGTCGCATCACCCAAGGCTTTTACATAAGAATCGACAGCTTTTTTGACCTCTCCCTGACGCTCCCGGAAATCGCTCGAGATCGTCTTTGCATAATGGGCAACAGCTGCCTTGATCGAGGTTGTCACCTGCTCCCCCATCGAGCCACCTGTTTCGGCAAGCTTGTTCTTGATATCATTGATGGTTCCGGTGACATGCCGACTGGCAACGGATGTCTTTCTTGCATACAGGGCATCCGCTTTTCTCTTGCTTTCAAGGTAGGCTTTTCTGGCGTTGGCAACCGCCTGGTGGTAGCGCGCTTCAGCCCGGGCAATTGCACTGTCATAACGGTCATTAAGGGGCCGGCTTTCATCATTCTCGCTTTGCGCCGAAGCCACCGCCGGAGAGAATCCGGCTCCGGCCTGATATCCGCCAATCTGAGAAAGGAAAAAGACCAGTCCAAAGATGAATGCTGTTCCCATCTGTCTTTTCGATACAGAAATCGACATCATGAATTCCCCCTTCTGAAGAGTGCAAAACGAAATATCGGAATGATCCCAAAAATCATCATACCATGGTTGCCCGAATGAATGAATCGAGCCACCCGGGACCCGTTACAGGAGAACAGGCGCTTCCAGCAAAAAGCCCATTGCCACAATCACACCAAGAAAAACATGCGACTTGAACAGCTTCTGTGCATGAAGCGGCGTCAACCCCTCCTTTACCTTATAGGACTGATAGGAAATCAGCAATACGAACAGGACGATCGCAAAGGGAAGCGCCTTGAAAATCCCGAGCCAAAAAGAGGCCAGAGAAAGGAAAACGCCCGAAAGAAGACCAAAAAACAAGATAACAAGCCACAATCGGTCTCCGAAGGTGACGGCCCCGGAACGGACACCGGCCTTGATGTCATCATCCCTGTCGCTGATGGCATAGACCAGGTCGTAGGCTGTGGACCAGAAAAGTCCGGCCAACCCGATAAAGACGGCCCCCCAGGAAAGTTCGTTTCTGGAAGCCGTCCATGCCATGACCGGAGCGACCATTCCAAACGGGAGCCCCATGAATAACTGCGGAATCGGAAAAAATCTCTTGAAAAGAGGGTAGACGATCGTGGCCAGAAGTCCCGCCAATGCGACTTTTAGCGTCAAATAATTCAGAAACAGCAAAAGGGAGGCCGACAACAAACAAAAAAAGATAAAAACAGCAATAGCCATCCCGACCGAAATTCTCCCGGAAACAATCGGGCGATTTTTTGTCCTTTCGACAGCACCATCCACATGCCGGTCCAGAATATCGTTTATGACGCATCCTGCGGACCTCATGAAAAACGCTCCCAGAAAAAAAATCAGCAGGAGTTTGGGAGGAGGGGCTCCGTTCCACGCTGCGAGAAGCGCCCAGGCTCCCGGAAGGAACAGCAAGACTGTTCCGGCCGGACGATCAAACCGGATCAGTTCCAGAACGACAGAAAACCACCTGATCGAAAACAAGGGCGGCGCATTTGATGTCATACCAGAAAGTCCATGAGCCGGGGAAGAAAAATCTCCTGGATGGAAATGCGGACGCCGGCCATATTTGAGAGAATGTAAGAGCGCATCCAGAGAGAATGACCTTGCCAGGGATCGGGAGAAATGGGCGTACCGTTTCTCTTCAGGAAAGAGAGATTTTCCCGAATCATGGGCTCCCCTCTCTCGACAAATGCAGTACCGATCGGCCGGGGATCGGAAAGAATCTCCCATGTCCGCGCGAAATCTCCGCCGGCGGCCAGCCGGGAGGAGGCCATGACCAGTTCGGGATATCGGTTCGTTCCCAGAAAGACCCGACGTTCACCCTCTTCTCCTGGAATGATCTTTGCCACAACGGAACCGCCAACAGTCAGAGCCAGGAGCCTTGTCAGGGAGCCATCCATCGCCAGAAAAATTTTCAGAAGAGTCGGGAGCCCGTCCAGAAGTGGAGGAAGATCCGTACCATCAGGTAAAGGCTGCTTCCCATCCACCGGTGGCTGGAGCATCAGGACAGACTCGGAACCCCCACCGGATGCACTGGAGGGGAGGTCGGGGATTGTGGACGGGGAGAAGGTCCCAGTCTCGTATCGAGTTCTCGCATGACCGCCCTTCCGATCTTCATCGGCTCTTCATCCCAGGCCGCAAGGCAGGCCCGGGCAATCAGGGCTCCCAGCTTTCCGGGATTATAAAGAAGCTTCCGGATCGTCATCGGGTTCAGATCAATCGGATCATAGTCCGATGACAGGTAGCCTTCGCGAATCAGCTTTTTCTCGAAAGCGGTATGCGGTTGCACTGCCAGAAAAAAGACCATTGGGTAAACCCTGTCTTCACCGAAGATCTGACAGGTTGTCCGGTAGGATGCAATGGCCTCCCGGAGAGTTTCCTCCGTTTCTCCCGGTGCGTTCAGGGAATAGTTCAGGATGATATTTCCCTTGTACCCGGCATCTTCCAGATTCCGGCACCCTTCAATAAGGGTTGAAAGCTTGAAACCCATACGAAGGCTGTCCAGAATCTCCTGGGATCCCGATGTGATGGAGACCTCAAGATCTCCCATTCCGGACTCGACCATCAGGGCGGCAAGATCCGGAGAGATGAGGCTTGTTCTGATATACCCGCTCCAGGTGATCTTCATTCCGGAGTCCCTGATGGCCTCAAGAAGGGCCCTCGCCTCCGGAATGGCTTTCACTCCCGGAATAAACTGGGCATCGGCAAACCAGAAATTCCGGATTCCCCATTTTTCATAATACTGCCGCATTTCAGAAACGACATCTTCCGGATCACGGTAAAAAACCCGCTTTCCCTCAATATAGGTGTAGAGACAAAAAGAGCATCCGTAGGGACATCCCCTTTTCGTCTGGATACCGATCATTCTCCGGTGATAAAAGCTATGGCCGGGGAAAACCTTTTCGACATAGGAAAGATCATACGGAGCCCGCCGGATCTGGACCGACCCTTCTTTTTTCCCTCGAACGGTCTTCCCTCCTTTGCGGTAAATGACCCGGTCGTCATCGCAGGATCGTCCCTCCACAACCTTGATCAGGGCGTCTTCCCCTTCCCCCACCACACCGATCACTCCCTCCGGAAGAAGAGGAATGATCTGCTCGGCAAAAACGGAAAAAGCCCCACCGCCGACCATGACAACGGCATTTGGAGCTCTTTTGGCACCCGATCTGATCAGACGAAGTTTACGATGAAACTCCGTACGATATTTCCAGACCATCCGGACACCATCAATGGCGGCACGAACCCGTGTCGATATCTTTGGAGCATAATAAAACTCAAACGCCCGTCGAAGAGAATTGTCGCCTTCATGGGGAGCAAAGATCTGTACATCTCTCCAGGAGTAGGCCAGAAGATCCGGCTGAAAACGGTCGATGGCGGCAAAAAGGGCTTCCTGATAGCTGTTTTCTGCAATCTGGGTCATATCGAGAACTTCCACTTCGACTTCGGGGTGCATCCGATGAAGCCAGTTCACCAGATAACCGATCCCTACCGGAAAGATCGGACTGACCGGAAGCCATATAAAAAGAACTCGCTTAAGAACCGCTGGAGGAAGGGGGGCATGATGATCATCCTGAACGTTCAGATCCAGGATGGGAAGCGTTCCGGACAGATTCCCGGTCGTATCAGACAACACCATGAGGTTTTTCTCCGGAATGGATCGCAACGATCCCACCGGAAAGGTTTCGGTAGGCAACATTGCGAAAACCTGCCACCTCGATTAAGGCCTTGAAACGTTCTTGCTCGGGAAACCTTGCAATCGAGGCAGGCAAATATTCGTATATGCCCGTTTTATCCCCGGAGACGACGCGGCCAATCAGGGGCAAAATGGCAAATGAGTAAAAGCGATAGAGTTTATCCCATATGGGGTTGACGGGAGTCGAAAATTCAAGGCAAACAAACCGTCCACCCGGCTTCAGTATCCGATAGATATCCTTTAGTGCAACGTCAAGATTTGTCACATTTCTGAGGCCGAAACCTACAACAAGCCGATCAACCGATGATGTCCGGATGGACATTGTCTCGGCATTGGCCTGAACAGCACCCATCCCCGACCTTCCAGGCTCTGAACGAATTTTGTCAAGACCGATCCTGAGCATCGCAAAGTTCAGATCCACTGTCGCCACAATGCCTTCGGACCCCACCCGTTCCTTGGCCAGAAGACCAAGATCAGCGGTACCACCACAAAGATCAACCACTGTTTGTCCGGGTTTTGGATCCAGGATGGAAATGGCAATTCTTTTCCATAAATGATGCATGCCAAAAGACAGCACGGAGTTGTTCAGATCATAGGCTTTTGCCGCCGATGTGAACATATTCTGAACGACTATTTGCTTTTCCTGGGGACTAGGCAGGGAGAATGTTTTTGGCATGGGCGAATTATATCCGAAAAAGCATGCCCTTCGCAAAGGGGAGAAAACGAGGTGGTCTCCCCTTCGTCGTGAGCGCGAGCTTCCTGCTTAAAAAACAGCTCTCTCCAGTCTTGCCAGAAAGATCACTTATCTTATATCTCATAAAAAAATAATGATATTATCAAAAAGAATAACGAACACCCATCATAACGGGGACAGACCAGGTGTCGCTCACTTGGGAGACCGTCCCCGGCGGGCGTCCAAGTGAAGTCGTTATCCCCGTGGGCGCCGTTTCAAAAGAAAGATTGGCTTCAATAAAGATTCCCCACATCGGAGAAACAGGGAAAAGGACTCCTCCCCCCAGCATCCATGCATATCCTGCCTGGGCATTGACACCTGTATAGGTATTGTATGATGCCCCGAAAGTCGCATTCAGATAAG
>DAHWBS010000062.1 GCA_027323445.1 Leptospirillum sp.
ACAATATTCGAAAAACATTCAAGGTTCGGCTGTATCCGACCCGCAAACAGGAAACGCTTCTGAACCAGCAGATGGAAGAGTGCCGCTGGCTCTATAACCATTTGCTGGAGCACCGAAGGGACTCCTGGGACTGGTACGGGGTTGGGCTTTCCCTGTACGACCAGATCGGAACGCTCCCGTCCCTGAAAAAGATCCGTCCAACTCTTTCAACGGTCTATTCCCAAACGCTCCAGAACGTGGCGGTCCGGATCGATCTGGCTTTCAAGGCGTTCTTTCGCCGTGTCAAAAACGGCGAGAATCCCGGCTTTCCACGCTTCAAGGGAAAAGGACAGTACGCTTCGATCACCTTTCCTCAATGGAACAGCGGATGTGACTTGACGGGACACGGTCTTCGCCTGTCCAAGGTTGGAACCGTTCCCATCGTTCTCCATCGCTCCGTCACCGGAAAGATCAAGACCTGTTCCGTTCTCCGCTCTTCCACCGGCAAATGGTGGGTGACGCTTTCCTGCGAGAACGTTCCGGAAGAGGTTCTTCCGTCCAATCCGCTCCCGGTCGGGATCGATGTGGGGATCAAGACCTTCGCCGCTCTTTCCGATGGAACGGTCATTGAGAACCCGACGTTCCTGGAGCGATCCGCAAAGAGACTGGCTCAGGCCCAGCGGAAATTGGAACGTCAGGAAAAAGGATCTCCTGAAAGGACGAAGACCAAAAAGGTGGTGGCGATGATCCATGAACGGATCGCCTCCCGGAGATCCGACTTCGCTCATCAGGAATCCCGAAAGATCGTCCATCAATACGGGAAGATCTTCGTTGAGGATATCACCGTCAATGAAATGAACTCTCACCGATGTTTGAACCGAAGCATCCGTGACGTGGCGTGGTCGCAATTCTTCTCCTTCCTCTCGTACAAAGCTGAAAACGCTGGTCGAGAGTAATGGAATGGTTCGTGCAGCCTGGGGTGGGATACCGGCTTCCGATCAGGTATTCTTTTCCAGACAAAAAAAGGGAGAGGCGCCAAGAACGCCCCTCCCCCAAAACGAAAAACACCCATTCCATTATGCCAAGGAGAATAGATGAAAGTCGAGACCCCAAAGAAAAAGAAAATCACCCCGGAATCGTCCCTTGCCACCGTTTGCGTCGATCTGTCCAAGAGCACGTTCCATGTCGTGGGCCTCGATACTGGAGGAAACAAGATTCTCCGAAAGAAATTCAATCGGGAAGGCTTCAGGGACTGGCTGGCCCGCACGGACCTTCCCCGGGTGATTGTCGCTATGGAGGCGTGCGGAGGAGCGCAGTGGTGGGGGACGTATTGCCAGTCTCTTGGGCATACGCCAAAACTGATTCCTCCGCATCAAGTAAAGCCTTATGCCACATCACAAAAAAATGATTACAACTTACGACATGCAAAGTCCTTTCAACAATTGTCTTCCAAAGCAGCATGAGAAGACCTGGTGTTCCACCACCAGTACCCCACGGGCGGTGCGTCCTGACTCCATGGGTCAGGGGGTGCTAAGTGCCCCGGAACGTAACCCTTCCTCATCAGAGGAGAACCGAAAGCCGCGAGGGGAGTAGGAACGGCTGCCAGCAACAGGCGGTCGGGGTGCAAGGGTGAGCGGCATGGCCAAGGCATCTGAACTGCTGATAAACGTCGTTACGTTTGACGAGCCCAAGTTGCTGTTGGCTCGAGCCAAAAGGCAAGAAACCGGTCTGCTCCGTGTTGGATGGGGCAGCGTGGACACACAGGTTTCCGGCGGACAGGCAGGGCCTAAACCGATTCGGTTGTTGTGAGGGAACATGGAAATCCCGTACGTCCGCCCTTGTCTCGCGAGAGAGAAAGGCAGGCTGACCGCAAGGAGGGCTGATGGACGTGCGGGCGAAGGATGCCGGAAAAAGCCAAGGCCCGGTGGTAATCACCGGGATAGGGGCCTATGCCCTACCCCGAAAGGGGGCTGACGTCCGGCTGATGCTCAATCACACATTCTTCTGGATCTTTTGAAGAGAAAGGTTGACGTAGATGACGGTGACCCCGCCAACGTTGCCCCATCGCTCCGTCACGCACTGGGACCAGATCGACTGGACCCGGGTCGGGAAGCGGGTAAAAGGACTCCAGAGGCGCATTGTGAAGGCCACGCAAGAGGAAGACTGGGACAGGGTCAAAGACCTGCAACGTCTTCTGACACGCTCGTTATTCGGTCGACTTCTGGCCGTGAAACGGGTGACAGAAAACCAAGGAAAGGCAACCCCGGGTGTGGATGGAGTGATCTGGTCCACCCCGGAATCGAAGATCCGGGCCCTGCCGACCCTGAAGAAGGAAGGGTATCAATCCCAACCGCTCCGAAGGGTTTTCATTCCGAAAAGCAACGGCAAGATGCGGCCGCTCGGAATCCCCACCATGAAAGATCGCGCGATGCAGGCGCTCCATCTGCTGGCGCTGGACCCGGTGGAGGAAACGCGGGCGGACGGACACTCCTATGGGTTCCGACCGGGACGTTCTACGGCGGATGCGAGAGCCCAGCTTTTTATCCTGCTCTCAAAACGCACCAGTCCTTCCTTTGCTCTTGAAGGGGACATCGAAGCCTGTTTCGATCGGATCAGCCATGACTGGTTGTTGTCTCACGTTCTGATGGACAAGATCATGCTTCATGAGTGGCTGAAGGCAGGAGTCATTCACAAAGGAGAGCTCCTACCCACGAAGTCCGGAACTCCACAGGGCGGAATTGCTTCACCCGTCCTCGCGAACTGGGCTCTGGACGGTCTTGAATCCTTAGTCAAGCGTTGTGCAGGAGGAAAAGGCCTCTGTCTCGTGAGGTTTGCCGATGATTGGGTGGTGACCGGACCCTCCCCGGAAATACTGGAAGAGGTGAAGGAACAGATCCAGGAGTTCCTCGCGGAACGGGGGATGACCCTGTCTCCGACGAAGACCCGTATTGCCCACATCGACAAGGGGTTCGATTTTCTCGGATGGGACTTCCGAAAGTACCACGGAAAGCTCCTGATCAAACCGTCGGAAAAGAACATCAAAACATTTCTGACGAAGATCCGGGATTGGGTCGACAGTCACAAACAGGCCCGGCAAATCGACGTGATCGGCTTTCTGAACCCGTTGATCCGTGGGTGGGCCAACTACCACCGCGGAGCCGTGGCCAAGGAAACATTTGCCCATGTGGATGCCAAGATCTTCGAACTGTTGTGGCAATGGGCCAAACGCCGACATCCTGAGAAAAGTCCCCGATGGATCAGGGAACGTTATTTTCACGCCATCGGAACACGACTATGGGTGTTTGCGGACCGGGACGACAAGGGACATTGGGTATCGCTGGTCAAAGCCAGCGATACGAAGATCGTAAGACACGTCAAGGTCAGGAAGGAGGCCAACCCCTATGATCCTGCCTGGGAGAAATACTTCAAGGACCGCCGCAAGCGGAAGTTGGAGACATCCGGAGAGGAAAAATGGGGCATGGCTGAACTGTGAAGAGGAAAGAGCGTATTTACTCGCCTGATCCCTTCATCCCGCTGTTTTCAGCAGAGCCGCCAAGGATGGAAAGCGGAACCGGCTTCCGACAAGGGGGCTTATGAGTGTTCGAGCCGTGTGCGCAGAAATGTGCAAGCACGGTTCCGAGGGGAGGCAGGGCCAGAAATGGCCCTCCCTTACCCGGCGATGCGGAGGCGATTGGAGAAGCGTCCCTTCGCCCGAAAACCACATCGGTCCCGGTCAAGACGCCCGAGCAGCAGGACCTTTCGATGCTGATCTCCGCCCGACGGGGAATGATCAAGGAACGCACAGCTCTGGCGGCCCGGATCCGGGCGTTTCTGCTGGAAAGAGGCTTTGCCCTTCCCCAGGGAATCTCGCATCTCGGGGAACGGCTCTCGACGATTCTGGACGAGGGGACGAATACGCTGACCATTGTCACCCGCACGCTGATCCGAACGCTTCAGTCCGAGCTCAGTCGTCTTTCGGAGACGATCGGGGAGATCGAAACGATGATGAACGCGCTTGTGAAAACCGACGAGACGAGCCAGCGTCTTCAGACGATTCCGGGGATTGGTCCGATGGTGGCGGCCTCCCTGGTCGCGGTCATCGGAAATCCGACACGTTTCAGGAACGGCCGGGACATGGCGGCCTTTCTGGGCCTCGTTCCCAGCCAGCATACCTAAGGTGACAAGATCCGTCTGGGAAGGATTACGAAACACGGGGATACGGGGCTTCGGAGCCTTCTGGTGGAGGGCGCGCAGTCGGCGATCCGGGCCGCGGAGATGACCGGATCCGGGAAGATGAAGGACGGGAAGCTCCGGGCCTGGGTTCTGGAACTCAAGAAGCGCAAGGACACCCCGAACAAGGCGGCAGTGGCTCTGGCGAACAAGATCGTCCGCATGGCATGGGCGATCTGGACAAAAGGTACGACCTATACGGCGGCCGCATGACGGGCCCCGAAACAAGAACCGCCGGGAACGTTCTTTTCCCCGCCTGGGCAGAGGTCCCGATGAAAAAGACATAAGGGATCCTGTCACGTTCAGAAAACGAAAGTGATTTTCCTCCCGCAATACGGTTGCAAAGGTCTGACGATGGCCGGAACGGACACCACCTGCCGAGAGCCCTGACGAGAGGGTCCGCAAGAGAGGCCGCATTTGTATTGTTTTTATTGGTGCACGGCAGGCGCGAATCATCCATCGTGGCTACGGAATGCGTTCCGAGAGGCCGGATATATTGGCGCGACCGATTCCTCCCAAAGGAGAATCGAGTTTATCGCTGGGTCAGTTGTCACGCGCTTTACGACGCGTTCTGTCGGAGAGAAAGCACCAAAAGAAGAAACCCCGTCAGAAGGGGTATTCGGAGAGGAGATTTATCCCGATCTCCAGAACAGGGAGCCGGAATCCCGCCCCAGGAGAAAAGTCCACGTGAGTTCTGTTACTGAACTGGCTTTCGAAGCCGTGAGAGTTATTGAACCATAAGGACTTAAAAGAGATCAAAGCCTCTTGACATTCTGCCCGAACCATATATTCAGGAAGATCAATCCGGCCTATACGTCCCAAACCTGTTCCTCCTGCGGCCATCGGCAGAAGATGCCGTTGTCCTGCCGGACGTATGTCTGTCCGTGCTGCGCAATGGAAAAGGATCGGGACCACAACGCCTCCCTGAATATTTTGAGACTCGGACTGGAGTCTCGGGGTTAGTCCCCGGAAGCTCCGGCGTTTACGCCGGGGAGCAGTCACCAACTTATCTCCTTCATTCTTCTCGCCCATGGGTTCCCGCATATTCTTGCCGATAGCGAACGGGTCGTTTCGCGATCGCGATCACCTATTTTCGTCATGACGAACGCGGATGCCTCCGGAAACGGGCACAACGAAACACTTATCGGCCGTGCGATAAAAAACCTACGCAGACAGTCATTTGTCACCACAAAGTTCGGTATCGTCTTTGACGAACAGGAAACCGGCACAAACTTACCGACCGGCTGGGGGTTTTCTCTCAAAAGGCAAGCCCGCCTATGTCCGTAAGGCACTCGATGGCAGCCTCAGGCGGATGGGAGTGGATGTTATTTGCAGCGAATGAATGAACTGGCACCTCTCGGTGTGGCTCAAGGTGCGACATTGCTGTAACAATCAGGGGCTCAAAAAGTTCAATGCTAGAGGAGGGGATTTTTACGAAGCCGCTTTGATATTGGTGGAGCAGCAGGCGCTCGAAGGCATCCCCTTGGGTCCGCTTGAACGACCGCGGATCCTCGGCCGTTGCCAACTCTTCAAGTTCGCCTTCGGCATCAATCCGTTTCAGGTGTCACCCGATATTGTCCGTGGAGGTTTCGAAAAACTCCGCCATCTGCCGTTGGCTGAGCCACACGGTGGCCTGGTCGACGCAGACCTCGACCGTACCGTCGGAAAAGTCATAAATGGCGATCTCGCTCAAAAAAACTCCTTTCTGTCAGATCGCTCGAAGGCGTCATCAATGGTGGAAGCTGGTGACAGGCGAAACCAAGCGGGATAATGCGCCAACCCGAATCAACCGGCGCCAGTTCGAGGCATGCGTCTGTTTGCAAAGGGTGGGGGAGTTTAAATCCTGCGACCTTTGCGTAATCGGCAGCGATGCGGATTCAGACCTCCGGGACGAACTGGTGCCGATGGAGGAATGCGAACGCACCATTGAGGAAAATGTGCGCGAAGATCAGATCAAGTACAATCATCTGATCGCCAACCTGATGACTT
>DAHWBS010000063.1 GCA_027323445.1 Leptospirillum sp.
CGTAGATCAAATCAGACAATGGTTACAAGAGAAGAGAAAAAGATTTACTCTCGGGAGAGGATACTCTGGCTTTCAGGAAGAACAAGAATTTCTCCGGGCCGAACCCTGTGCTGGCGCTCCCTGGCGACTCTTTCCAGTGCGAACGGATCCACCGTTAGTTCAAGGACCTGCTTTTTTTCATCAAGGACATGTTTTTCAAGAGACTCTTTTTCAGACTTCAGGTCTCTTCTGGAGAATTGATAGTGAAACAGGGCATAAAGCCCTGTTTCAGATGAAAAAAGCGCGCGCGCCGAATAGATCAGCAAAAACGTACCGGCGATCAAAAAAATCCAGATAAAAAGTCGCCGGTCACTTCCCTGTTGCTCCGGACGAGCCGATGGCGAAGACATCAGTCCATCCTTCGTCGAAGATTCTCAAGACCCAGATAAATGGCCTGATCCCCCAGTTCTTCCTCTATTTGAAGAAGTCGGTTGTATTTGGCCATCCGTTCTCCGCGGGAGAGGGATCCTGTCTTGATCTGCCCGGTGCCGAGAGCGACCGCAAGGTCGGCGATGAACGTATCCTCCGTCTCCCCGGAGCGATGGGAAATCATCGCTCCCATGCGATTCTGGAGAGCCATGGTTGTGGCATCGACCGTTTCAGTCACAGTCCCCACCTGATTGAGCTTGACCAAAATAGCAGAGGCCGCCCTTCTTTCAATGCCTTCGACAAGATATCGGGTATTCGTCACAAAAAGATCATCCCCCACAAGCTGAACCGCTCCTCCGATCCGGCGCGTCATCTCGACCCATCCGTCCCAGTCGTCTTCTGCAAGGCCGTCTTCAATCGAAACAATCGGATATTTTGAAATCAGCTCTTCATAATAATCGATCATCCGGGTCGTATCGAGAATCAGCTTTTCTCCAGAGAGGGTGTAGGCACCATTCTTGAAAAATTCTGTTGCCGCGGCGTCCAGCGCCAGAGAAACATCCTGTCCCGGCTCATAACCGGCCTCCCGGATCGCTTCCAGCAAAAGGTCCAGAGCCTGGGAATGGGAGGCAAGACTCGGAGCGAATCCTCCCTCGTCGCCGACCAAAGTGGTCAGCCCCCTGTCGGAAAGAACCTTTTTCAGGGTCCAGAACACCTCCGACCCCATCCTGAGCGCTTCGCCATAGCTTTCCGCACCATGAGGCACAATCATGAACTCCTGGAAGTCCAGATTATTGTCGGCATGAGCGCCTCCGTTGATCACATTCATAAACGGCGTCGGAAGGATTCTGGAAAGGCTTCCCCCGATATAGCGATACAGGGGAAGATCGTGGTCCATGGAAGCCGCACGGGCGACCGCCATTGAAACCCCCAAAATGGCATTGGCTCCCAGATGTCCCTTGTTCTCGGTACCATCAATAGCACACATGGTCTCATCGATGAGAGACTGCTCATCGGCGGGGAGGCCGACCAGCGTTTCACGAATCACTCCCTGAACATGAGCGATCGCTTTCAGACAACCCTTTCCGCGATATCGGGAAGGATCCTGATCACGAAGTTCAAGCGCTTCCCGTGATCCGGTAGAGGCTCCAGAGGGAACCATTGCGGAACCCTGGGCACCGCTTTCCAGCAGGACATCCACCATTACAGTGGGATTTCCACGGGAATCCAACACTTCCCTCGCCAGAATCTCAGAAATCTCGCTCATCGTCATTCCTCCATAAACCCAATAATTGATTCAATGAAATACCGCAGGGACCATCCCTGCAGACCCGGAACAAAGGGCTACCGAAAAGGGGTGGCCAATCCTCCCAAAAACGCATGGGCATCAGAGTCTTGATAGGAAATCGCTTTCAGAAAATTTCCGACATCCCCACCGGGAAAAAGCCCCGAAGCGGGGAAAGTGCCCGGGGGAATCTCCCCGCCAAAACTCGCATCCTTGTAGTGGTTATGACAGAGGGCACAGGATTTTTCTTTCGCAGGAAAACCTGCATGAGCGGCCCGGTCATAGCCGTGCGGATGACACTTCAGACAGTTTTCATTCGCCACAACCCCTCCCACAAAAGATCCTGCAGGATGCGGGGTTCCCACTGCGTGAATGACCAATTCCTTGATCCCTGTCATCTGGGCAGCAAGCGCACCGGTCAGGCCGGGACCCGAATGGCAGATAATGCAGTTCTGATGGTGAAGGCTTGCCCCGGAAGCATAATAACCCTCTCCAAGGGGCTTCATTTCATGGCAGGTCAGACAAAACTCCCGTTTTTCCTCAAGAAGGTGTCCTCCGAGCGACAATCCCCCGCCAAGGACCAAAAGCATCAGGCAGACAAAAGCCCACTGAAGGGCCATCTCACCTTTTCCCAATCCGCTCTCCTTCAGGAAAGATCGATGGTTTTCATGAAGAGCGTTTCACCGAAAGAAGCTTTCTGGACCAATGCCACTTCCCGTCTGAGGCCCAGGCCCCCTCGGCGACCCATCCAAGAGATGGCTCATAGTAGTCATAGAGGATCTGGGGACTCTTCCGGCGAATCAGGTCATAGGTGATCACCTTTTCAACGACCCAGCAGGTCATGGTTCCAAAAGGAAGCTCTACCCTGACCTTTCCCCAGACCTTGCTGTGGGAGCGGTTCTGCCCGTCCTGAACATCCCAGGAGTCTCCCTTTTTAAAGGGAAGACGATAGACGAGAAGCGGAGGGTGAAACGTCCAGATGTGGTCGCCAAACGCCGAGCTGGAAGTCAGCTGGACAACGCGTCCCGTCCCGGGATTGACTCCATAGGTAGCAACAATCTTCCGCTTGGGAAAGTTCACATAGGAAATCTCCCTCGAGATTTCGATGACCGTTCTCCCGTCCTTCACTCCCAAGGGTTTTTGAACTTCCTTGATACGAACATTATTTCCCAGACCGGAGTAGACCCTGGTCATGGCATCGGTGGGAAAATAACGGATCTCTCCCGCAAATGAGCGGACCGGAAAAAAATACAACAACCCCATCATGGCCAAAAGTAACCGTCTGCCCAGGGAAACGGTCCGGATTCCGGAGGTTTTCATGGCGATTTGGGCAGAAGCTTTTGACGGATCAATTCATTGACCTTCTGAGGATTGGCTTTTCCCGCCGATTTCTTCATGACCTGCCCCACCAGGAATCCCAGCAACCGATCTTTTCCCGAACAGAAATCCGCCACTTCCTTGGGATTTTCAGAAACCATCTCGTCGATCCAGGAGGACAGGGCCCCTTCCCCTGAAACCTGTGCAAAGCCTTTTTCTGCAATAACCTGCGAAGGATGCTGTGCCAGGTCGATCGAAAGAAGATAGACCTCCTTGGCCTGGTTAAGAGAAAGGCTTTCATCCATCACACCCGCCAGAATATGGGCAAGACCATGTGCTGCTCCACCGGAAGACAGTGCCGGGTCACCCCTTCGATTCCACTCTCTCAAGACTTCCGAGAGAACAAAATGGAGAAGCCTGGAGCGCCCTCTGGTCAAATCAAATCCGCGCTCTTTTGAGATGGGCTCAAAATGACCAAGCGCTTCCTCAAAAAAGGTCACCAGCTCTTCCTCAAAAACCAGGGTCCTGGCATCCGATTCGTCAATACCCAGTTCACGGGCAAGTCGAAAAGCCTTTTCTTCCGGAAGTTCAGGCAGATTCTCCCGCTCTTCGGAAATCCACTCTTCGGGAAAAATGACGGCTGGCAAATCCGGCTCCGGGAAAAAACGGTAATCGAGAGCTTCTTCTTTCGAGCGCATGGGCAAAGTCCGGCCATTGACCGTATCAAAAAGTCTTGTTTCACTCCGGATCCGTTCACCACGATCCAAAAGCTCCGACTGTCGGGAAAATTCGTAGACCAGCGCCTTCTGTACAAATCGGAAGGAATTCATGTTTTTCACTTCGACCTTTACCCCAAAGCGGCTTTCCCCCCTGAGCCTGAGGGAAACGTTCGCATCGCAGCGGAAGGATCCCTCCTCCATGTTCCCGTCAGAAACACCGCTCGCCCGAAGGATCTGGCGAAGCTGTTTCAAGTAGGAAACGGCCTCCGAGGGGGAACGGATATCCGGCTCCGAAACGATCTCGAGAAGAGGCACACCCGCCCGGTTGAGGTCCACATGGCTGGCATCCGCGAGTCCGGCATGGAGATTTTTCCCTGCATCCTCCTCCATATGGATCCGGTGAATCCTGATCGTTTTTCCCGCATCCGGACCCAGGAGAGAAATAGAACCACCGGTCAACAGAGGGTGGTCAAACTGAGAGATCTGATATCCTTTTGGGAGATCCGGATAAAAATAGTGTTTCCTGTCAAAAAAACTTTTTCGATGGATTGAACAGCCAAGAGCCAAGCCCAGGCGAATTCCGAGACGAAGGGCTCTTTCATTCATCACCGGAAGGACACCTGGATAACCGAGACACACAGGGCATGTCAGTGTATTGGGCTCAGCACCAAAGCGGTTTTCACACCGGCAGAACATTTTTGTTTTCGTCAGGAGCTGGGAGTGTACTTCGAGGCCGACAACCATCTCATACTTCGACTGTGAAAAGACATTTGAGGGATCGATTGGATCATCGCTCATCAGGACCCCCCTTTCCAGGGAGCAAGCCCGGGATTGACACCATCATGAAGAACCGTCGCAGCCTTCAACAAGACACCCTCCGACCAATGTGGACCGATCAGCTGTGCCCCCACCGGAAGTCCGTTTCCGGTAGGAAACGAAGGGGTTGAAAGAGCGGGCAAACCAGCGAGATTGGCTGAAATCGTAAAAATATCGGAAAGATACATCGAAAGAGGGTCCGAGATCTTTTCACCGAATCGAAAGGCCGGAGTCGGAGTAACCGGCGCAAAGAGAAGGTCACACTCCGAAAAAGACCTCAAGAACTCTTCCCGGATAAGAGACTGAACCTTCTGGGCCTTTCGGTAGTATTGATCCTGATAGCCTGCCGACAAGGCAAATGTTCCAAGAAGAATGCGTCTTTTGACCTCGGGACCGAACCCCTCCCCGCGACTTTTTTCATAAAGCTCCTTCAAGTCCCTTGCAGCGATCTTTCGCTCTCCATAACGGATTCCGTCGAAACGGGAAAGGTTCGATGCGGCTTCACTCGTTGCAATCAGGTAATAGACATTGACCGCATATTGAGTCGAAGGCAGCCGGACCGGCTTTAAAATCATTCCCGCCTTCACCAGAAGTTCCCTGGACTTTTCCAGCGATTCCCGCACCTGGGGATCCATTCCCTCCCCCCAGAACTCTTCAGGAATTCCAACGATTTTGCCTTTCAGCGGTTTTTCGTAATCATGAAGCATCTCCAGTGGATCCCTTGTCGACGAGGTCATATCCAGTGGGTCATATCCGGACATGAGAAGCGTAACATGAAGTGCATCCAATGGATTTTGTGCAAACGGCCCAATCTGGTCCAGGGAGGATGAAAAAGCCACCAGAC
>DAHWBS010000064.1 GCA_027323445.1 Leptospirillum sp.
CCTCGGATTCCAAGAACCAGAAGAATCAGGAGCGTCCCCGAAAGAACCATGGCGATGCGGGCGCGACGCCATGGAGCAGGCTTTTGCCATCCAGGATTTCCAGACAACATAAAAACTCTCCTCAATCCATATCATAAAATTATCCAGACCGAATCCCGAAAATGAGGGAAAGACCACAAGCGAAGACAGACGCCAGAAACAAGTGGCAAAAAATTGGACATCAAGGCGACAATTATCTGTCTACTGCCATTTTTTTATCGGCACTATATACGACAGCACCAATATAAATCAACTCATTCACAATGCGACAAGAATTTGTCACCACATTCATGAACTCCCTGAACCGCTCCCCTTTCCCCGACACGAAAAGGTTCGCAGGGTCCTCCTTGTTGGACGGGACCTTTGTGATTTATGATATAAGGGATGGATCGGCAACCGAAGGAGATCGTCTTCTCCAGTCGTTTCAACTTCGTCTATTAAGATATTATCGGCACAAAAAGATCCGGTCGGGAGAGATCCCGGCCGAGCAACTGATAACGGTCCATCCGGACCTTAAACTTAAGGAGTTTTTCTTGGCCAAACATTTGCTTGACAGACCCGTCGATCTTGAAGAAGGCGGCCCGGGCGTTCCTGTTTCGGTCGAAGGCCGACAGATCGCCCTCTACGAATTCGAGGGATCCGTCTATGCCGTGGACAACCGTTGCCCCCACCGCGGTGGCCCCATGGCCGACGGACCCGTTTCCGGCCCGACCATCACCTGCCCTCTCCACTCCTGGAGCTTCGACATGCGTTCCGGAGAAGCAGTCGGTCGCCCCGGGGCCACCATCGCCTGTTTTTCCGTCTCAAAAGACCCTTCGGGAAAGATTGCAATCGAAATCGACTGATCTGTCTTTTTTAACTTGTGATTAAGACATCAAGAACAAGCCGGATCAATGATCCGGCTTTGTTTTTCTTGCCAGTATCGCTATGATGGTCCCTGGAGGACGAACGTGTTCTACGGCTTTTTGTTTGTTGTGGTTGGATCTTTTGGAACGCTTTATTCAGTTGTTCTTCTCCTGCGGCGGGAACGACGGGAAAAGTGGCTTGCCTACATTCTCTCATCCGCCATGCTGCTTCTCTGGGGGGCCGTGTCCCTCTCTCCGCTCAGGCCCAAACTGATCGAGTGGCTTCATTCGATTCTCATCGGATCGTGATTGTGCCTCACACATGAAGGGAGGACCATGCAAAACAATTATCGTGCGCTGGCCATCATTCTTGCCGGAGGCGAAGGAAAAAGACTCGCCCCTCTCACCCGCGACCGGGTCAAATCCGCCGTTCCCTTTGGCGGAGCCTACCGCATCATCGACTTTGTCCTGTCGAATTTCGTCAACTCCGGCTTTTACAAAATCAAGGTTCTGACCCAATACAAGTCCCACTCCCTGAACACCCATCTTTCCAGAGGATGGAGGCTCTCGCCCCTTCTCGACCAGTATGTCGACCCTGTTCCGGCCCAGATGCGAAGAGGTCCGCACTGGTTTCAGGGAACCGGAGATGCGGTCTACCAGAACCTGAACCTGATCCTCGACGACAACCCGGACTTCGTCTGCGTATTCAGCGGAGACCACATCTTCAAGATGAACATCTCCCAGATGATCGAGGCCCATATCCAGAGAAACGCCCAGGTTACCGTCTCGGCCATCCCCGTTCCCATCGAGGAGGCCTCCGCCTTCGGGATCGTCGGGATGGATGATTCCGGCATGGCGACCTCTTTCAGCGAAAAGCCCAAAAAACCGGAGCACATGCCCGGCAATCCCCAGATGTCCCTTGTGAGCATGGGAAATTACGTCTTCAACACCAGACTCCTGATCGATGTCCTGACAAAAGATGCCCAGAACAAGGACAGCAATCATGATTTTGGAAAGGACATCCTCCCGAAACTGACCCGGGAGGGAATGGTCCATGTCTATGATTTCAGCCAGAACACCATCCCCGGAATGACCGATATCGAGCAGGGCTACTGGAAGGATATCGGCCAGCTTGATGCCTACTGGCAGACCCACATGGACCTCGTCTCGGTCTCACCGGCCTTCAATCTCTACAACCCGAACTGGATCATCAGGACATACCGCCCCCAGGTTCCTCCGGCCAAGTTCGTCTTTGCCGATGAGGAAAACCGGCGAATAGGGGTCGCAACGGACTCGATCGTCTCCGGCGGATGCATCATCTCCGGAGGACAGATCGACCGGACGATTCTCTCCCCGAGCGTCAGGATCAACAGCTACTCCCGTGTCTCCGAATCGATCCTTTTCGACAATGTCGACATCGGCCGCTACTCCAGGATCACCAGGGCCATCATTGAAAAGGGGGTCAGGATTCCCCCCCATACGGTCATCGGAGAAGATCCCGTCGAAGACAAAAAACGTTTTCATGTCTCTGATTCCGGAGTGGTGGTCGTTACCCGGGAAGACTTCAACAATCACGGCGGATCGTCGTGAAAGGGCGAATTCTTCTTCTCTGGCACATGCACCAGCCGGCATACTGGGATCCGGTCATGAAAAATATCGGACTTCCGTGGGTCAGGCTCCATGGCGTCAGGGGGTATAACGACCTGCCTTTCATGGCCCGCCTTTTTCCCCATGTCCGGCAAACGATCAATCTGGTTCCGTCGCTTCTCGACCAGATCGATCAGGTCGCAAGCGGAGAAATCCAGGACGCCTACCAGATCCTCACGATGAAACCACCGGAGGATCTGACACCCGCCGACCGGGACTATCTCCTTCGAAACTTTTTCTCGTGCCCGTTTGACTCCATGATCCGGCCCAACCACCAGTACGTTAACATCTGGCAGAAGGTCCAGACGGCGCTTTCGGGGAAACCGCCGGAGACGCAACTGTCGCCTGATGTGTTGTCCGACAGGGAACTTCTCGACCTTCAGGTTCTTTTCAATCTGGTCTGGTTTGGCTACGGAGCAAAGCACGACCATCATGAAATCGAGGAATGGCTTCGAAAAGGCTCCGGCTTTACCGAAGAAGACAAGACAGCCGTCATGGCGCTTCAGCTCAGTATTTTGAAAGATCTGATCCCGAGCTACCGGACACTTGCCGAAAACGGACAGATCGAGATTTCAACATCCCCCTACTACCACCCGATTCTCCCCCTTCTCATTTCTTCCTCCATCGGGAGCCGCCCCCGTCCGGGAATCGCTCTTCCAGAAGAATTTTCCTGGCCCAACGATGCGAAAGAGCAGGTTCTTATGGCTCTTGACCGCCATGAAAAACTGCTGGGAATCCGGCCAAGGGGCATGTGGCCATCGGAAGGCTCCGTCTGTCCTGAACTGATGGGTATCCTTGCCGCGGCCGGACTGGACTGGACCGCCACCGATCAGGGGATCCTGGATGAAAGCATTGGCGGAGCGGGGAACATAACCCACCCATGGCAGGTCACGACCGACCACGGAGACATCCGGATCATCTTTCGCCAGCGGGCTCTTTCCGACCGGATCGGATTCCTGTATTCCCGTTACAATGGAACCGAGGCGGCCAAGGATCTGCTCTCGGGGATCGAGGCCACAGGGGGAATCTCCGCTTCCGGCACTCATCCACCCGTCATTCCCATCATCCTGGACGGAGAAAACCCCTGGGAGAGCTACCCCGACGGAGGATACCTGTTCCTCCGCTCCTTCTTTGAAAGGCTTGACAACCATCCTCATCTGGAGACCCAGTGCGTCTGGGAAGGAATCCGGGACCTTCCCTCCACACCGATCCACTCTTTGTCTTCCGGATCCTGGATCAACCATGATTTCAATATCTGGATCGGCCACCCCGAAGACAACGCCGGATGGAACTATCTCTCCAGAACCCGAAGATTCCTGGCCGATGCGGAAGCCTCGGGAAGGTACTCCCCGGACATTCTTCTGCAGGCAAAAATGGAGATGTACGCCTCGGAAGGCTCAGACTGGTTCTGGTGGTACGGAGACGATTTCCAGAGCCTTCAGGCCTATGAATTCGATCGCCTCTTCCGGACCCATCAGCAAAATGTCTACCGGATCCTTGGAGAGGATGTCCCCGTCTATCTCACCGAGCCAATACGCTCAAGAGAACACGACTTCGCGATCAATCTTCCCACCGATCTCATCTCTCCGACGATCGACGGAAGGGTAACCCACTTCTACTAATGGACGGGCGCCGGAAGTTTCGACCCCCAAAAAACCCAGGGGTCGATGTTTTTGTCCGGAGCGCCAATCCGAAAAATTCTCTATGGCTTCGACCAGATCAACTTCTATATCCGGGTCGAATTCGACCCCGAAACTCTTTCCGGAAATACCGACCAGATGAGTCTTGTCGTCCGGGTCCGCAACACTATCGAATTTGAATGGAAGCTGCCCCTTCTGGCCGCTCCTATCGATGTACCCTCGCGGGCTGGAGAATCCGCTCCCATGCTATGGGCCTGCCAGAAACTGGGAGAAGGTGCCTTAAACCTTGCCTCTGCCAAACTGCTTCCCGGAGAACGTCTGCATCTCATCTGCGAACTATGGGATGGAGAGCGGCTTCTGGACCAGTGTCCCAGGGGCCGCTCCGTGCCGATCCATGTTCCCGATGACCAGTTCGATCAATCCATATGGAGAGTCTGATGTCCGAGTCCAACGATCCCGGAAACACTCGCCAGAACGCTTTGCCGGATACCCGGACAACCATGGTGATGGTCCTCCACCACCACCAGCCCGCGGGGAACTTCGACCATGTGTTCTGGGAGTCCCAGCAAAAATGCTACCGTCCGCTGCTGGAGCTTCTCGAGCAGTTTCCCGACATCCATGTTTCCTACCATCTGACCGGTCCCCTGATCGAATGGATCGAACGGCATGATCCCGATTACATTTCGCTTCTTGGCCGGCTTGTCTCAAGGGGACAGATCGAGATCACGGGCGGGGGATTCTACGAACCCATCCTGGCCATGCTCTCCCCGCAGTCGGTCATGGACCAGACCCGTCTCATGAAAGAATGGATCGAACGGCTTTTCGGCCATTTCGATGGAGGGTTCTGGCTTGCCGAGAGAGTCTGGGAGACCGATCTTCCCATGAGACTTGCCGGCTGCCGCCTGACACACACCACCGTCGACGACCATCATTTCCATCTTGCAGGATTCAAAGACGAAGACCTTCACGGGTACTACCGCTCCTCCTGGGCGGGAGAAGGCCTTGATCTGTTCCCCATCTCCGCGCATCTTCGCTATCTCATTCCTTTTCAGAGCGTCGAGCAGTCGCTCACATTCCTGAACAGGACGGGAGAAGGAAAGGTCCTGACCTATGCCGACGATGCCGAAAAATTCGGCGTCTGGCCGGAAACGTTCAACTGGGTCTGGAACGAGGGCTA